>NZ_KI391972.1:0-2682 GCF_000161955.2 Streptococcus sp. 2_1_36FAA
TCAAACCCTTTCGGTTCCAACCAGCTAGTTTTCGTATTTGTTCGTCCATGGCATCCAATTCGCGTTTTCCACTGAGAGCCCCGTGAAGAATTGACACGACGATCACCCATACCTGAAATTTTTGTTGGATCTCCACCAGCAATTTGATCTGGATCATGAAGAGCTGCCTGCTCCTTCAGCCATTCCTTAGCTTCAACTTGAGCTTCTTTAGGAGAAAGCCCACTTTCAACAAGTTCATCAATTTTATTTTCGTACGCCTTTTGTCTAGCTAATTTCTGAGCCTTACTACCCTCTTTAGAACGCCCTTCCTTCAAGTAGCGCTCACGATTATCAAAGTATTCTTGAACGGTCAAATCATTCAACCCATCTTGTTGACCTTTTAATTGACGAGAAAATTCTTTTTTATCAAATTTATCTTTATATTTAAATTCAACAGAAACCTCATCCAAGCGGGGAATCTCTTCCCCAATATCATCAGCAAAATTATCGGCTACTCGTTTTCCTGTTTCTGCAGTCTCTTCTAAGCCTTTGGCTACGTCATCGCTATGCTTAGCCAACTGCTCGCTGACTTCTTGTTGGAACTCACTGGCACCCCTCTGACTAGCTCCGATCTTGGCCAAACCTTCAGAATTTTCAAAAACAACCTAACAAAGATAGTCAGGTTGCCTCGTTTGGTAATTCAATTTCAATTCAAAAACTTAAAAATCCAAGCCAATGATTATCCACTCATCAATGAAGTCCCAAAAATTTAGACCACTTTTTGGTACTTCTCTGCTAGACCAAAGATAAGCTCCAGTTTCTATATTCTGTGTCAAATCCAGAACGATATAGGTCCCCATCCCGTTACTGAAAAAGTTGTAGCAAGAGGTCAAATCCATCTCTAGCTGGTCTTCATATTCCCATTCAAAATCAGCCATAGAATCGATATTTTCAGCGCTATCCAAGCCCATTGTTTTACTCGGATAGTAATAAAAACCATTATGAACTTTTGTGTAAAAGTTTACAATTGTTTTATCTATATTTTCAACTGTACAGTCAAATTTTTTACCAAAATTTGATTCAGATAGTGGATTTTTCCCTTCGTAGAAAGCTGTCTTCTGAGTCTTGTAACTAAGAAGTGTATACAAAATAGAATACTCTTCTCCAATTCTCATCAACTCAATATCAGTCAGATATGTTTGTAGATAAAGAATAGTATTGCTCAATTCCCTTGCAAGATATTTCTGCCATTCTCCTAAAACAATTGATTTTCTATCTTCCAAAGTATCGGCTAGAAAAGCCGCTTTCCAATATTCTGGAATCGGTGCATTTACAATTGTTGATTTATCAGTTATAAATTCTACTTTATTTTTAGACGATAGAGTATATCTATTTAAAAAAGTGATTTTTTCAGATTGAGTCATCTATTACCCTCCATTATATTTGACAAAATTATCTATCATACCTTGTAAAAGTCGTTCAAGTTTCTTTTCTTTCATCATCATCTCAGCTCTGAATGCTGAATCAATAGGCACTCCTGTTTTCTTGTACAACGTCCAATCCTCATAAGTTTTGGCGCCCTTTGAGGCATTGGCTGACTTACTAAGACCAACAAAGTTATCCTCATAATTCAACACTTCAAGTTGTTGCACTATAGTTAGTTTCTCAAATCCATCCATTCTCGTAATTCTATCCATAGATACAATATGGTCAGCTTCTAAACGTTTTGTAATCTCATTTCCAGGTATTACAGGGTCATTCATTGGCAATGTAATGCCATCATTTACCATATCCCTTATTTCCTGAGTAGGAGTCTCTGATCGTAAACCATTATATTCTTCTTGAGAGATTTTTCTTTCACCGAATCTAGGCTCAGTTTCAGGTATCTCTAGCTTATTAAGACCTTTGCCAGTCTCTTTCGCGCCTCGAGCGACATCATCAGATGCATTGTAGACACGGGCACTACTTTTTGTAAAGTTGTCACTAAAGTTTGCTGGCTCTACAACCCTAGTATACCATAAACCATATGGACCAGCGTTTGATAAGCCACAAGAAAACCACCTCGAGGGTGGTTTTTTGTTATCAATCGTCCATTACTCCGCCTGTGAGCTGGTACATGAGGTAAATGTGCTCCAAGGTTTTTACCTTATCCATATGGTCCACATCTTTTACTCCTCCCAAGGCTAGTAAAGGAACAAAACCGAAACATTGGTTATAAGACAAGGGACCTTGTTTTAACACAGCCTGTCTATATAGATCCAGTTCAAAGTTATCAGTCACATATGAGTTATCTAAATACTGAAGAAAATATTTCAGGCTCTTGATAATAATGTCGCAGTCTTGAAGATTGTATTTTACAATACCAACAAATTCATTCTTTTCCCAAGTAATAATATCTCCAAAGGCTGTTACGAACATAGGAAAAGAGATATCTCCTCTGAAATAACTATCTTGGAGAAGTTCAAGATAGTCATCTGGATTGATGACTTTTAGATAACCATCTAAAAAGGTTCCCAAGCCATCCTCCTGCCAAATTTGAACTAACTCAGCTGAAACTTGATCCTTGTATTTTTCAATAACTTCTTGGGGCATATCCGCCACTTTTACAAAGTTTTCTAACATTTTTTCCTCTTTCTAGTTAATAACTTAGGTTAATATTGAGATAGGTAGTCTTAAGCTCTTCCGGAGATAGACCTGCAGCTA
>NZ_KI391973.1:0-207123 GCF_000161955.2 Streptococcus sp. 2_1_36FAA
CTTGTTAGAAATGAGTAGTTATTCAATTTTGAGTAGATTAGATACTCAATAGTTAAGTGACGATAGCCTAGGAGATACACCTGTACCCATGCCGAACACAGCAGTTAAGCCCTAGAACGCCGGAAGTAGTTGGGGGTTGCCCCCTGTGAGATATGGTAGTCGCTTAGCATTTATCCGGCATAGCTCAGTTGGTAGTAGCGCATGACTGTTAATCATGATGTCGTAGGTTCGAGTCCTACTGCCGGAGTTATATCTATAAGTAAGACAAGAAATTCTTGTCTTTTTATATTTATTGTGTTTTTACAATTTAACTTTTAAGTTCTTATTTAATAAAAAGCTTGAAGATTATTCTTCAAGCTTTTTATTGTTTATTAAAGAATGCTTCATAGAGGGCTTTAATAGCTGCTTTTTCTTGTTCAGAGTTTACTACGAGCATGATAGAAACTTCGCTAGATCCTTGAGAGATCATTTGAATATTAATTTTGCTGTCTGATAGAGCCTTTGTAGCAGTAGCAGTCAGACCGATATGGCTTTTCATTTGCTCACCTACAATCATGATGATTGACAAGCCGTGTTCGATTTCTGCATGATCTACTTCAATTTTTTGTGTAAGTTGACGGAGAATTTCTTCTTCTTTTATTGGGGTTAATTCCCTTTCTCTTAGAATGATTGATAAATCATCGATTCCTGTCGGCATGTGTTCCCAACGAATATTCAATTCTTCCAAGATTTGGAGAACTTTGCGACCGAAACCAACTTCACGGTTCATCAAATATTTTGACATGTTTATACTAACGAAGTTGGAATCTCCTGCAATACCAACAACAGGGATAGCTTTATCAGTATGATTTAGAATAATTTTTGTCCCGGGATGATTAGGGTTATTTGTATTTTTAATAACTAAAGGAATTTTACCACGGTAAGCTGGAATAAGTGCTTCATCATGAAGGACACTAAAACCTGCATATGCAAGTTCACGCATTTCACGATAGGTTAATTCTGGAATAGAGTCTGGTTCATGAATAATACCAGGATGGGCTGCAAAAATGCCATCTACATCAGTGAAGTTTTCATATAGATCAGCTTTAACTCCGGCAGCAATGATTGATCCTGTTATGTCTGAGCCACCTCTAGAGAAAGTACAGATTTGATTGTCTTTAGTTACACCAAAGAAACCAGGTATTACAAGTACTTCTTCAAAGTTGGTTAATTCTTCAATTTTATCATAGCTAGAAGGCAAAATTCTTGCGTTCCCAGGCTCGCTACTGACAAATATTCCTGCATCTCTAGGGTGAATATAACGGGCATTAAGGCCGTTTTTATTAAAGAATGCAGCAACTAGCTTGGCATTATTGTTCTCTCCAGCTGCTAAAAAACTATCATAAAGAAATAGATTATCTTCGATTGGTAGTGTGGCTAGATTTAAAATGCTCTTTGTTATTTTTTCAAGGACAACAGGTTTGAGCTCTAATTCTTCAATCATCTGAGCATATCGATTAATGATCCATTCTTGGTGTGGAGTGACATCGCCTTCTTCAACGTATGCTCGGTAATATTTGATTAGTGCGTCTGTAACCTTTGTATCAGATTCCTCTCGTTTTCCGGGTGCTGAAACAACTACAAACTTTCGATCGGAATCAGATTTTACAATATTTAAAACTTTTTCTAATTGAGTTGCAGAGGCAAGTGAACTACCACCAAATTTGACAACTTTCATATTTTCTCCTAAAGGGTTTTGTTATTATTCAGACAATTTGTAATATTGCTTCTTTACATTATAGCAAATATCAAGCATAGTGTCAGTTTTTTTAGGAATAAAAAGTAGAAAAGCCGAACTATTGCTTTATTCTTTCAGATTTTGTTTTGAGAAAATAAAATTTTGTGCTAGAATATTTTAAAAGCAACAATTTGATATTCAAAATATTTGCATATCAAATCAAATTGCAAAGATAGAATTTGGAGAAGTGATATGACATTTACAAATATTTTCTACGAAGTTCTGGACGAAGTAGCTATTCTTACCTTTAACCGACCAGAGGTTTCTAACGGATTTAATATTCCCATGTGCCAAGAAATTTTAGAAGCAATTTCATTGGCTGGGTCAGACGATAGTGTAAAAATTTTGCTTATCAAGGCAAATGGTAAGGTTTTTTCAGTTGGAGGAGATTTAGCAGAAATGCAACGTGCTGTTGATGCTGATGATATCCAATCCTTAGTGAAGATTGCTGAGTTAGTAAATGTTATTTCCTTTGAGATGAAGAAATTACCTAAGCCTGTCATCATGAGTGTCGATGGGCCTGTTGCAGGTGCTGCTGCTAATATGGTCGTTGCTGCTGATTTTTGTATTGCAAGTGAAAAAGCTCGATTTATTCAGGCTTTCGTTGGAGTTGGATTGGCTCCTGATGCGGGAGGATTGTATCTACTAACTCGTGCTATTGGTGTGACTCGTGCAACCCACCTTGTCATGACTGGTGAGGCTTTGACAGCTGAAAAAGCTTTGGAATACGGGATCCTTTATCGACTTTGTGAATCTGAAAAGTTGGAGAAAACGACAGAGCAATTAATCAAAAAACTAAAACGTGGTTCAGGAAATTCGTATAAGGCAATGAAAGAAATGATTTGGAAAAGTCAATTTTCTGATTGGGAAGAATATGCTGAATTGGAATTGCACTTACAAAAGTCGTTAGCTTTCACCGAAGATTTTAAAGAAGGGGTCTGTGCTTATTCAGAAAAGCGTCGTCCTAAATTTCAAGGAAAATAATATTCGTTTAATTGAAATTATATAAATTGAAAAAAAGTAAATCATTTTCAAAAAGAACTTGCAAAAATATTTGGACTTTGATATAATTTGATAGTCAAATGTTTTGATGCTTGAATATTTATAAAGGGGGATGGATGATTGAATTACCAATTAGTAAATGATTATTTGACGTCGATTTTTAATAATGTATTGGTGATTGAAGAGTCCAGTTTGCGGGGCAGTCGCTTCAATGACGTCTCTATCAAAGAAATGCATACGATTGATGTTATTGGCGAAACTCCCAATGCAACTCCTAGTGACATTTCTAGAGAGCTTATGGTGACTCTAGGAACTGTGACAACGAGCTTAAATAATCTAGAGCGAAAAGGGTATGTAGAACGAACTCGTTCTGATATTGATCGTCGTGTGGTTCATTTGAGTTTGACGAAAAGTGGTCGTCTTTTGTATCGTTTGCATCGACGTTTTCATCATTCAATGCTAGACAAGATTATTGCTGGTATGAGTAGGGATGAAATTCAAGTGATGCAAAAAGGCTTGAAAAACCTATATCAGTTTCTTGAGGATTTAAAATAATGAAATTTGCAAAAATCAGTCAAGTTGCTCATTATGCACCTGAGCAAGTCGTTACGAATGACGATTTAGCCCAAATCATGGATACAAGTGATGAATGGATTTCAAGTCGGACTGGAATCAGAAAGCGTCATATTTCTCATAATGAATCGACAAGCGATTTAGCGACAAGAGTTGCCTTAGATTTACTGAAAAAGTCAGGAATTTCTGCTCAAGATCTTGATTTTATCATCGTTGCTACTATTACGCCAGATTCATTGATGCCATCAACAGCGGCTCGCGTTCAGGCTAATATTGGGGCAAAGAAAGCTTTTGCATATGATTTAATAGCTGCTTGTAGTGGCTTTGTATTTGCTCTTTCGACAGCTGAAAAACTTATATCTTCAGGTGTTTATCAGAAGGGGTTGGTTATTGGAAGTGAAACCTTATCAAAGGTTGTAGATTGGTCTGATCGAGGCACTGCGGTCTTGTTTGGTGATGGTGCGGGAGGAGTCTTGCTGGAAAGCACTTCTGATCAACATTTTCTTGCAGAAATCCAGAAAACGGATGGTTCTCGTGGAGAAAGTCTCACCTCTTGCCAAATTGGTTTGCGATCGCCTTTTGCACAGACTGAGGATGATGAAAAATATTTGACTATGGATGGTAGGGCAATTTTTGATTTTGCTATTCGAGATGTTGCTCAGTCCATTAAAGATACGATTGAAGCTAGTCCGCTGGAAGTTGATGAAATAGATTATTTCTTGCTCCATCAGGCTAATGATCGTATTTTGAATAAAATAGCGAAAAAGCTTGGTGTTTCAAGAGATAAAATTCCAGCTAATATGATGGAATATGGAAATACAAGTGCAGCTAGTATCCCTATTTTACTATCTGAGTGTGTCGAGCAAGGCCTTGTTAAGCTAGATGGAAGTCAGAAAATTTTATTATCTGGTTTCGGTGGAGGTTTGACATGGGGAACACTTATTGTTACAATTTAGTTAATCATGTGGTTTTCACATATTAAAAATATTTTTATTTTAAAGGAGTCTATCATGGCAGTATTTGAAAAAGTACAAGAAATTATTGTAGAAGAACTTGGTAAAGAACCATCAGAAGTTACTCTTGAGTCAACTTTCGATGATCTTGAAGCAGATTCACTTGACTTGTTCCAAGTTATCTCAGAAATCGAAGATGCATTTGACATCCAAATCGAAACTGAAGAAGGTTTGAACACAGTTGGTGATTTGGTTGCTTATGTAGAAGAAAAAACTAAATAAGAAAAAGTAAATGGGGCTGAGAATACGTTCTCGCCCTCTTTTAAAGAAGACGAATTTGAGGTGGCAGTCTTGACTGTCTTTTATCTCTTCTAATGTTTAAGAGGAAACAATAGGCAGAGTAAAGATTCGATGAAGTCAAGATGGCCGGGGTGGAACGAAAAAGTCTGTTTAAATGATTTTTTATCCACTCCCTCTTGTTTAGGTAATAGTTTGACTGTCAAAGTATAGAAAACATTCGTTTTTAAGAGAATCAAGCTATTACTTAAGCAATGATAAAAGGAAGGTATTATGCAAACACGAATTACAGAATTACTAAATATTAAATATCCTATTTTCCAAGGTGGAATGGCTTGGGTAGCAGATGGAGACTTAGCTGGTGCTGTTTCTAAAGCAGGTGGTTTAGGAATTATCGGTGGAGGCAACGCTCCCAAAGAAGTTGTTAAAGCAAATATTGATAAGATTAAGTCTTTGACAGATAAGCCTTTTGGGGTGAATATCATGCTTTTATCACCTTTCGTTGATGATATTGTTGATTTAGTCATTGAAGAAGGCGTAAAAGTAGTGACAACTGGTGCAGGGAATCCAAGTCGGTATATGGCTCGTTTTCACGAAGCGGGTATTACGGTCATTCCAGTAGTGCCAAGTGTTGCTCTCGCTAAGAGGATGGAAAAAATTGGTGCAGATGCTGTTATTGCTGAGGGAATGGAAGCCGGAGGTCATATTGGGAAATTGACAACGATGGCCCTTACTCGGCAAGTTGTAGAAGCGGTCAATATCCCTGTTATTGCAGCTGGAGGTATTGCAGATGGTTCAGGTGCAGCTGCTGGCTTTATGTTAGGAGCAGAAGCAGTTCAATTAGGAACTCGCTTTGTGGTTGCTAAGGAATCAAATGCTCATCAAAATTATAAAGATATGATTTTGAAGGCGCGCGATATTGATACAACAATTTCAGCTCAGCATTTTGGTCATGCAGTCCGCGCTTTGAAAAATAAGCTGACAAGAGATTTTGAAAAAGCTGAAAAAGAAGCTTTCAAACAAGAAAATCCAGATTTAACAGTATTCGAAAATCTTGGTGCGGGTGCCTTAGCAAATGCAGTTGTCCGTGGAGATGTTGAGAATGGTTCAGTCATGTCAGGACAAATTGCTGGTTTGGTCAGCAAGGAAGAGACCGTTGAAGAAATTTTGAAAGATGTTTACTATGGTGCTGCTGAAAGAATTCAGCAAGAAGCTAAACGTTGGGCAGGAGTAACTAGAAATGACTAAAAAAGCCTTTCTATTCGCTGGTCAGGGGGCACAGTACCTTGGTATGGGACGTGAGCTCTATGATCAATATGACGTGGTGAAATCAACTTTTGAGGAAGCTAGTCAAATTTTAGACTATGATGTGCGTGATTTGATTGATAATGATGAAGAAAAACTGAATCAGACCCGCTATACCCAGCCAGCAATTTTGACTACGTCTCTGGCCATTTACCGTTTGTTAATTCAAGAAGGAATTCATCCTGATATGGTTGCTGGTCTTTCTTTAGGAGAATACTCTGCTTTAGTGGCTTCTGGAGCCTTAGATTTTCAAAGCGCTCTAGCTTTGGTTGCTAAACGCGGAGCCTTCATGGAAGAAGCAGCTCCAGCAGGTTCTGGTAAAATGGTGGCAGTTCTTAATGCTGATTTAGATCTGATAGAGAATGCATGTAAAAAGGCCAGTGCGCTTGGCGTAGTGTCTCCAGCTAACTATAATACACCTAGCCAGATTGTAATTGGTGGAGAGGCTGAAGCAGTGGATAAAGCTGTAGAGCTTTTGCAAGAAGCTGGGGTAAAGAGATTGATTCCACTCAACGTATCAGGACCTTTCCACACTGCTCTATTGAAACCTGCTAGTGATTTATTAGCTGAAGCTTTAGAAAATATCAATTTTTCTGACTTTAAAGTTCCTCTGGTAGGGAATACGGAAGCCAGTGTTATGGAAAAGGAACGAATCAAGGAGCTATTAACACGTCAAGTGATGGAGCCAGTTCGCTTTTATGATAGTATTGCCAGAATGCAAGAAGCTGGTGTAACTGAGTTTATCGAGATTGGTCCAGGAAAAGTTCTGTCTGGATTTGTAAAAAAGATTGACAAGTCAGCTACTATTTATCAAGTTGAAGATCAAGCTAGTTTGACACAACTTCTGGAAAAATGAGGAAACAATATGGAATTAAAAAATAAGAACGTATTGATTACAGGTTCCACTCGGGGAATTGGTCTTGCTATTGCCCATAAATTTGCTAGTCTTGGAGCTAATATTATTTTAAATGGACGTGGAGAAGTCTCAGAAAACGTCTTGGCAGAGTTTAAAGACTATCCAGTGAAGGTTTTTGCGGTTACTGGGGATGTTTCAGATAGTGCTGATGCAAAGCGCATGGTAGAAGAAGCAGCTCTAGCTTTGGGTTCAGTAGATGTTTTGGTTAATAATGCAGGAATTACTAAAGATAAACTCATGCTTAAATTAACTGAGGAAGATTTTGAACAAGTGCTAAAGGTTAATTTGACTGGTGCATTTAACATGACACAAGCTGTTTTAAAACCAATGACTAAGGCACGTCAGGGAGCTATTATCAATATGTCCAGCGTAGTCGGTTTGACAGGGAATATCGGCCAGGCAAACTATGCAGCCTCTAAAGCAGGCTTGATTGGTTTTTCTAAGTCAGTAGCTCGTGAGGTTGCGGCTCGAAATATTCGCGTCAATGTGATTGCTCCAGGATTTATTGAATCTGATATGACTGATGGTTTGCCAGAAAAAATTAAAGAAGCTTCTTTGGCTCAAATACCAATGAAACGTTTTGGTAATACTGAGGAAGTTGCAGATGTCGCAGTCTTTCTTGCCAGTCAGGAATATGTAACAGGTCAAGTGATCACTATTGATGGTGGCTTGACAATGCAATAATTTAGTAAAAGTATAGAATAAGTTTACTTAGAATGCGTCTTATTTGCAATTTTCTAAGTTTAAATCTTACCGTAAAAAGGAGTGTTGAGATGAAACTAAATCGTGTTGTAGTAACTGGCTACGGACTAACTTCCCCAATTGGGAACACACCAGAAGAATTTTGGACTAGCCTTAAGGAAGGAAAAATTGGTATTGGGCCAATCACTAAGTTTGACCACAGTGAATTTGCTGTTCATAATGCTGCTGAGGTTCAAGATTTTCCTTTTGATAAATACTTCATTAAAAAAGATACTAACCGTTTTGATAATTATTCACTATATGCTCTGTATGCTGCTGAGGAAGCTGTAAATCATGCAGGACTTGATGTGGAAGCTATTGATAAAGATCGTTTTGGTGTTATCGTTGCTTCAGGTATCGGTGGTATTAAGGAAATTGAAGATCAAGTTATCCGCTTGCATGAAAAAGGTCCAAAACGAGTGAAACCAATGACACTTCCAAAAGCCTTGCCAAATATGGCTTCTGGGAATGTTGCCATGCGCTTTGGTGCCAATGGTGTTTGTAAATCCATTAATACAGCGTGTGCCTCATCTAACGATGCAATTGGAGATGCCTTCCGTTCTATTAAATTTGGTTTCCAAGATGTGATGTTAGTTGGTGGTTCTGAAGCTTCTATCACTCCTTTTGCGATTGCTGGTTTCCAAGCATTGACAGCTTTGTCCACAACTGAAGACCCAACTCGTGCATCTATTCCATTTGATAAAGACAGAAATGGTTTTGTTATGGGTGAAGGATCTGGAATGTTGGTGTTGGAAAGTCTAGAACATGCTGAAAAACGTGGTGCAACAATCCTTGCTGAAGTTGTTGGTTATGGAAATACTTGTGATGCTCACCACATGACCTCACCACATCCGGAAGGACTTGGTGCGATTAAAGCTATTAAACTAGCATTAGAAGAAGCCGAAATCAAGCCTGAAGATGTGGCATATGTTAATGCTCACGGAACTTCTACTCCTGCCAATGAAAAAGGAGAGAGTGGTGCGATTGTATCTGTATTGGGTAAAGATGTCCCTGTTTCTTCTACTAAATCTTTTACAGGTCATTTACTTGGAGCAGCTGGAGCGGTGGAAGCTATTGCGACTATCGAAGCAATGCGCCATAGCTTTGTGCCAAAAACTGCAGGAACTCAAGAATTGTCTGATTACATTGAAGCCAATGTCATTTTTGGCCAAGGAAAAGAGCAGGAAATCCCTTATGCTATTTCCAATACATTTGGTTTTGGTGGACATAATGCTGTTCTTGCCTTTAAACGTTGGGAGGCATAATAACTTATGAATATCAATGAAATTAAAGACTTGATGGCACAGTTTGACCAATCAAGTTTGCGGGAATTTTCATATAAAAATCAACAAGATGAACTAACATTCAGTAAAAACGAAGGAAGAATTGTACCTCAAGAGGTTAATGCAAGTCCTCTTCCTACAGCTACACCAGTAGCTCCAATTGCTCCAGCTCCTCAGGCTGAAGTAGTTGTTGAACAGCAAGAAGTGCCTGCTGAAGCAGCACCGGAACCAATCGTGGCTGAAGGTGATGTCGTGGAAAGTCCTTTGGTTGGAGTAGCCTATTTAGCAGCCGGACCAGATAAACCTGCTTTTGTGAACGTAGGTGACCAAGTGAAAAAAGGGCAAACCTTGATGATTATCGAGGCTATGAAAGTAATGAACGAAGTACCTGCTCCTAAAGATGGTATTATCACGGAAGTTTTAGTTCAAAATGAAGAAATGGTTGAATTTGGGAAAGGTCTGGTACGCATTAAATGATCGATATCAATGCAATAAAAGAGGCGCTTCCGCATCGTTATCCAATGTTGTTGGTGGATCGTGTATTAGAAGTTAGCGAAGATGAGATTGTTGCTTTAAAAAATGTGACAATTAATGAACCATTCTTTAACGGACATTTTCCACAGTATCCAGTCATGCCGGGTGTTTTGATTATGGAAGCTTTGGCTCAGACTGCGGGGGTATTGGAATTATCTAAAGAAGAAAACAAAGGCAAATTAGTCTTTTATGCGGGAATGGATAAGGTCAAATTCAAGAAACAAGTTGTTCCAGGTGATCAGCTTATCATGACTGCTAAATTTGTGAAACGTCGTGGTACCATTGCGGTTGTTGAAGCTAAAGCAGAAGTAGATGGCAAACTTGCAGCTAGTGGTACCTTGACATTTGCTATTGGCCAATAGAAAAGGGAGATTTCACCATGTTTCGTAAAATATTGATTGCTAACCGTGGGGAAATTGCGGTCAGAATTATTCGTGCAGCTCGAGAATTGGGGATTGCTACAGTGGCAGTTTATTCAACAGCTGATAAAGAAGCACTTCATACCTTGTTGGCAGACGAAGCTATTTGTATTGGGCCTGCTAAGTCTACTGATTCCTATCTCAATATGAATGCTGTGCTTTCAGCAGCTGTTCTGACAGAAGCTGAAGCTATTCACCCTGGTTTTGGATTTTTGAGTGAAAATTCTAAGTTCGCAACCATGTGTGAGGAAGTTGGTGTGAAATTCATCGGTCCTTCTGGGGCAATCATGGATATGATGGGCGATAAGATTAATGCTCGTGCTCAAATGATTAAGGCTAATGTTCCAGTTATTCCTGGATCTGACGGAGAAGTTTTTACTGCTGAAGAGGCTTTAGAAGTTGCTGAAAAAATTGGCTACCCTGTTATGCTTAAGGCTTCTGCTGGAGGTGGCGGAAAGGGAATCCGTAAGGTTGAAAAGGCTGAAGATTTGGTAGCGGCTTTTGAGTCTGCTTCTAGCGAGGCTAAGGCTGCCTTTGGGAATGGCGCTATGTATATGGAGCGTGTTATTTATCCCGCTCGTCATATTGAAGTGCAGATTTTGGCCGACCAGCATGGACATGTCGTCCATCTGGGAGAGCGTGACTGCTCGCTTCAGCGTAATAACCAAAAGGTCTTAGAAGAAGCTCCATCAGTGGCTATCGGGAAGACTCTCCGTCAAAAGATTGGAGATGCGGCTGTACGAGCAGCTCAATCAGTGGGATATGAAAATGCTGGAACAATTGAGTTTCTCTATGATGAAAATAAAGGTGAATTCTACTTTATGGAAATGAACACTCGTGTTCAAGTAGAACACCCTGTAACAGAATTTGTGACTGGCGTAGATATTGTTAAGGAACAGATTCGCATTGCTGATGGCCAAGAACTTTCTTTCACGCAGGATGATATTGAAATTCGCGGTCATGCCATCGAATGCCGGATCAATGCTGAAAATCCAGCCTTTAATTTTGCCCCAAGTCCGGGTAAGATTTCAAACCTCTATTTGCCTAGTGGTGGGGTCGGTCTTCGTGTGGACTCAGCAGTTTATCCAGGCTATACCATTCCTCCTTACTATGATAGTATGATTGCTAAAATCATTGTTCATGGGGAAAATCGGTTTGACGCTTTGATGAAGATGCAACGTGCTCTTTATGAATTGGAAATCGATGGTGTATTAACCAACAGTGAGTTTCAGTTAGACTTGATTTCAGACTCTCAGGTTATTGCAGGGGATTATGATACAGCCTTTTTAATGGAGAAATTTCTCCCTGCTTACCAAGAAAGATTAAAAGAAGATAAATAAAACCTTTCATAAAGCGAAGGAAGCTAAGCTTTTGTAAAGGGAAACTGTAGTAATAAAGGAGTAAATGATGGCTTTATTCTCCAAAAAGGATAAATATATCCGGATTAATCCTAATCGTTCATATAGGGAACTGCCTCAACAAAAACCAGAGGTACCGGATGAGCTCTTTTCGAAATGTCCTGGTTGTAAGCATACCATTTACCAAAAAGATTTAGGGAGCGATCGTGTTTGTCCTAATTGTGGTTATACCTTCCGTATTACAGCACTTGAGCGACTTGCTTTAACTGTAGATGAAGATACCTTTGAAGAATTATTTACAGGCATTGAAACAAAAGATCCATTGAATTTTCCTAATTATAAGGACAAGTTGGCCCAAATGCGTGAAAAAACTGGCTTGGATGAAGCTGTGTTAACAGGAACTGCTTCCATTAAGGGACAGAAAACTGCTTTGGGAATAATGGACTCAAACTTTATCATGGCTTCCATGGGAAGTGTAGTTGGAGAAAAAATTACACGCTTGTTTGAATATGCAACTGAACTTCGCTTACCAGTAGTCTTGTTTACAGCTTCTGGAGGGGCACGTATGCAGGAAGGGATTATCAGTCTCATGCAGATGGCCAAAATTTCAGCGGCGGTACAAAGACATTCTAAAGCAGGTTTGTTTTATCTGACGATTTTGACAGACCCTACTACTGGTGGGGTAACAGCGTCATTTGCAATGGAAGGTGACATTATTTTAGCGGAACCTCAAAGTCTTGTTGGATTCGCTGGTCGTCGAGTTATTGAATCCACTGTTCGTGAAAATTTGCCAGACGGTTTTCAAAAGGCAGAATTTCTCTTGGAACATGGTTTTGTAGATGCTATTGTGAAACGAGCAAAATTAAGAGATAAGATTGCTAAATTGTTGGAATTTCATGGAGGGCAGCAATGACAAAGATTACTCGGATTGTAAGAGAAGCGAGAGATCAGACTCGGCTGACGGCTCTTGATTTTGCCAAGGCAATTTTTGATGATTTTATTCAATTGCATGGAGATCGCTCTTTTCGAGATGATGGAGCTGTGATTGGAGGCATCGGTAGCCTAGACGGCCGTCCAGTGACTGTTATTGGAATTCAAAAAGGGAAGAATCTTCAAGATAATCTAAAACGGAATTTCGGTCAACCTCATCCTGAGGGGTATCGTAAAGCTTTGCGCCTAATGAAGCAGGCAGAAAAATTTGGTCGCCCAATCGTTACTTTTATCAATACTGCTGGAGCTTATCCAGGTGTTGGAGCAGAAGAGCGTGGGCAAGGTGAAGCTATTGCTCGAAACCTGATGGAGATGAGTGATCTTAAAGTACCTATTATTGCCATTATTATTGGTGAAGGTGGTTCTGGAGGGGCCTTGGCTCTAGGAGTGGCTAATCGAGTTTGGATGTTAGAGAATTCAATTTATGCAGTCTTGAGTCCGGAAGGCTTTGCTTCTATCTTGTGGAAGGATGGCAGTAGAGCCATGGAAGCTGCTGAGTTAATGAAAATAACATCCCACGAACTCTTGCAAATGGAGATTGTTGATAAGGTAATTGAGGAAACGGGTTTAAGCAATCAGGATTTGATTACTTCTATCAAACAAGAACTTTTAGTTGAATTAGAACAACTTTCTTCATGGAGCGTGGAAGAATTGGTCGACCAACGTTATCAGCGTTTTAGAAAATATTAAGAAGTTTATTTGAAGGCCAGGATATTCTTGTCTTGGTCTCTTTTTACAAATAGTTAGTCTACAATCTATCTTTTTCACCTTAAATCGGATAGCTTGTGCTTAGAGAAGGAGAAGTCAAATGGAAAAAAATCGTTTGTACATTATCATTGCGGTCAGTAGCAGTAATAATTGGAAGTGTTTTGCCTTGGGGGACTGTAAATCTAGGTGGATTTGGTAGTTTAAGTGTTTCAGGAATTGAAGGGGATGGGAAAATTATTATAATTTTAGCCATCGGAGCTATTGTCTTAGCTATTCTTAAAGATCGTACTCAGCCTTTGATTAAAAACTTGGCTATGGGTGTCGTGGCTTTGGGAATTATTGAGACAGCTATTTCTATTTATGCCTTGTTTCGCTTAGGCGATATGAGTGCTAATTTTGGTTATGGTGGTTATGGTATCTCAGTTGGTATAGGTTTGTACTTGACTGCAATTGCTTCAATTGCAACATTTATTTTAGGATTGATGGCTTTTTCGGGAGGAAAGATTTCAAAAGAAACATTGACAGATGCAGCCAATGTAAGTAAGGAATTTGCTCAAACTGTTGGCCGTGTAACTTCTGCAACAGTAAAAACCGCTGTAAATGAAATCAAAAAAGAAACCGATCAGCCAAAAGATGCAGAAGCACCTGCTGTAGCTGAAGAAGCTAAACAAGTAGAAGCTGACGAAAATAAAGAAGAGCCTACAAAGCTAGTAACAGAAGAGGCAGTTGAAAAACAGGTTCAGTCTGAACCAAAAGTAGAAGAGGAAAGCCTAGATCCCGTCGTTTCCAATGAAGCAGCAGAAAGTGATAAAGAGTAATCTTCTATAAGAATTGCTAATGAAAAAGTCTTTTAGTAACCATAGAGGTGAAAAAATAAAAAAAGAAGCCAGAAGGCTTCTTTTTTTGTTTAAACTTTTGTTTGATCACGATAAATTTAGGTAAAAAATTTTAGTTTGAATTACTGCATTATATTCTCTTTATAGGACTTATATAAAATATATATTATACAAGCTGTAGAACCTATGTTAAGATAGTTGCTAATTAAAAGAAAAGAGGTCATTTATGTCAGAATTTACTATCCATACAATTGAGTCCGCACCTGCTGAAGTGAGGGAAGTCCTAGAAACTGTCCAAAAAGATAACGGGGGTTACATTCCTAATCTTATCGGTCTTTTGGCCAATGCGCCAACGGCTTTGGAAACATATCGGACGGTTGGAGCCATCAATCGCCGTAACAGCCTGACACCGACTGAGCGTGAAGTAGTGCAGATTACGGCTGCAGTTACCAACGGTTGTGCTTTCTGTGTAGCGGGTCATACAGCTTTTTCAATCAAGCAGATTCAAATGAATGATGATCTTTTGGAGGCTCTACGTAATCGTACTCCGATTGATACAGATCCGAAGCTAGATACCCTTGCTAAATTTACCATTGCTGTCATCAATACCAAGGGACGGGTCGGAGATGAGGCTTTGGCAGACTTCCTAGAAGCGGGTTATACGCATGAGAATGCTCTGGATGTAGTTCTGGGTGTTAGCCTTGCGACCCTCTGCAATTATGCCAATAATCTGGCCAACACGCCAATTAATCCGGAATTGCAGCCTTATGCCTAGTCTTTGAGGAGGTGGCAAATGACATTTTTTTCAGAAGAGTTTATCAACTGGTTGGATGACCACGCTGATCAGATTGACAAAGAATCCTGTGCAGCGGGTAACCAACTGATTGAGCGTATCGCTGCTGAAGGAGCCTTTCGGGTTGGCGTTCCAGAAGAGCTGGGAGGCCGAGGTGGCAATGATACGGATGTGATAGAAGTGCTCAAGGAGCTGGCTCATCATTCCTTGACTGCATCCTTTATCTCTTGGGGACAAAGGACCTTTATTGATAACGTCTTAAAGTCTGCTAATCCCTACTTTAGAGACCACTATTTGGAGGGGCTCCTGTCAGGGGAATATGCAGGTGCTACAGCCCTGTCCAATGCCGTTAAATTCTTGTCGGACCTAGAAGAGTTAAATGTGTCTATCGTGGAGGAAGACGGACAGCTTTATCTGAAAGGGCGTCTGCCTTGGGTAACCAATGCTCGCGCGGATCGCTTCCTCAGCATATTTGTTGCCGGTTTCGAAGACGGGAGCCACCAGCCGCTGGTTCTGGCTGTGCCGTCTGATGCAGAGAATTTCTCCCGTTCAGCGGATTTAGAGTTTGTATCTTTACAAGGGGGAAATACAGCTGCCCTGACCTTTAATCATGTGCCTTTGCAAGAGGAATGGATTCTTGCACAAGATGCCCAGGCCTTTTTGGCAGAAAATCGCCCAGCTTTTCTAGGTTATCAGTTTGGTTTGGCTCTTGGCCTAGCAGAGAAATCGCTGGAGGAGGTCGAAGCTAATCTGTCAGTCCGCTCTATTTTGAGAGAGGAGTGGGAGGAGCAAGTGGCTGCTCTGACTGAAATCCAGGACCAGCTCTATAGAGGTCTTCTCCAGCCTGCTTATTTTGTTGAGCGTCCTAAGGAGCTCTTCCAGCTGCGAATTGATATAGTTGATGTAGTGGCTCAAAGTCTGCTCTTGGAGCTACAGGCTAGTGGAGGCAGAGGATACTTGAGTAATTCGACTTCTGGGTTTATCCGACGTTGGAACGAAGGAGCTTTTCTTCCCATTGTCTCACCGAGTGCAGTCCAGCTGCGGCATATTTTAGAAGTTTCATAAAAATGATAGCAAATCAGTGACTGATTTATCAGTGGAATGGACATTAAGACGATGATGCAAAAGAGTCACTTTGTAAGCAATTAAAGCTGCTCTGGTTTCTTGAATAGTCTTGATGATTTGCTTATTTCTGACACTAACGTAGCCTTGTCATCTCAAAACAATTGCAAGGATCGACATAAGCTAACATTTTTAGTGACTCTTGCTCCATATTTCAAGTCTAGTAGGCTACCTTTTATTTATTTCCTATGTGAGCTAGATATATTTTGTGAAAGTAGTTAAGTTGCTATATATCCTTTCTGACTTTTGAGTTGTCGTCTATGTCTGTTTTTACGATACAGTCTCATTGCTGGTCAGAAAGATAAGAAAAAATCCAAGATGATACTCTTTGAAAATCTGTTTTTGATTTTCTCTGAGTTGATCTCGGATTTTTTTATTTTAGTAAAATAAGTCTGTACTTAGACCTAGTGATATAGGCAAAGTATCAGGAGAATCTGCTTTTATTTTGGTGAGATGACTTCTAATCCACCCATGTACGGACGCAGAACCTCTGGGATAGTCACAGAGCCATCTTCGTTTTGGTAATTTTCTAAGATAGCAGCCACTGTGCGTCCGACAGCCAGTCCAGAACCGTTGAGAGTATGAAGGAGTTTGACCTTACCATCTGCTTCGTCACGGTAGCGAATTTGAGCTCGACGAGCTTGGAAATCTTCTGTGTTAGAGCAACTAGAGATTTCACGGTAGGTGTTCTGAGCAGGAATCCAAACTTCCAAGTCGTAGGTTTTAGCAGCTGAGAAGCCCATATCTCCAGTACAGAGTGCTACAACTCGGTAAGGTAAATTCAGCTTTTGCAGGATGTTTTCAGCGTTGGCAGTCATCTTTTCCAGCTCTTGATAAGATTCTTCTGGCTTAGCAAATTTCACCATTTCAACCTTGTGGAATTGGTGCAGACGGATGAGACCGCGCGTGTCACGACCAGCAGAGCCAGCTTCAGAGCGGAATGATGGGCTCATAGCAGTGAAGTAGATTGGCAATTCTTTTCCATCTAAAATTTCGTCTCGATAGTAGTTGGTCAGTGGAACTTCAGCAGTCGGAATCAGAACGAAGTTGGTATCGCTTAGCTCAAACGTATCTTCTTTGAACTTAGGATACTGCCCAGTCCCAAACATGGAATCATGGTTTACCATATAAGGAGTGATGACTTCGGTATAGCCTTCTTTGCCATGCTCATCCAGCATGAAGTTATAGATAGCACGCTCAAGTCTTGCTCCCAAGCCCTTATAGAAGAGGAAGCGAGCACCAGTAACTTTTGCCCCGCGCTCCCAGTCTAAGATATCCAGATCTTCACCCAAATCCCAGTGAGCCTTAGCTTCAAAGTCAAATTGGCGCGGTGTACCCCAGCGACGTACTTCGACGTTTTCGTCCTCATCTGCTCCCACAGGAACACTTTCGTGTGGAATGTTAGGTAGAGTAGTAGTGAATTCAGTCAACTTAGCATCCAGTTCAGCCAAGGTTGCGTCTAAGTTCTTGACTTCAGCAGAGAGTTTTTGCATGGCAGCAATCTTGTCATCTGCATTTTCTTTGTTGCGTTTAGCTTGAGCAATCTCAGCAGAAACAGTATTGCGCTCTGCTTTGAGTTCTTCGACCTTTACCAATAAATCCCGGCGTTCTTTGTCAATGGTTTTCATTTGGTTAAGGGTAGCAGCGTCAACACCTCGCGTAGCTAATTTTTCAGCGACAGTATCAAAGTCAGTGCGGATACGTTTTAAATCTAACATAGGTACCTCCAAAAAATAAAAGCACTTTATGAAACTGTTGGAGCGGCAGGGCCGCGGTTCCATCCAACTTCACAAAAGTGCACTTGCTTAATTATTTATTTTTAAACTAACGGTAGAATTTCCTATTTTCTCCTTATCTGCTCACAGCCACCGCAGACTTTCTGAAAAGTGCCCAATAGTACTTATCCGTTTCGACTATTATACAGGATTTTCCGGAAAATGTAAATCCCAGGATGGGAAAAATCTTGACAGAGAAAGATAACTATGTTATCTTTAGATAAAGGTAACATAGTTATCTAAAGGAGTTCTTATGGTAAAACAAACAACGCGTGACCGTATGATTGAAAAGGCAAGCCAGCTTATCAGAGAGTATGGCTATCAGAATATCCCCCTAAGGAAACTGGCATCTCTGCTGGGGGTTACGACTGGTGCTTTCTACAAGGCTTTTGAGGATAAGGAGGAACTTTACTATCAGGTCTGTCTTTTGGAAAACCAGAAGCAGCTTAAGCGTTTAGAGGAGCAGTATCTAGATGGAGTCTCTGATCCTCTGGATTGCATTTGGCAAATAGGACTCTTTCTTTTATCGGAATACAAGACCAACAGTCAGATAATGGATTTTCTCTTTTTCAGCCCTGTAGCGACAGAGGCTTACCGGAAAGGTGAGCTTCTGGAAATCGGGAATAAGACAGTGGTTTATCTGGATCTGCTACCTATTGAGAGTCAGAAAGAGAAAAAGATTCTTTTGCTCAAGCTGGACACCTTCATCACAGGCTATGGTCATTTTATTGCTAAAGGCTTGGAGCCTTTTGATGAGGAAGTCTATCGCTCAATGTTCAATGATTTACTAGGAGGTTACAAACATGATTAAAAATCTCATTGTTTATGCACATCCCTATGAGAAAAGCTTTAACCATGCTATTTTAGAGCAGGTTCAAGATTTGTTGGAGAAGAAAGGTCAGACCTATGAATTGATCGATCTCTATGAGGATGGTTTTAATCCAGTCTATACCAAGGAAGAGCTAGCACTTTTTAATAAAGGGCAGGCACTTGACCCACTGGTTTTAAAATATCAGGAAGCTCTTGCGTCCTGTGACCGCCTTATCATGATTTTTCCTATCTGGTGGGCGGATATGCCAGCTATTGTCAAGGGCTTTGAAGATAAGGTCTTTTTGAAAAATAAGATTTACGAGGAGAGCAAAACTCGCCAGTTAGTTGGTCGTCTGACCAATATTAAAGAGGTGTTGGCTATTACTACCTCTGCAGCACCAACCTTCTATCTTAAGTATTTCTGTGGTGACGTCGTCAAGAAAGCCATGTTGGGACATACCTTTAAGTCTATCGGTGCTAGACAGCGCCGTTGGTTGAATTTCGGGAATATTTCTCAGTCTACAGCTGAAAAACGTCAAGATTTTTTAGAGAAATTGGCAGAAAAGATTTGAAGAGGTAGCTATCATGATTCGTTTTAGAAGGGCAGATGAACGAGATCTTGCTGCTGCGGTCTTGCATTGATAATGTCAGCTTACCCCACCCTATTATTTCAAATGGCTGAAATAGTGCATTCTCAGATTGTTTCACTTTTCAATTTTTTTTTGCTAGCTCCATTTTGCTGATATAAGCAACTTTTGTCTTAGTCGAAAATATAAAAAATAAGGTTGAAACTTTTTCAACCCTATTTTTTCTTCTTAAAGATTCCAGCAATTTTTTGTAACAGAGTCGGCAATCTAACCACCTTGTCGTTGCCGATATGCTCCCGAGCAATTTTGAGTATCTTGCCAGAGTCTTTGGAGGCAAAGAGAAATTTTCCTTTGTCAGTCCAGATTTCAAAGTGGCGGCTGACTTTCTTGCCAGAAACATTGGCGCCGATAGCAGTGATGCTAGTCCAAGGCAGCTGAATATAATCTTCTACATTGGCATCAGCATAAAACTCAAGAGCTGTCTCGCCGATTAAAAATTTCCCAACCTTACCGCCTAATCCGAGGTAGGAAACGCCAGTGGTATTAAATTCAACTGTTTTGTTTTGTGATTGCGCCATAATTGCTCCTTCAAAGTAAATCTCTTTCTATTATACCACAAGAAAAAGAAGGCCGAAACCTTCTTTTTGATTACATAATATTGAAGTAGTGAGCAACAATACCAACAATAAATAATGCAACGATGATAATGATTGGTGAAACTTTTTTCTTCAATAACCACATACAGAGGAATGTTAAGAGTAATCCTAGCAGTCCTGGTATTAAAGAATCAAGTTGACCTTGTAGGGTATTTTGTTTTACTGGTCCAAGGTTTACACCAGGGGCTCTGTTTAATATTTCAACTAATTTCTCTCCGGTTACAGGGCCGTTAGGAATTTCAACATAAGCTTTTGGATCTGTAAGAGTTGTAGATGGCAAGGCAATTTTGAAACCAATGTTGACCCATTGTTTTACAAGAACACCAATGATAAACATACCCAAGATAGAGGCACCTTTGGTAATATCTTGGAGGATACCACCAGACATATCTTTGGTGATTTCAGAACCAGCCTTGTAGCCCAATTCTTGTGTGTACCAGAGGAAAGCCATACGAATTGCATTCCAAAGAACAAAGAAAAGTAGTGGACCGATGATATTTCCTGATGCGGCTAGAGAAGCTCCTAGTGCTCCTAAAATTGGTCGTACAGTAAACCAGAAAACAGGGTCTCCGATACCAGCAAGAGGTCCCATCATACCAATCTTAACCCCTTGGATAGCTGCATCATCAATTGACGCACCGTTTGCTTTTTCTTCTTCAAGTGCAAGTGTTACACCAAGAATAGGAGCTGCAACATATGGGTGAGTGTTGAAGAATTCCAAGTGACGCTCAAGAGCTGCAGCCTGGTCTTCCTTTTTAGTGTACAATCTTTTAATTGCTGGGATTAGTGAATAAGCCCAACCCAAGTTTTGCATGCGTTCATAGTTCCAAGAACCTTGTAAGAAAGTAGAACGCCACCAAACTTTTTGACGATCTGATTTTGTTAATTGCAGTTTTTCAGTCATGATTCGTTTCTCCTTTCTTAGTAGTCCTCTAAAATATCGCCGATTGGGTCGTTAGATGAAGCGACTGCTACACCACCATTTCCACCTTTCTTAGAAAGGTTAATGTAAATAAGAGCAAGTGCAACACCGATTGTACCAAAAGCGATGAGAGATAAACCACTAACAGCAGCAAGAGCGAAACCAATAGCGAAGAAAGGCCATACTTCACGGGTTGCCATCATGTTGATAACCATAGCATAACCGACAGCTACGACCATGCTACCGCCTACTTCCATCCCTTCTTTGAGCCAAACTGGCATTGATTGAAGAGCTGCTTTTACTGATTCCGCAGGAATCAAAAGTAAAAGAATAGCAGGGACTGCAATACGTAACCCTTGGAGGAGGAGGGCAGTATAATGTGCTCTTTCAACACCACGAATATCTCCTTTTTTAGCAGCAGAATCAGCACCATGAACTAGGGCAACTGAAGCAGTACGGACAATCATGGTCAAAAAGAGACCAGCTACTGCAAGAGGAATAGCTGTGGCTGTAGCTACTGAGATATCATCTTTTGCACCACCGCTCTGCACTAAAATAATTGCAGATGCTACGGATGCAAGAGCTACATCGGGAGCTACAGCAGCGCCGATATTTGCCCAACCAAGAGCGATTAGCTGAAGTGAACCGCCTAGCATAACACCGACAGTTAAGTTACCTGTTACCAAACCAATCAAAGTACATGCAACAATTGGTTGGTGGAATTGGAATTGGTCCAAGATACCTTCAAGACCAGCAAGGAAGGCAACAAAGACCACTAAAACCATAGAAATAATAGACATGATTTATAATTATCCTTTCATGAGATATGAGGACGTAAAATAGTCAGGCAAAACCTAGAAAGAACTGAGAGGTGTAGCTTTGCTAAACTATCTGTCCAAATTTTATTCAATTAATGTATTATTGAACGTTTGCTTTTGTAATTAAGTCAAACAAATCTTTTTTAGAATCATTTGGTACTTTACGAACGTCAAATTCAACGCCAAGATCACGGAGTTTTTCGTAAGTAGCGACATCGTCCTTGTCCATTGATAGTACATTGTTAACCATTGTTTTACCTGTTGAGTGAGCCATAGAACCTACATTGAGAGTCTTGATTGGCACACCGCCTTCAATAGCACGAAGAGCGTCTTGAGGAGTTTCAAACAGGATCAGAGCATGAGTATTACCAAAGCGTGGGTCTTTTGAAACAGCAATCAGTTTGTCGATAGGCACAACGTTTGCTTTCACATTACCTGGTGCAGCTTGTTTGATTAACTCTTTGCGAAGTTCATCCTTAGCTACTGAGTCAGAAGCTACGATAATACGGTCAGCTTTTGAATCTGGTGTCCAAGCAGTTGCGACTTGTCCATGAAGCAAACGTGTATCAATACGTGCAAGATTGATTTTGAGCTTGCCATCACCGATGACAGTACCTTCTGGAATAGCAGCTTGAGCAGTTGCTGCAACAGGAGCGCTTGTAACTTCTTCTGCTGGATTCAATTCTTCAGGCAGAGCTTTCACACCTTCTTTTGCTTCTTTGATGATATTAGCTACTACGGCATCAACACCAGCGTTAGCATCCATCATTCTTTCTGTATATGCTTGAATCAACATTGGCAGATTCAAACCTGTAATAATAGCGAACTTGCGATCTGGATTTTCACCCATTACACGGCTAGCTTGGTTGAATGGAGAACCACTCCAAAGGTCAGCCAAGACTAAGACTTCATCGTCCGCATCAAACTGTGCCACAGCGTTATTGAATTTAGCATACAAATCATCAGGGCCTTCATTTGGCATAAAAGTAACAACTTGTACTTTTTCTTGTTCGCCAAAAATCATAGAACCTGATTGATGAATGCCAGCAGCAAATTCACCATGGCTTGCAATAATGATTCCAATACTCATTATTGACATTCCCCCTTATTAAAATGTTTGACCAAACTTTAAGAAAAGTTTAAGACAACCTTATTATAAAACGTTTTCAGGAAAAAAACAAGGGGGAGGCGCCAAAATGAATCAAATTCATTCAAGGAATAAAAGTACTCTAAAATATTGCTACAAGTACATTTTTTAATATTTAAATAGTAGAAAAATATAAAAATAAAAAACCAGTTTGAAAAAGATCGGTTAATATATGAATGAAGGTGGTAGAAAATGATAGATACGAAGGAGATGTACTGGGGTGGAAAGCTTATGAGATACTTATGGTATAATAGAGTGAATTACAATGAAAGTGTGGCATATTATGAAAACTCCTTTTATCAGTCGTGAAAAGCTAGCCGAGATTACGGCTCAGTTTCCAACCCCTTTCCATCTTTATGATGAGAAGGGAATTCGGGAAAGAGCGCGTGCCCTGCATGAGGCCTTTTCTTGGAATCCAGGCTTTAAAGAGTATTTTGCCGTTAAGGCCACTCCCAATCCTGCTATTTTAAAAATCCTCAAAGAAGAAGGTTGTGGGGTGGACTGTGCCAGCTATGTCGAACTGCTCATGAGTCAAAAGCTGGGCTTTGCTGGACAGGATATCATGTTTTCGTCCAATAACACACCAGCTGAGGAATTTCAGTTTGCGCGTGACCTTGGAGCGACTATCAATCTGGATGCCTATGAAGATGTGGCTTTTTTAAAGGAGGCTGCTGGTATTCCCAAGGTCATTTCTTGCCGTTACAACCCTGGCGGTGTCTTTGAGCTGGAAACCAGCATCATGGATAATCCAGAAGAAGCCAAGTTTGGTATGACTAAGGACCAGTTGATTCAGGCTTTCAAAGAGCTCAAGGAGCTGGGAGCTGAGAAGTTTGGGATCCATGCCCTCTTGGCCTCAAATACTGTCAGCAATGACTACTATCCTGAACTGGCCCGTCAGCTTTTTGAGCTGGCTGTGGAAGTAGTGGCTGAGACAGGAGTTGAGTTGGATTTTATCAATCTATCTGGTGGTGTCGGTATCAATTACCAACCTGAAGGTGAGAAAAATGACATTGCAGTCATCGGTCAAGGAGTTCGTCAGGCCTATGAAGCTATTCTGATACCTGCTGGCCTAGGAAAGGTCAAGATTTATACAGAGCTGGGTCGCTTTATGTTGGCACCTTTTGGCCTACTTGTTACCAAGGTTACCCATAAGAAGCAGACCTACCGAACCTATCTGGGGGTGGATGCCTCAGCGGTTAATCTGCTGCGTCCAGCTATGTATGGTTCTTATCACCACATTACCAATATGGATCGACCTGAGGGTGAGACGGAGATTGTGGATGTTGTCGGTAGTCTCTGTGAGAATAATGATAAATTTGCCATTAATCGTCCGCTGCCTATCAGCCAAATCGGTGATACACTCGTAATTCACGATACAGGTGCCCATGGCTTTTCAATGGGGTATCAGTACAATGCCAAACTTCGTTCCAGCGAAATTCTCTTGGAAGAAGATGGAAATGTTCGTATGATTCGTCGAGCTGAAAGACCAGAAGATTATTTTGCGACTCTCTATGGATTTGACTTTGAAAAATAAAGAAGATTTGGTATAATGAAAGCAACGCAAAAAAGGAAATAGGAGATTTATTTTATGAGTTTATTTTTAGCAATTTTGCTGATTATTCTTGCTTTTGCAGGTGGTGTATTTGCAGGAATGTATATCCTTCGTAAGCAAGTCGAAAAAGAATTTGCTGAAAATCCGCGTTTGAATGTGGAAGCAGTTCGTACTTTGCTTGGAGCAAGTGGACAGCGTCCAAGTGAGGCAAAAGTCCAACAAGTTTATCGCCAAATTATCAACCAACAGAAATCAGCTTTAGCTAACAGCAAAAAGAAAAAATAATCATTTGATTATTAAATATCAAAAGGGGATTTGGGCTGTAGGCCCAATCCCTTATTTAGAAAGAAGATTTTATGGATAATCGACCGATTGGTTTTCTAGATTCCGGAGTGGGCGGTTTGACGGTTGTACGTGAATTGATGCGACAGCTTCCCCACGAAGAAGTCATTTATATCGGGGATTCTGCTCGTGCTCCTTATGGACCAAGACCAGCTGAGCAAATCAGAGACTATACCTGGCAACTGGTCAATTTTCTTTTGACTAAAGATGTGAAAATGATAGTTATTGCTTGTAATACAGCGACAGCTGTTGTCTGGGAAGAGATTAAAGAAAAACTAGATATTCCAGTTTTAGGAGTAATTCTACCTGGGGCTTCTGCAGCAATAAAGTCAACTCATTCAGGAAAGATTGGAGTGATTGGGACACCAATGACAGTCACTTCAGATATCTATCGCAAGAAAATTGAAGCTTTGTCACCTGAGATGGAGGTTAGTAGCTTGGCTTGTCCTAAGTTTGTTCCTCTAGTTGAGTCAAATGAGCTAACGTCCAGTGTTACAAAAAAAGTTGTCTATGAGACCTTGCTTCCGTTAGCAGGGAAGGTGGACACGCTTGTTCTGGGTTGTACACATTATCCTCTCCTGAGATCTATTATTCAAAATGTGATGGGACCGGATGTTAAACTGATTGACAGTGGGGCAGAGTGTGTAAGGGATATCTCTGTTCTTTTAAACTACTTTGAAATTAATCGTAGCCGAGAAGAACAGACTTTGCAGCATCGTTTTTATACAACAGCCAGTGCTAAGAGTTTTGCTGAGATTGCTGAACATTGGCTTGGACAGAAGGTAAGCGTGGAGCATATAGATTTATGAGTGAAAAAATATACGAATATAAGGATGACCAAGACTGGTATATCACTAAGTGGAGCGAAACGGAATCTTTTAGTAATTTTTCGCAGGTATCAGCTGAGGCTTGCAAAATTTTAGAAGATTTGCAAGTAGCTCTGAATAAGGATGGACATAATTTCCCAATTGAAGTGACGATTTTACGTTACCATTCTGCATATCGCTTATTGGTCTTTTTAGTAGACCTTATCAATGAAGAGGCTAAAAGAAAGTTAGAACTGATCCAGCGTCAAGGGGCTTTACTTGTAGTGGAGTCAGGCCAACTTTTGTATGTCTATATACCTCAAGGCGGAGTTTCATTGACTGATTTTTTGGGAGCTAAAGAAGTCAAGGATACTCTTTTAATCGCTACTCGAAATGAAGGCAAAACGAAAGAGTTTCGAAAGTTATTTGGAAAATTGGGCTACAAGGTTGAGAATCTCAATGACTACCCCGACTTGCCAGAAGTGGCTGAAACAGGAATGACCTTTGAAGAAAATGCCCGGCTCAAGGCAGAAACCATTAGCCAGCTAACTGGGAAAATGGTTTTAGCTGATGATTCGGGTTTACAAGTTGATATTCTTGGAGGACTTCCTGGAGTCTGGTCCGCTCGCTTTGCTGGAGTAGGTGCAACCGATGCGGAGAATAATATTAAGCTCTTGCATGAGTTGGCTATGGTCTTTGAATTAAAGGATCGTGCAGCTCATTTTCATACAACATTGGTCGTGGCCAGTCCTGAAAAAGAAAGTTTAGTAGTTGAGGCTGACTGGCCTGGTTATATCAATTTTGAGCCAAAAGGAGAAAATGGCTTTGGTTATGATCCTCTCTTTTTGGTTGGTGAAACAGGCAAGACATCAGCTGAGCTGACAGTAGAAGAGAAGAATGAGCAATCTCATCGCGCTCAGGCAGTGAAAAAGTTAATGGAGGTATTTCCAGCATGGCAAAGCAAACAATCATTGTAATGAGTGACTCTCATGGTGATCGCTCAATTGTCGAGGAGATAAAAAATTATTACTTAGGTAAGGTAGACGGCATTTTCCACAATGGTGACTCTGAATTGCCAAGCGATGACCCTGTTTGGGAGGGGATTCACGTTGTTGCTGGCAATATGGACTTTTATGATGGCTATCCGGATCGACTAGTGACAGATTTGAATGGGACTCGTATAGCTCAAGCTCACGGTCATTTATTCCAAATTAACTTTTCTTTTCAAAAGCTAGATTTGTGGGCCCAAGAAGAAAATGCGGATATTTGTCTTTATGGCCACCTACATATCCCGGATGCTTGGATGGAAGGGAAGACTCTCTTTTTAAATCCAGGGTCTATCAGTCAACCCCGTGGTTTGATTACGGAGCGTCTTTATGCTAAGGTTGAAATTGAAGAAGATCGTTTCAGAGTGGATTATTTCACTCGTCAGCATCAACTATACCCAAGTTTGTCAAAGGAGTTTGCTAGATGATAGCCCAGGCATTTGAAGAATATCTTGTGAAACAAGAAGGTGCTTTTCTGACACCTGCTGAAAATTTAGCAGTGTTGGTAGACAGTCACAATGTTGATCACGCTATTTTGTTGTTGAGTCAGATGACCTATTCGCGAATTCCAGTTGTGACGGATGAAAAGAAATTTGTCGGGACTATTTCTCTGACAGATATCATGGCTTATCGGATGCAGCATGATCTTCCAGAAGAAGAATTTATGGCGATGGACATCGTTCACATGACTAAAACAAATGGCTTAACTGTAGGAGTTGATTACACGATTTCAGAAGTCTTGCATAAATTGATAGATGAGTCCTTCTTGCCTGTGGTAGGAGAAGATCAGCATTTTCATGGAATTATCACGAGAAAGTCGATTCTCAAAGCAGTTAATGCCCTTTTGCATGATTTTTCAAGCAGATATGAGATGAAAGCTAAATGAAAGAAGCAATCGACCAGTTTATACAGCAAAAACAGTTATCTAAAAATTCCAGGCTTGCTTATACCTACGATTTAGAACAATTCCTTGAACAAGTTGGAACAATAAATGATACTAGTCTGCGCCTCTATCAGTCTTCTTTGCAGCCTTTAAAGCTTTCTGTGCAAAAACGGAAATTATCAGCAGTTAACCAATTTTTGTATTTTCTCTATAATAAGAAATATATAGAACATTACTACAAATTAAGTATTCCCAAGGATCAGAAAGAAAGCTCTTCACAAGGTTCGCTCCTTGATTTATCAGTTTTTTGGCAGGAGAGTCAAGTTCCTCAGGGGCGTTTAATTGCCCTTCTGATTTTAGAAAATGGTCTTTTGCCGAGTGAAATTTTGCCTATAAAAGTCACGGATATCCAGTTTGATTTTCAGATTTTAAGTGTTGAGAAAGCGGGTCAAAAGAGGATTGTCCAACTTTCTTCCAAATTGACAGAAGAATTAAGTAGGATGGCTTCAGGGACCTATTTATTTGAAAAAAAAGGAAAACCTTATTCGAGACAGTGGGCCTTTCGTCAACTAGAGGCATTTTTATCAGAAAAAGGGCAGGCAGGTTTGTCTGCTCAGAGTTTGAGAGAACAATATATTTTGCGACAGTTGAAAGATAATCGAAGCCTGCATGATATCGCTCGTGATCTAGGGTTGAAAAGTATTACTACATTAGAAAAATATAGATAATGGATATAAAAATTAAAGATTTTGAGGGACCCCTGGATTTGCTACTCCATTTAGTTTCCAAGTACCAGATGGATATTTATGATGTTCCAATTACAGAGGTTATTGAACAATATTTAGCCTATGTTGCGACCTTGCAGGCCATGCGCCTGGAGGTGGCTGGGGAATATATGGTCATGGCTAGTCAGCTTATGCTTATTAAAAGTCGCAAACTTCTACCTAAAGTAGTGGATGATGCTGACTTAGAGGAAGATTTAGAACATGACCTGTTGAGTCAAATTGAGGAGTATCGTAAATTTAAACTTCTCGGTGAGAAAATGGCGGAGCAGCACGAAGAGCGGGCTCAATATTATTCTAAGCCTAAGATTGAATTAGTTTATGAAGATGCTGAGTTGGTGCATGACCGCTCAGCCATTGATTTGTTTTTGGCCTTTTCTGGCTTATTAGCTAAAAAAAGAGAAGAATTTCGTCATAGTCATACTACCATTGTCAAAGATGAATATAAGATTGAAGACATGATGGATGTGGTCTTGGAACGCTGTAAGAGTCAAAAAAAATTGGCCTTACAGGAGTTATTTACTGAGACCAAGGACATGAACGAGGTCATCACTCTCTTTTTAGCAACCTTGGAATTAGTGAAAGTACAGGAGATTCAATTGCTCCAAGAAGAAAATTTTGGAAGTATCTATCTAATTAGGAAGTAAACATGAGTAAGTTATCAGAAATAGAAGCGCTTCTTTTTGTGGCAGGGGAAGACGGCTTGAAAGTTCGGCAGATTGCTGAAATCCTGTCCATTCCTCCTACGGGAGTTAGCCAAAGTTTAGAAAAATTGGCAGCTAAGTACGAAGCCGATGCTGACTGTAGTCTGGCTTTACTTGAAACGTCGAATACTTATAAATTAGTTACCAAACAAGCTTTTGCAGAACTCCTGCGTGCTTATTCTAAATCGCCGATCAATCAGAGTCTGTCACGCGCTGCTTTAGAAACTCTGTCAATTATTGCTTATAAACAGCCAATCACTCGAGTAGAGATTGATGATATCCGTGGGGTTAATTCTAGCGGGGCGCTTGCTAAGTTATTGGCATTTGAGCTGGTTCGAGAAGATGGTAAAAAGGAGGTCCTTGGTCGTCCTAACCTTTATGTGACAACAGATTATTTCTTAGATTACATGGGAATCAACCATTTGGACGAATTACCAGTCGTGACAGATACAGAATTGGTAGCAGAAGAAAGCCAATTATTTGGTCAAGCGACCGAATCAGAGTTAGAATAAAATGGCTGAACTGTGTATCTTGTGAAAGGATGAAAGATGAGAATTAATAAATATATTGCCCATGCAGGAGTGGCTAGTCGCCGGAAAGCAGAAGAGCTGATTAAGCAAGGCCTTGTGACAATCAATGGCCAGGTGGTTCGAGAACTGGCAACCTTGGTTAAAACAGGTGACAAAGTCGAAGTAGAAGGGCAGCCTATCTATAATGAGGAAAAGGTCTACTACCTGTTAAATAAGCCTCGTGGAGTCATTTCTAGTGTGACAGATGACAAGGGACGTAAAACGGTGGTAGACTTGTTGCCTCAAGTCAAAGAACGGATTTATCCGGTTGGTCGTCTAGACTGGGATACTTCTGGACTTCTTATCCTGACTAATGATGGCGATTTTACAGATGAGATGATTCATCCACGTAATGAGATTGACAAGGTTTATGTCGCTCGTGTAAAAGGAATCGCCAACAAAGAAAATCTTCTCCCATTGACTCGTGGTGTAGAAATTGATGGTAAAAAGACCAAACCGGCAGTTTATGAAATCATAAAAGTCGATCCTGTCAAAAATCGGTCTGTTGTTCAGCTGACCATCCATGAGGGTCGGAATCATCAAGTGAAAAAGATGTTCCAAGCGGTCGGCTTAGAGGTAGATAAGCTGTCTCGGACGCGCTTCGGACATTTGGATCTGACAGGACTTCGACCAGGTGAATCTAGACGCCTCAATAAAAAAGAAATAAGCCAGCTTCATAATTTGGCTATTACAAAGGCTGGAAAATGATTAAAAAGCTTTTAATCGCTCCAGTTCGCTTTTACCAACGTTTTATTTCACCTGCATTTCCACCTTCCTGTCGTTTTCGGCCCACCTGCTCTAATTATATGATTGAGGCTATTCAGAAGCATGGAGCCAAAGGTGTCCTGATGGGTTTGGCGCGGATTTTTCGTTGCCATCCTTGGTCTCAGCCGGGAGAAGATCCCGTACCAGACCATTTTAGCCTGAAAAGAAACGATACAAGAAAACAGTCTCACTAGATACGTATAGTTCTTTATCTCTAATCGAAAGGCTCACCATTTTTTCTAGTGCTTTTAACCACTAGAGAAAATAGAGAGCCTTCATAATGCAAAAAAAAAAACAAGTCACACAGAGAGGCTGGGCATAGGGCTCCAGTCTCTCTGTTTTTTATAGACGAAGTTGGGAAACCTTTCTTGAGTAGGAGCTTCGTCTAGGTCTTCTAGGTAACTTTTTGATGATGGAGAATTTGTTTTCACTATCGTTTTATCAGGCCTATTCTTTGCAATCAAAAAGCTCTCTCAGGCCTATAGTTATTGATCCACTACAGAAATGAGAGAGCTAACATTATTTAGTAAGACTTTTTTGATAGACCGGTATTCCCTGAATGTGTCCTATCTTCTAGACCAAGTTTTGGGTAGGAAGAGCAGGAGCATTGGATAGATTTCCAGGCGTCCAGCAATCATAGCCAAGGACAAGAGAAATTTAGAAAGGGGACTGAAAATAGAAAAGCTCTCAGTTGTTCCGATCATCGGCCCGATGTTATTAAAACAGCTTAGTACTCCACTGACAACGGTCATAAAGTTATTATTATCAAAGCTCACAATAAAAATAAGTGCCGCAATAATCATCATATAGACAACCATGTACTTTAAGACCTTGTGCTGGGTATCTTTATCTAGTACATTTCCGTTGACATGTAAGGTCAATACCCGGTTTGGAGAAAGGGTTGATAGAATCTGATTTTTTGCAATCCTCGCCAAAATCATACAACGAATGACTTTAAATCCTCCGGCGGTAGAACCTGCAGACCCTCCGATACACATTAAAAGCAAGAGGATAAACTGTGAAAAGAGAGGCCAATCAACAGTGTTTCCAAAACCAAAACCTGTTGTAGTGATGGTGTTGGAGACTTGGAAGAATGACATTTCCAAGCTGTCAGCAATATTCCCATGGAAAATATGGAGGATATTGAAGGTGATGAGGAGAGTAGAAACCCCAACGATTGTCAAGTAACCTTTTAGCTCTTCATCAGCAAAGAAAGCTTTGAATTTTCTGATCAGGAAGAAATAGTAAAGGTTAAAGTTGACCCCAAAAGTCAAGACTCCAAAGCTAACAAGATAGGTAATCAGTGGACTGTTATAGTGGGCAATACCGTCATTATAAACGGTGAATCCACCTGTACCAGCTGTTCCCATACCAATAATGAAACTGTCAAATAAAGGCATTCCTGCTAGGAAATAAAGAAAAGTGAAAATAGCAAAAAGGGCCAAGTAGATGATGTAGAGAATCTGGGCAGTGTCTTTAAGTTTGGAGACGACCTTGCCAAAGACAGGACCTGGCACTTCAGCCTTCATGACTTCCAAGTGACCGTTCTTGGCATTATCCATAATAGCTAAGGCAAAGACCAACACTCCCATACCACCAATTAAGTGGGTAAAACTACGCCAGAAAAGTAGAGAGTGGGAGAGGACACCAACATCGTTGAGAATAGTGGCACCAGTTGTGGTAAATCCTGAGCTAACTTCAAAGAAAGCATCAATAATATTTGGAATTTGTCCAGAAAAGACAAAAGGTAGAGCCCCAAAGAAGGACCAAAGAATCCAACAGAGTGCAACAATCAAGACGCCTTCCTTAGCGTAGATGTGAGCGTCTTTGGGTTTAAAGAAAACACCAACTCCACCTAAAATTAGCAAAATACCAATTGTAAGACCCAAAGATAGAAAGACTTTAGCTGGCTCCTGATAGATGACAGCTATGACAACTGGCACTAAAAGCAGGCAGGCTTCAATCAGTAACAACTTAGAGAGGAGATAACGAATCATGGATTTATTCATCTGATTACTCCTCTAACAAGTCATAAATTTTGGTGATGTTTTGCAATAAGGTTGTGACAAGAATTTTGTCTCCAGCCTTAATTTGATCGTCACCAGTTGGGAAGATGGCTTTTCCTTGACGGATGATAGCAGCCAAAAGAACTCCTTTTTTCAGTTTCAGCTGAGACAAAGGTCGATTTGTCATCTTATTTTCTTCTTTAATCTGGAATTGTAGAGTTTCAATGCGACCGTTTGCAACATGGTGCAAGGCTTCTAAGCTAGAGAATTGTGCATTGTAGCGACCGCGGATAAAGTGCATAATGGTATCTACAGCAATTCCTTTTGGTGTAACGATACTAGCAAAATCTTGACTATCAATAATTTCTAGTAGACTCGTTCGATTGATTTTTGTAATATTTTTTTGAACACCGATGCTGTTTAGGAACATAGACGCAATAATATTTTCTTCATCGACACCTGTAAGAGTAGCAACTGCATCATAATTTGGCGCACTTTCTTCTAAAAGAATATCTTTGGCAGTACCGTCACCATGAACAACGTAAATATCAGGAAATTCCTGACTGAACCATTCAGCTCTTTGACGATTAATTTCTAAGACTTTAAGATCAATTTTACTATCTTTCAGAATGTTTAAAAGATAGTAGGCGATCTTACCTGCCCCGATAATCAGCAGGCTCTTAATAACACGTGGGCGGATGTAATGGTGGAAAGCCATAATTTCTGAGCGATTTCCGGTCATGAAGATCTTATCGTTTGCCTGGATCCTGACATCTCCATCAGGAATAGTCAGTTCATTATTCCGTTCAATAGCGCAGATAATGACATTTCCATATTGTTTCCGGAAGTCAGAAATAGTTGTCTGACACAAGGGACTATTGTCCTTTACCTTGAATTCCATTAAGGCCACACGTCCATTGGCAAAATGCTCAAAAGATAGGGCGTTAGGGAAGTCAATGATATTAGCAATTGAGCGTGCAGCCAATTGTTCAGGATTGACAACTAAAGAGAAGCCAAGAATATTTTTCTCCTTAAAGAAAGGATTGGAATATTCAGGATTGCGGACGCGGACAACAGTTTCTTTAGCTCCCATTTTCTTTGCTAAAACTGCGGAAACCATATTGACTTCGTCTTGTTCAGTCATAGAGATAAAAATATCGCAAGATTCAATATTTGCTTGCTCTAAAACTTTAAAATTAGCTCCATTTCCTAGAATACCAATAATATCGTAACGTTTGGTCAAGTGGTTGAGAACAGCCTCATCCTGCTCGATAAGAACCACATCATGATTCTCAGCAACAAGCGAGCGGCAAAGGGCGCTTCCGACTTTACCACCACCAACAAGAATAATCTTCATCTTATACCTCCGAGATATGTATCTATCATACTCTATTTTGCAAAAAATTTCATCTCTTTGCTTCAATGTAGTGGTTTTGCCTGGAATAAGAGAGGATTTTTTCTAGTTGTTCCTCTATCTGTTTGAGAAATTAAAGCTCTCTTTTTATATAATTTAGAAAAAATAAAAAAATCGTTCATTTTCAAGCTCTTTAAGTTGACATGTCAAAGGAAAATGATATACTAGAAAAGTGCTATCATTGATTTACCTCAAACCTGTTGTGATGTAAGTTAATGAAGCTTTAACCACGCTGTTTGCTGAGCTTGACTCCGGGCAGTGTGGCTATTTTTTTATACAAATGACGACTAGGAAAAGAGAAAGATGCTAGAAAATCACATTGTACTATTTGAACCTCAAATCCCACAAAATACTGGGAATATAGCTCGGACTTGTGCAGCAACAAATGCTCCCTTGCATATTATTAAGCCTATGGGCTTCCCTATTGATGACCGTAAGATGAAGCGAGCTGGTCTGGATTACTGGGATAAGCTGGATATTAGTTATTATGAGAGTCTGGAAGACTTTATGGAAAAAATGGATGGCCAGCTCTACTTGGTTTCAAAGTTTGCTGAAAAGGTCTATTCTGAAGAGGATTTTTCCAAGGAGGGCAAACATTATTTTATGTTTGGCCGTGAAGACAAAGGCCTGCCAGAAGAATTCATGCGTCAGCACCCAGAAAAAGCTCTACGTATTCCCATGAATGATCAGCATGTCAGAAGCCTTAATGTTTCAAATACAGTCTGTATGATTGTTTATGAAGCCCTGCGTCAGCAGAATTTTGTTGGCCTTGAACTGGTACATGAGTATGAAGCGGATAAGCTGAAATAATTTGTATTACATCAAACAAGGAACTTGCTATTGCAGGTTCTTTTTGGTATCATAAAAGAGTCTTCAGGGCAGGGTGAAATTCCCGACCGGCGGTAATTTTTGGACTGGAAATGTTTTTTCCTCAATGCCAAATCAAGTCCGCGAGCGCAAGCTGATGTGGTGAAATTCCACAACCGACAGTATAGTCTGGATGGGAGAAGACGAAGGGCATTGAATTTATTTTGCCATTTAATCTTTATTTAAGGGCTGAGCCTTATACTAAATAATCATTAGCTGACAAGCTTTTTTCGGTAGCCTTTCCAGCTTCTCTAATTTTTATAAATTGGAGGAACCTGTGATGACAAATACTCGTAAATTGGCGATTGTAGCAGTTTTATCTGCTCTATCATTTCTACTCATGCTTTATGAGATTCCTTTGATAACCGAGTTCTTAAAGTTGGATTTTTCAATTATTCCGATTTTACTGGCTTTGGTGGTCTTGGATTTCAAAAGCTCAATGGCTGTACTCTTAATTCGCTCGGCCTTAAAGCTGGCTTTGAATAATCATGGTATAGGCACTCTTATCGGTCTCCCCATGAATATATTGGCGGTCACTGTTTTTGTTTCTGCTTTTGCACTCTTATGGAAAAAGAGGAAGAGCTTGTCTGACTATGTGAAGGCCTCTCTGGTGGCAACGCTTGGTCTAACCGTCACTATGATCGTTTTAAATGTCATTTATGCAATTCCACTCTTTGCAAGGTTTGCAGGTTTTGATATTTACAAAACATACGGTCTTTCCAAGTATCTGCTAACCATGATTGTCCCTTTTAATCTATTAGAAGGAGTGATCTGGGCTGTTGTCTTTTGGCTAATTTACACACTTTTACAGCCTGTTCTAAAACGCTATGAAAAATAAACAATCTTATCTAACAAAGGGCACTTTTGCCCTTTTACTTTTCGTTATACTCGGTTATATGGTCAAGTTTTATCCTGACCAGCTGACTCATTTTGATAACCCCATTCAGACCTGGTTGCGGGGCGATTTACCTACAGCTTTGACAACTTTTTTTAAACTTGTAACCAGTGTGATTGATCCATTGGGGATTATCATTTGGGTTTCTGCCCTTGTCCTATTTTTCCTGTATAAAAAATGGAAATTAGAAGCTGCTTTACTAGCAGGAAATCTGGTCTTACATGGAATTTTAATCAAGTTGATCAAATTTGTTTACCAAAGAAGCAGGCCTTCTATCACACATTTAGTTGAAGAGGGAGGTTATTCTTTCCCGAGCGGGCATGCCATGGCGACAGCCATTGTACTTGGGACCTTGATTATAATTGTTCAGCAACGGGTTCAGAACCAGCATATTAAGCGCTTGGTACAAGCTTTGCTCCTACTCTATATTTTCACTGTTATGGCCTCCAGAGTCTATCTGGGCGTGCACTATCCGACAGATGTAATCGGAGGAGCTTTGATGGGATTTGCCATTCTTAATATCGAATTTCCCTTTTATGACAAGCTACGCTTTCAGTGGCGTTTCAAAGGGAAGCAGAAATAAATAGAGATGAGGAAGGTTGGCTTTGCCAGCCTTTTTGTCTTGACAAAGAAAGTCTCTTTCTTTAAGATAGGAGCAAACTAGATTAGGAGGTTAGCATGTCCAATTTAAATCAAGAACTCATCGATGCTGTTTTAGCATTAGTAGATAGCATTCCCTCTGGGCGCGTGGCGACCTATGGTCAGATTGCTCGTTTAATTGGTCGGCCAAAAAACGCCCGTTTGGTGGGAAAGATCCTCAGTCAGTCGGAGCTTTATGGCGGCAAGCATCCTTGCCACCGGGTAGTCAATGCGGCAGGGCGCCTTGCACCAGGCTGGGAAGAGCAAGCGCACTTGCTTTGGGCGGAGGGAATAGACTTGAAGGCCAATGGCCGTGTGGACCTCAAGCGTTATCAGTGGGAGCCATGATTTTCTTCTTTCTTGGTGAAAGAGGAAATTTTTGTTTCTAGGCTCCTTTTTGTGGTAGAATGGAAGGTATGAAATCTTACAATTCTTTGAATGATTATTATCGAAAACTTTTTGGAGAAAAGACTTTTAAGGTACCTATTGATGCGGGCTTTGACTGTCCCAATCGGGATGGTACGGTGGCGCATGGGGGCTGTACCTTCTGTACCGTTTCGGGCTCTGGTGATGCCATTGTGGCACCAGATGCGCCCATTCGCGAGCAGTTCTACAAGGAAATTGACTTTATGCACCGCAAGTGGCCGGATGTTCGCAAGTATCTGGTCTATTTTCAGAACTTCACTAATACTCATGAGAAGCTTGAAGTAATCCGTGAGCGCTATGAACAGGCCATTAACGAGCCGGGTGTCGTTGGACTCAATATCGGAACTCGGCCCGACTGTTTGCCTGATGAGACCATCGCCTACTTGGCTGACCTGTCTGAGCGTATGCATGTGACCGTGGAGCTGGGGCTTCAAACCACTTATGAGGAAACTTCAGATCTTATCAATCGTGCCCATTCTTATGAGCTTTATGTGGAGACGGTCCAGCGCGTTCGTAAGCTAGCTCCCAAGGCGGAGATTGTCTCTCACTTGATTAACGGTCTGCCGGGAGAGACCCATGAGATGATGCTGGAGAATGTTCGCCGCTGTGTGACGGACAATGACATTCAGGGGATTAAGCTTCACCTGCTTCACTTGATGACCAATACCCGCATGCAGCGGGATTATCACGAAGGGCGGCTGCAGCTACTCAGTCAGGAGGAGTATGTCTCTATCGTCTGCGACCAGCTGGAGATTATCCCCGAGCATATCGTCATCCACCGCATCACAGGCGATGCCCCGCGAGATATGTTGATTGGCCCTATGTGGAGCCTCAATAAATGGGAAGTTCTCAATGCCATCGAGGCAGAAATGCGCCGTCGTGGCAGCAAGCAAGGCTGTAAAGCAAAGGAGCAGAAATTCGTATGTTAAGACCTTTACAGATGGCACATGCCTTTTTGGCAGAAGTCGTGACCAAGGAAGATATCGTGGTGGATGCTACTATGGGCAACGGACATGACACCCTCTTTCTGGCTCAATTGGCCAAGCAGGTCTATGCTTTTGACATTCAGGAGCAGGCTGTGGAAAAGACCCGCCAGCGCTTGGCAGAAGCTGGCTTGGACAATGCTCAGCTAATCTTGGCTGGCCATGAGACTCTGGACCAATACACAGACCATTTCAAGGCAGCTATTTTTAATCTTGGCTACTTGCCTTCGGCGGACAAGTCTGTCATTACCCGTCCTGATACGACGCTGGAAGCTTTGGAAAAGGTCTGCCACGGCTTAGAAAAATGTGGCCGAGTAGCCATCATGATTTACTATGGACATGAAGGTGGTGAAGTTGAAAAAGATGCGGTGCTAGACTTCGTCAGTCAGCTGCCCCAGCAGGACTTCACCGTTGCCCTCTACAAGACAATCAATCAGATCAACAATCCTCCTTTTCTGGTCATGATTGAGAAGTTGAGAGAAGTGCTTGGCTAAACGCCTCAGGAGGCGTTTGGTCAAGTGCCTTTTTAATTTATTGACGATTTTATTTGGAAAAATGAGCAAAAAAGCAGTAAACCTTTGTGATTTACTGTTTTAAAAATTCAACTTTCTTTCTCTCAGTGTTCCTATAAAATTATAATAAACTCTTATCGAGTGTTTAAGTTTTATAAATATTTCTCAAGCTGATCTGTTGATTTCCCTTTTCCTTTGTTCTTCCACCAATCACTCAGGTCGACTAAGGATTGAGCGGCGGAAGGGATGAGGAGCAGGACATAGATATAGACGTACTGACTCTTGGTTTCCCAGAAGAAGTGGAAGAGACCGCCTCCCAAGAGAAAGATGAAAGGATAGAGGTCAAAAGGTGTCAGCTTTCCTCTAGTGACGAAAAAATTACGCAAGATAAAGAAACAGGACAGCAGATAGATGCTGGCTAGTAGGGTCAAGAGCAGGAAATTAACAATCTGATAACCGCTTCTTTCCTCATAAATGCTGCGCAGGACAGTTGGCTTCATATATTGCTGGCGCTCAATCTGCGGTCCGGTCCAAATGGACTGAAACGTCGGCTCAGTCCAGGTAGACTTGACTTTTTCATAGAAGAATCTCAGCGCATAAGCAGGATGCTTGCTGAAGTGAATCAAAATATTTTTCAAATCCCGAGTGGCCATTTCTGTAGCCAAATTTTCATTGTACTTGTTGCGCTTGAGAATCTTGGTATTGTAAGCATCATACCAGCCTCCCAAGGTCTGCCGATTAGGATCATCCCGTAGGCCCATAGTGATATAGGCGATTTTTGGGGTACCGACACCGATCTTTCCGCCAATCAGCTGTTCATAGTAGGCTGTCAAACCCTTGTTTGAAAAGACGATACCAACTACAATCAGGACGATAGCTAGTGGTTTTTTCCAAGACCATTTATAAAAGATGGACAGGAAGCAACATCCGATCAGCATGATGGCAAAGATGATATAGTTGTTGCGCAGGAGGCAGGCTAGACTGATGCTAGCAGCTCCCAACAAGGCATAGAGTAGGTTTCCTTTCTGGTCCAGCTTGATAAAAGCATAGAAACTGAGCAGACAGAAGAAGAGCCCAGGAATGGTGCCGTAGACAAAGAGAACGAAAAAGAGCTGTGGTAGAAAGAGAAAAGTCAGCAGAATGGTGTATTTCTGGATCATTTCTCTGGCATTGAGGAGGGCAGTAATCTTGTAAATCAAGAAATGACTGAGTAAAGTCCAGACGACATTCATGCTAAAGGCAAACTGAGTCGTCGGAGAAATAAAAGCATAAAGTCGCTCCAGAGTCATCAGTCCTAGCTGATGGGGATTGCGGTACATGTAGCTTCCGACGGTTGTCAGTGAGCTGTAATCTCCTCGATTAAAGGCCAGGGCTGCATTGAAAACGTGCTTAGCGTCAGCTCGGATCCGACCATCGTAGGCCGTTATCAGAAAAATCGCCGCTGCTATAAAGATGAGTGATAGGATCCAAAAAAGATGCTTGGTCTGAACCTTTTCTAGCAGAGGTCGGATTAAAAAGAGGCTGAAGAGAAAGAGCAGAAGGATAGGGTAGAAATACCAAGGATTGTCGACAAATTGAACTCCCTCAGAAATCCGTAAAGGGATGTATGTGTGGGACAGTAGAATCTGCCCTGACAGGAAAAGCAAGGCAATCGCAGTCATGGTCAGAATCAGGAAATAGCCCAAATTGAAAATGATATTTAAAAACTGCCTCATAAGGAGTTGCCTTCTACTTTGATGAAATAGCGGCCTTCTTCCAATTCAATCAACTCGACTGGCTGTGGATAAAAGCGGTCCATGACCTCTTTTTGGAGGATATCATCTTTAGGGCCTTGGGCTATAATTTCGCCTTCTTTTAGAAGTAGGACATGGTCTATAGCAGATGTAATTTCCTCTACATGGTGGGTGACATAGAGGATAGTTGGTGCTTGGTCCATTTGTGTAATCTTTTTGATTTGATTTAGCAGGCGCTCGCGAGCAAAGAGATCTAGTCCACTGGTTGCTTCATCTAAGATAAGTAGTTCTGGCTCTTCCATGAGACTGCGGGCAATCAGCAAGAGCTGCTTTTCCCCTTGAGACAGACTGGCGTAGCTCCGGCCAATTAAGTCTTGTCCGCCAATGGAGGTCAGCATTTCCCTAGCCTGGTTTAGTTCGGCTTGTCCATAAGCAGCATAGAGAATGCTACTTTTATACTTGCCTGTCAGGACGATTTCTTCGGCGGTGAGATGGCTAGGTAGGCGCTCCGCAATGAAGGAACCAACTACTCCAATCTTAGTTCGCAACTGAGGGATATCACCAGCACCAAATTCCGTACCAAGGACTGTCACTTTTCCTTGGGTCTTCCAATGCTCGGCCATAAGTAGGCGTAAGAGGGTTGACTTTCCTGATCCGTTAAGACCGAGGATGGCCCAATGTTCACCCTTATTCACCTGCCAGTTGAGATTTTTTAAGATAGTTTGGCCTTGTTTTGCCAAGCTTACATTTTCCAGCTTGATAATCTTTTCCATTTTTATTCTTTCTTTCATTAAATCCCCTCTATTATAACAAAATTTATGGTAAAATAACTGATAGGAGGAAAAGAATGTTTCATAAGAGCAAGTTATTTTTTTGGACAGTTGAAGTTTTACTAGCAACGCTTGTCTTTTTTCTGTGGAGAATGATGGGGGACTTGATTACTCCAGTGATCAGTGTTGTAAATACTATCTTAATCCCTTTTTTAATAGCAGGTTTTTTATATTATATTGCCAACCCTTTAGTGGTCTTTTTGGAAAAATACCTGAAATTAAATCGCGTATTAGGTGTCCTGTTGACTTTGACAATTTTATTTGGGTCTATTGTTTTAGCAGTTATCTACCTCCTGCCTATCTTAGTCACTCAGCTGACTAGCTTGATTAATTCGAGCCAAAATCTATATAGTTATGTCTATAGCTGGGTCAATGACTTAGCTCAAAATCCTGTATTCAAAAATCTCAATATCCAATCTACCCTGCAACAGCTGAATCTATCTTATATTGATATTCTGCGAAATATTCTAAACGGGGTAACTAACAGCTTGGGCAGTGTGGTATCAGCTGTAATCAATACTATCTTTATCATCATTATGACTCCAATTTTCCTTGTCTATTTCTTACTGGATGGTCATAAGCTCCTGCCAATGCTGGAACGCAGTATTCTAAAGCGAGACAAACTCAACATTTCTTCCTTGCTGAAGAATCTAAATGCTACAGTTTCACGATATATCAGCGGAATTTCTATTGATGCAGTGATTATCGGTTGCCTGGCCTACATTGGTTATAGCACTATCGGCATTAAATATGCTTTAGTATTTGCTATCTTCTCTAGCTTGGCTAACTTGATTCCTTATGTTGGACCAAGTATTGGTTTGATCCCAATGATTATCAGTCATGCCTTTACAGATCCAAAGAGAATGTTGATAGCAGTTATTTATATGCTGATTGTTCAGCAGATTGATGGGAATATCCTCTACCCTCGGATTGTAGGAGGGGTTATGAAAGTCCATCCGATTACTATCATGGTTCTCTTGCTCTTATCTAGTAACATCTATGGTATTATCGGAATGATTGTAGCTATTCCGACCTATTCCATCATCAAAGAAATTGTAAAATTCCTAGCTAACCTTTATGACAATCATAAAGAAGCTCAGGAGATTAAGAAGAATGAAGAATTTGGGATTATAAAAAAATAGGAGAAAGGAATCTTTCTCCTATTTTTTCTGAGGTTTTAGGATATAGAAGTACCTATATATCATAAATTGATAGGAATAGCCTGAGGGAAAAAGAATATCTTAAAGATATACCTTAAGAAATCAGAAAATATTCTTCTTGTTTTCTATTTGGAGGGCGATTCTAGAGCTAAACTTCTAACTACTAGTCTTCTATAAAATCTAGGTGCACGAAACTCAAAAATATGTTATAATCAGGATTAATTATAATTTTTTAGGAGAGGAAACTCATGGAAGACCCCAGCAGTCAGACCCTTTTGTTACAGTTTTTATTATTAGTCGTTTTAACCTTTTTAAATGCTTTCTTTTCCGCGGCAGAGATGGCCATGGTGTCACTCAATCGGGCGCGTGTTGAGCAGAAGGCAGAGGAAGGTGATAAAAAGTACATTCGTCTATTACAGGTTTTAGAAAATCCCAATAACTTTTTATCTACTATTCAGGTAGGTATTACCCTCATCAATATCTTATCAGGGGCCAGCTTTGCTGATACTCTCGGTCGTGTATTTTCAAGTTTGATGGGCAATTCTAAAACAGCGCATGCCATAGCGTCTTTTCTAGCTTTGGCCCTTTTGACCTATGTTTCTATTGTATTTGGTGAGCTTTATCCTAAGCGGATCGCACTCAATCTGAAGGATGATTTGGCTGTTCGAGCAGCTCCTTTTATCATCTTTTTGGGCAAGCTCGTCAGTCCCTTTGTCTGGCTTTTGTCGGCCTCAACTAATCTGTTAAGTCGCATTACGCCGATGAAGTTTGATGATGCGGACGAAAAGATGACCCGAGATGAGATTGAGTATATGCTGACCAATAGTGAGGAGACCTTGGATGCGGATGAGATTGAGATGCTACAGGGGATTTTCTCGCTGGATGAGCTGATGGCACGTGAACTGATGGTGCCCCGGACGGATGCCTTTATGGTCGATATTCAGGACGATACCAAAGAAATCATCGAAAGCATTCTCAAGCAGAGTTTCTCGCGGATTCCTGTCTATGATGGGGATAAGGACAATGTCATTGGGCTAATTCATACCAAGCGACTGCTTAATGAAGGATTCATCAATGGTTTTGACAATATCGTTCTGCGCAAGATCCTGCAGGAGCCGCTCTTTGTACCGGAGACTATGTTTGTCGATGATTTGCTCAAGGAGTTACGTAACACGCAAAATCAAATGGCGATTCTTTTGGATGAGTATGGCGGTATGGCTGGTCTGGTTACACTTGAGGATCTCTTGGAGGAGATTGTTGGCGAGATTGATGATGAGACCGACAAGGCCGAAATTGAAGTCCATGAAATCGGTGAGAATACTTACATTGTCTTAGGAACTATGACCCTCAATGACTTTAATGAATACTTTGAAGTTGAAATTGAAAGTGACGATGTGGATACGATCGCGGGTTACTACTTGACTGGTGTAGGAACTATTCCAGATCCAAAAGAACGCATCAGCTTTGAGGTGGAAAGTCAGAATAAGAAACTGATTTTAACCAATGACAAGGTTAAAAATGGCCGTGTCACCAAGGTTAAAGTAGAAATTTCTGAACAAGTAGTAGTAGATGAAGAAGCTACTAAATAGTTGCCTATGTGTAAATGAGACAGACTTTCGATAAAGAAGGTCTGTTTTTGATTGTCAAAATAGAAAAAAATAATAAACTTGCGCAAACAGTCTCAAGTTTCCATTTGCTCAACTTTTGTGATACGCTGCAAATAGAAAGACACGGTATTTTGTATGATGAAACGAGTAAAAATAATGTTCTTATCTCTGCTTTGCCTTTTTGTGCTAGCAATCGGAGCTAAGTTTTTCATGGACAGATGAAAGTGGACAATCTCTAGCGACACGGTTTTCAACTTTATGAAGAACAAATCGCGACCTACCTAAAAGAGCATTACAGCGGTATCAGTAAAATCGAATTTTCTCCGATTTTTAAAAGTGGGGGAAATGGAGAAGGTTTTGTCTATGCTCGTATAGTCCCAGTTGTTTATGATACCTATGGTAATAAAGTATATTTGCGCAATGATGGTGTTTTAAAGATGGGGGTGGCAGATTATGAAATGACAGCCGGAGTTGATTTAGATTTTAATGTCAATGACAGTTCGGAAATAATATATTTGCGTAATAATCAGAAAGAGTCTATTAGTGTAGAAAGTTACCAGAATCTACCAGATGAATTGAAATTGAATAAGGATGAAATTACTGATGAAAAGATGGAGGCTTTTTCTCGCGAAGGGCATTTAAAAGGAGCCAAAAAAAAATAGTCAAGGTAGCCCTAAGGTTGAGATTGTTTATAATCTAGAAATTCAACGAATTGATGAAAGAGAGTTGGATAAATGGAAGTAACACATAGGGATATTCAAACATTTAAGCTTTTTTCAAGAAATCTATAAGTCTTCCTTAAGCTTTGCTGGTTATACTATATTCATCTTAAAAGAAAAGAGGACAGTCCAATGACAATAAATAATCATAGCTCCCCAAACTTTTCACTTTTCCCCACTCAAGAAACATAAGTAGTAAAAAGCAAAAGCAAAAGTAGCAAATAAAACATTTTAAAAAAATTTTTTCATCTAAATCTCCTAAATTAAATAAATAAATCTAAAAGAGCTGGAAGTTTACAACTTCCAGCTCTTTTTCTTAGTTGTGCCTTTTGGCAAAATCAACAAAGCGAAATTTATCAAGTTTGTGTCTGCTGTCTGTGAACTGAAATTGTTGTCCGTTCGCCAAATAAACCTGAGATTTGACGGAAACGACATGGTTTTCTCTCTCAATATCGAGCAAAATTTTATCTCGACTGGTCGCATGATCAATGGTGATTTCCTTTTTAGCATAGTCGATGCTAAGTCCAAGATCATTTTCAATGAAATGATAGATAGAATGCTCTGCAATTTCTCTCGTCATCGTAGGAACAAGTTCTTTATCTAAATAATCAATATCAAGGACAGAAGCAACCTGGTCAACAACTCTTTGTCGAATGATTCGCCAAACCAAGCGATATTCTGGGAAACCAGTTAGCTTGGCAAGTTTTTTATCTACAGTTATTTTTTCTAGGCTGATGACATTGGTTTTAGAATCTAGTTTATTTTGTAGGACGAGTTCTTGGTAGCTAGTCAGATTGGAGATTGGGAAATTGATGTGTTCCTGTTTGATGATTTTGGATCCTTGTCCCTTAAATTTTTGGATTAATCCTTCTTTTTGAAGTTGCTCTAGAGCCTTTCGGACAGTATCACGGCTGACCTTATAAATCTGAGTTAATTCATTCTCACTAGGTAAAAATTCGCCAACGGAGTATTTCTCGCTCAAAATATCTTGCTCAATTAGTTTGAATAATTGTTGGTATTTTTTCATGATTAACCTACTTGTTTTGTTTTTATCATACAACTACTGAAATTTTAGCAAAAAATAAGGGGAAAATCAACGGACATCTTGCATACAACTTTGGTATCGTTTACAATTGGTGTTAGAAAGCAGTTAAGAAACTAACAAATAAATATAAGGAGAGTGCTGGTTTTCCAGCCAATAATCAAATGGGCAAATTTGAAAAAGAGGCGAAAGTCCTATTAGACGCCATTGGTGGTAAGGAAAATGTGTCTGCAGTAACCCACTGTGCCACTCGGATGCGTTTTGTACTTATTGATGAGAAAAAAGCTGATGTAAAAGCTATTGAAGAAATTGGAGCTGTCAAAGGGACCTTTACGAATGCAGGGCAATTCCAGGTTATTATTGGAAATGATGTGCCAATATTCTATAATGATTTTACAGCTGTCTCTGGAATTGAAGGTGTTTCAAAAGAAGCAGCTAAGGCTGCAGCTAAGATTAATCAAAATGCGGTTCAGCGCGTCATGACCATGCTAGCTGAGATTTTTACTCCAATTATTCCAGCGATTATCGTTGGTGGTTTGATTCTTGGCTTCCGTAATATCCTAGAAGGTGTGCAAATCCAAGCTTTTGGTCAAAAAGTCGTTGATGGTGTACTTCAGTTTACTAAAGATGGAGAGCCGATTTATAAAACGATTGTGGATGTATCAAAGTTTTGGGCTGGAGTAAACCACTTCCTTTGGTTGCCAGGTGAGGCGATTTTCCAATTCCTACCAGTCGGAATTGTTTGGTCCGTAAGTCGTAAGATGGGGACTAGCCAGATTCTTGGGATTGTTTTAGGAATCTGTTTGGTGTCTCCTCAGCTCTTGAACGCTTATTTAGTAGCAGGAACACCCCAATCAGAAATTGCTAAAAATTGGGTTTGGGATTTTGGATTCTTTACAGTGCAACGGATAGGCTACCAAGCTCAGGTTATTCCAGCTTTATTAGCAGGGCTTTCCTTGTCTTATTTGGAAATCTTTTGGAGAAAACGGATTCCAGAAGTTGTTTCCATGATTTTCGTACCTTTCCTCTCTCTCTTGCCAGCGATTATCTTGGCTCACACAGTTTTGGGGCCAATTGGTTGGACTTTAGGTCAATGGCTATCTACGATCGTTCTTGCAGGTCTAACTGGTCCTGTTAAATGGCTCTTTGGGGCTGTCTTTGGAGCTCTCTATGCGCCTTTTGTTATTACAGGTTTGCATCACATGACCAATGCGATTGACTCCCAGTTAGTGGCAGATGCGGGTGGTACTGGACTTTGGCCAATGATTGCTCTGTCAAATATTGCGCAAGGGTCAGCTGTTTTTGCTTATTATTGGATGAATCGTCATAATGAAAAGGAAGCACAGATTGCCCTTCCAGCTACGATTTCTGCTTATCTTGGCGTAACTGAGCCAGCTCTATTTGGGGTCAACGTAAAATATATCTATCCTTTTGTAGCTGGAATGATGGGGTCTTCCATTGCAGGTCTTTTATCTGTAAGCTTTAATGTGAAGGCAAATGCTATCGGAGTCGGTGGACTTCCAGGTATCTTGTCAATCCAACCTAAATATATGTTAGCCTTTGCTGCGATTATGCTAGTTGCAATCGCTGTTCCATTTGTACTGACCATGCTTTTCCGTCGCTTGGGTCTCTTTACCAAAGTAGAAGATGAAGCAGTCAAAACACCACAAGCTGAAGCACTGTCAGAAGCAAAACAATCTGCTCCTTTAGCTGACTTAGTTGAAATTTCAAGTCCCTTATCTGGCCAAGTGAAAGAACTTAGTCAAGCAACAGATCCTGTCTTTGCTCAAGGAGTTATGGGGCAAGGTGTCCTGATTGAACCGAGCCAAGGAGACTTGCTTGCTCCAGTAGACGGCGTTGTGTCTGTTCTATTTCCAACCAAACATGCTGTAGGTATCGTGTCTGATCAGGGTGTAGAAATGCTTATGCACATCGGTATGGATACGGTGAATCTTGAAGGTAAAGGTTTCACAGCTCATGTCAGTCAAGGAGATCGAGTAAAAGCTGGCGATAAATTAATCAGTTTTGACATTGATCTCATTAAAGATGCAGGTTATGTGACAGAAACTCCAGTCATCATTACCAATCAAGATCAATACCAAGCGGATGCATTGGGCAGTTTGCCACGCCAGATAGCAGTTGGGGACGCCCTGATGACAGCAACAAAAATTTAAGAATTACATGATGGAAGTTGGGCTTCTCTTATGAGACGGGGCTTCCAGACTCTTGAGGGTGGGATGAGAAATTCTATTCCTTTCAAGGAATGAAATATTCATCCCACCTCTTTTATATTCAAAAGAAGGAAAAACATGGCATTAGATAAAACAAAGGTAGTCTACCAAATTTATCCAAAATCTTTTAAAGACACGACGGGGAACGGAGTAGGAGATTTTCGCGGGATTATTGAAAAACTTCCCTATCTGAAAGAGCTGGGAGTGGACATGATCTGGCTCAATCCTTTCTATCCGAGTCCGCAGCGGGACAATGGTTATGATATTTCTGACTATACTGCTGTTGACCCTATCTTTGGAGATATGGCAGATTTTGAAGAGATGGTCAAGGTTGGCCAACAGTATGGAATTGACTTCATGCTGGACATGGTTCTTAACCACTGTTCAATTGAGCATGAGTGGTTCCAAAAGGCTCTGGCGGGGGATCCCTACTATCAGGACTTCTTTATCCTGCTGGATGAGCCGACGGACTGGCTGTCCAAGTTTGGTGGCAGTGCCTGGGCGCCATTTGGCGATACGGGCAAATACTATCTGCACCTTTTTGATATCACCCAAGCGGATCTCAATTGGCGCAATCCCAATGTTCGTCAAGAGCTTTTCAAGGTGGTGAATTTCTGGCGGGACAAGGGCGTTAAAGGCTTCCGCTTTGATGTGATCAACTTGATTGGTAAGGACGAGGTATTGGAGGACTGCCCAGAAAATGACGGCAAGCCAGCATACACGGACAAGCCAATCGTCCATGACTACCTTCACATGATGAATGCAGCAACCTTTGGGAAAGACAATTACTTTATGACGGTTGGTGAGATGAGCGCAACGACGATTGAAAATTGCATCCTTTACACTTCACCAGATCGGCAGGAGCTGTCTATGGCTTTTAATTTCCATCATCTCAAGGTGGACTATGAAGCCGGACAGAAGTGGACTCTTAAGGCTTTTGACTTTGAAGAGTTAAAACGTCTTTTCCATACTTGGGGCAAGGAAATGAGCGACCATGATGGCTGGTCAGCCCTCTTTTGGAACAACCATGATCAGCCGCGAGCTCTCAACCGCTTTGTCGATGTAGAGAATTTCCGCAATGAAGGGGCAACCATGTTGGCAGCTAGTATTCATCTGTCGCGCGGGACGCCTTATATCTACATGGGTGAAGAGATTGGCATGGTGGACCCTGACTATGACTCCATGGAAGATTATGTGGATGTCGAGTCTCTCAATGCTTACCAGAGTTTGCTTGCTGAAGGGCAATCGCCAGAAGCAGCCTTCAGGATTATCAAGGCTAAATCTCGTGATAATTCTCGGACTCCTATGCAGTGGGATGATTCAGCCAATGCGGGTTTTACAACTGGCACACCATGGCTAAAAGCTGGCAAATCCTATCCTATCATCAATGTGGAAAATGAAATCAAGGGACCGATCTTTAGCTTTTATCAGAAATTGATTGCCCTGCGTAAGGAACTGCCGATCATAGCAGAAGGTAGCTATCAGCCAGCCTATGAGGACAGTCCCCAGGTCTATGCCTTTGAGCGGGAGTGGCAAGGACAAAAACTATTAGTCCTGAACAACTTTTATAAGGATCCAATTACAGTGGATATCTTACCGGATTATCAAAATGGCCAGGTCCTTCTGTCCAACTATGGTAGAACTCAAAGTGATCATATTCTGACTTTGCAACCTTATGAAACTCTAGCTATTCTTGTTAATTAAAAATACTATTTTGCAGTGAGGAAAGCTGAATTCCAGATATCAGTTTTCTTCGCTGTTTTTAAATATTAACTGATTTAACAAAAACTGATAGGTAGGAACGAAAGAAAGTAAGAATTAAGGAAAGCGTTTGCGAAAATATTGTTTTTTCTATATAATATAAACAGTATAGTAATTAAGTTTCATTAGGAAAAGGAGAACTTTATGAAGAAACAAGCTTATCAAAAGCATCTTTTTTATTCAGCAGCAGTATTAAGTGCTTTTCTGCCTTTGCTTTCCTTGGCTGTTCCGGTCGGAGCTGAAGAGACGGAAAATTCTTCGAGTTCAGCTCCAGTAACTGTTGCAGATAGTTCAGCAGTCAGTGAGTCAACAGCTAGTAGTTCTGCAGAAAATACAAATTCTTCAGGAGATTCAAGAGCTGCGTCTGCTGAGGAAGCAGATAAAAAAGAAGAGACAGTTGCTGCACAAGCTGTATCAAGCACTGCAGAGACTGTTGCCAATCTAGGAACGATTCAAGGTGAATCGCAAGTATCTCCTTATCAGGATAAAGATGTCCGAGTTTCAAATGTTGTTGTTACAAAGACAGACCGTTATGGATTTTACGTTCAAGATGTGACACCTGATGGGAATAGCAAGACTTCAGATGCGATTTATGTTGTTTCCAAAGAACAAGTCGACGTTGGAGATAAATTAACTCTTGAAGGCCGAGTAAAAGAAGGCTACATGGAAGAGCTTAGCATTCGCCAAGGACAAACTTTTAACAAGCCAAGTGGCAGTTTGACCGTCACGATGCTGGAGGCTTCAACAGTTACTAAGGATGGTAAGGCTGACCTACCGACTCCTGTTGATATTGTAGATAAGATGCCTCAGGATACAGTAGATAATGATGTGAATAACTATCAGCCGGAAAATGAAGCTTTGGACTATTGGGAAAGTTTAGAAGGCATGTTAACGACAGTTAAAAAACCACATGTCTTAGGGCCACAGTATCGAGGAGATATTTATGTTTTACCTGAAGGTTACCAGGCTCTTCCCTTAAATAATATCGGTGGTGTCAATCTGCGTCCGAATGCCCAAAATACAGCGACCATCCCTGTCTACGTTGGAAATAAATTCATTGCCAAGGCCAAGGACTATTTCAACGGTGATGTGGTTGGAGTGGTTACCTATCGTGGCAAAATTTATAAACTAGATCCAACACAATTACCTGATTTAGTAGACGGAGGCCTGCAAAGACAGATTTCTCCCCTCTACCCTAGCGAAGACAAGCTAACGATAGCATCTTATAATATTGAGAATTTCTCTGCCAATACACAAAAAGGTGAAACACCTGACGAAAAGGTGACCAAAATCGCTAATTCCTTTATCAATGAAATTCACAGTCCAGATATTATCACGCTCATCGAGGTTCAAGATGATAACGGTAGCGTCAATGATGGAACGACCAGCGGTGTGAAGAGTGGTGAAAAACTAGCAGCTCGAATCAAGGAGTTGGGAGGTAAAAACTACAAATATACTGAAGTTGCACCTTTTGATGGCCAAGATGGTGGTAAACCTGGATCTAATATCCGTGTAGCCTTTCTTTATAACCCAGATCGTGTAAAACTAGTTGAAAAAGAAGCCGGTAAGAGTGATGAAGCAGCTAGCTTCTCAGGTGGCCATCTAGTTAAAAATCCAGCCCGGATCGATCCAACTAATCCTGCTTTTACTAAGGTTCGTAAATCTTTAGCAGCTGAATTTGAATTTAAGGGACAACATGTTGTCGTTATTGCCAACCACTTGAAATCCAAGCTAGGTGATGATGCTGTATATGGCTCAAACCAGCCGGCTGTTCAACATACCCAAGCTGCTCGGATCGAAGAGGCTAAAATCTTAAATAATTTTGTTCAAGAAGGGTTAAGACAAAATCCAAATCTTAAGTTTGTTCTGACTGGGGATTTCAATGACTTTGAATTCTCTGAAACCGCTAAAGCTATTGCAGGAAATGAACTCATTAACCTCATGCAGGAACATGATGCGGCTGACCGCTATTCTTACTTCTACCGCGGAAGCAACCAAAGCTTAGATAATATTTTCATCTCTAAGAACCTAGCTGGTAAAGCGATTTTTGCTCCTGTCCATATCAATGCTTCTTTCATGGAAGAACATGGCAGAGCTTCGGACCATGATCCAGTAGTGGTACAGTTAGACTTCTCAAATCAGACTAATCAGCCAGATACATCTTCATCATCTAGCTCGTCCAATCAGGGATCGAATCATACTGTCCCAAGCACTAGTAACAACCAAACAGATTCATCTAGTCGAGATAAGGGAGAAAGTTCAAGTCAAGCTTCTTCATCTGAGACAAGTCAATCCAAGCAGGTTGGTCACGAAGAAACAAATCAGAAGGATAAAACAACAACAGATAAGCATTCAGGCGGAAATAAAAAGAATTTGCCAGCTACAGGTGAACAAAGAGGCCATTGGGTAGCCTTTGGTTTCTTAGTCTTAATCTTTGCTTATCCATTATCTAGAAAATCAAAAAAGTCATCTAACCTAGAGTAAGCTCTAAACATCTTCGGCACTCATTCTTAGCTGAATAAGTATTTTAGACTGAATACAAAGTGACAAGTAGTAGTTCATCATATCAACTATGTCAGCCTCTTGAGCCTAAGTATCAGCTATTTAGGATAGACTCGCTATATCTTCTTATGGTAATCAGTGGATCAATAAGATGATCCAGTTTGCCATAAGTTTGATATAGCTTTTTATTTTGAGTTTGTTTGAAGACAGGTGCCTAGCAAAAGAGCTCTTTGTGAAAGCAATTTAGAAAATGCTTGAAAATCCAAGGAAATTATTTTATAATGAAGTGATAGTTTTGTTATAAAACGATCCTGTTGTTGTATTTTTTTTTTTTGGAAAAGGAGATGATAAAATGAATAAAAAAATCTTGATGATGATTTTTCTTCCCCTAACTCTACTATTCAGTTTATTTGTTACTCAAGGAAATAAGGTCTTTGCTACAGAACATGGAGATGTCATTACTCGGATGTATCTGACAGATAGCAAAGGAAACGAGCTCACTTCTTCTGATGTTGATCAGTGGCAAGAATTTCGTATTAATGTGGAGTTTAAATTACACAATAATGAAATAAAGGCAGGAGACACAACGGATGTTCAACTGCCGGATGTTGTTACTTTAGCAAGTACTGGTAGCTTTGACATAAAAGACCAAGATGGAAATGTTGTTGCCAAGGCAGTTGTAAATCAGCAAACAAAAGTAGTAACGATTACATATGAACCTTATGTTGAAACACATTCGGATGTAAAAGGAACCTTTTATTTTTATGTCCGTGCGGATCATAATGTGATTAAGAAAGCAAAAGAAGTACCAATTGATATCACAGTTGGAGGGAAACTTTTCCCAGCAGGTAAGATTAACTTCACTGGAATTGGTCAAGTTAAAAAAGAAGACTTAAACAAAGTTGGTTGGCAGGATGAAGCTGAGCCAACAATTGGACGCTATTCGATTTCAGTCAACAGAAGCGGAAAAGCTATGTCTGGTGTAAAAATAGCAGACGTTTTAAAAATCCCAAGTGCTACTTATAAACAAGATACTTTCCGAGTTTATAAGGGAGTTTGGGCCTTCCGCGATGGCGATTGGGTTTTAGATAACGCTGTAGACATTACAGGCCAAACTACTGTAAACTTTACTGATGATAATTTTTCTGTTCAATTACCAGATCTTTCGGCTAATGAAGGAATTCGGATTAATTACTCGGTTCAACTACCATATGCACCTTCAGATGGCGAAAACTTTTTAAATGCAGCTACTTTGACAACAACAAACGGAGTTGAAGACAGCCGCAATTCAACTTATACTTATTACCTAGGTCATGGCGAGGCAGAAGGCTACACTTATAAAATTCAAATTAAAAAAGTATCAGATGATGGTTCAGCTTTGCCAGGTGCTAAATTTGATATTATTCGTGATCGTTCTGGTCAAGTAGTTGCTCAAGTAGTGACAAACGACCAAGGTATTGCGGAAGTCACCAATCTCTTGAAAGATGATTACACAATTAGAGAGACAGAAGCCCCTGCTGGATATGAGTTGGCGGACGATGTTAAAGTAAGTCCGGATGACTTTGATAGCACTCTTAAAATAGCTTCAAAAACAATTGTTGATAGAAAACAATCTTCTGCATCTGCTCAGCTGATGGTTCAAAAAGTCATGATTGGTCGTGATCTAAATGGCGGCGAGTTCTTCTTCACCTTGTACGATAAGAATGGAGCTGAGATTGAGACTGTTAATAATGCGGCTGATGGCTCCATTAAATTCTCACCTTTAACTTTTACAAAAGCTGGAACTTATACTTACACAATCAGAGAAAAATCTGGCAATATCAGTGGGGTCGTATATGACTCATCTGTAATAACTGCTAAAATTAAAGTAAAAGCGGATAATCAAGGCAAGTTGGTGGCAAAAGTTAGCTATGACGATAACAAAAAACAGTTTACCAATACTTATGTCCCAGGTTCAACAACAGCTCAATTAAAAGTTAAGAAATTCTTAACAGGTCGTGACTTGAAAGATGGCGAGTTCTCATTTGAACTAAAAGATGCCAAAGGTAAGGTAGTTGAAACAGTTAAAAATAAGGCAGACGGAAGTGTAGATTTCAAGACTCTTGCCTTTACTAAAACTGGAACATACACGTATACAATTCGCGAAGTGAAGGGTGATGCAGAAGGCATTACTTATGACAACAGTGAAATTAAAGTGACGATTACGGTAACGAATGAGAATGGCAATCTTCTTTCAACAGTTTCTTATGAAGGAGGAAAAGATAGCTTTACCAACAGTTACCAACCACCGAAAAATCCTAAATCAAAAACTCCATCAAGCAAAGACAGTAAGAAAGAACTTCCAAATACAGGTTCGTCAGATAGCAAATTTATCTTTGTAGTAGGACTTGCAACGATTGTTCTCCTTGGTTTGGTTTGGAAGAAAAAACATAGTTAAGAAGAAAACATAAAGAGGGGCACCCCTCTTTTTTCTTGGAATAAAGAGGGAGAGAAGGTGGTTTGATTTTTATAATAGAAAATTTTAGCCTAGAACTTGAAAAGATTAGTTTCTTGAGTCGGAAATGAGAATAAAAGTTGAGGCTCATCTGTTGTAAGACAATGAAAATGAAACTGAAAAACAGTTTGTTTTCTAAAAAATAGGCAAATGAAGTCATTTTTAACATTAATCGTGTTATAATAAAAATAGTTATAAAACGTTTTCAGAGTGAAGAGGTTGTGTTATGGTTGAAGAGAAAAATGAAGAAACTGTTGATTATGGAAAGGTAACTGGCATGGTTCACTCTACCGAGAGTTTCGGTGCTGTAGATGGACCTGGTATCCGTTTTATTGTCTTTTTGCAGGGATGCCATATGCGCTGTCAGTATTGCCATAATCCAGACACATGGGAGATGGAAACCAACAAATCTCAGCTGCGGACCGTGGATGATGTCTTGCAAGAAGCTCTCCGTTATAAGGGCTTCTGGGGTAACAAAGGTGGCATCACTGTCAGTGGTGGAGAGGCTTTGTTGCAGATTGATTTTCTGATTGCCTTCTTTACCAAGGCTAAGGAGCTGGGTATCCACTGTACCTTGGATACATGTGCCCTACCTTTTAGAAATACGCCTCGCTACCTGAAAAAATTTGATAAGCTTATGGCAGTCACCGACCTTGTCCTGCTAGATATCAAGGAAATTAACGAAGAACAGCACAGAATCGTGACCAGCCAGACCAACAAGAATATCTTGGCTTGTGCCAAGTACTTGTCTGACATTGGAAAGCCAGTCTGGATCCGTCACGTCTTGGTGCCAGGATTAACTGACCGAGATGATGACTTGATTGAGCTAGGTAAATTTGTAAAGACGCTGAAGAATGTTGATAAGTTTGAAATTCTACCTTACCATACCATGGGTGAATTCAAATGGCGGGAGCTGGGCATCCCTTACAAGCTGGAAGGGGTTAAGCCTCCAACAGCTGATCGGGTCAAGAATGCCAAGGAACTCATGCAGACAGAGTCCTATACAGAGTATATGAATCGGGTGCATAATAGCTGATCTGTTTTGAGTATCAATAAAAGGACTGGTGAGTTGACCAGTCCTTTTTTCAAAAAATCTTCTTCTGTTTTTGTGAAATGATTGTAATTGTGGTAAAATAAATGCAATAAAGTTTATATAAAAAAGAGGTTTATCATGTCTAAAATTTTAGTTTTCGGTCACCAAAATCCTGACTCAGATGCTATCGGTTCATCTTACGCTTTTGCTTACTTGGCTCGTGAAGCTTATGGCTTGGATACAGAAGCTGTTGCATTGGGAGAGCCTAATGAAGAAACTGCCTTTGTTTTAGATTACTTTGGTGTAGCTGCACCGCGCGTGATTACATCTGCTAAGGCAGAGGGTGCTGAGCAGGTTATTCTGACAGACCACAATGAATTCCAACAGTCTGTGGCTGATATCGCTGAAGTTGAAGTTTATGGCGTGGTGGACCACCACCGTGTTGCTAACTTTGAAACAGCTAGTCCACTTTACATGCGTTTGGAGCCAGTTGGTTCTGCTTCATCTATTGTTTATCGTATGTTCAAAGAACATGGCGTAGCAGTTCCAAAAGAAATTGCAGGATTGATGCTGTCTGGTTTGATTTCTGATACTCTCTTGCTCAAGTCGCCAACAACTCATCCAACTGATAAGGTCATTGCACCAGAATTGGCTGAGCTGGCTGGTGTCAACTTGGAAGAGTATGGTTTGGCTATGCTTAAGGCAGGTACAAACTTGGCTAGCAAGTCTGCAGAAGAATTGATCGACATCGATGCGAAAACATTTGAGCTCAACGGAAACAATGTCCGTGTGGCACAGGTCAACACAGTTGATATTGCTGAAGTTTTGGAGCGTCAAGCAGAAATCGAAGCGGCTATTGAAAAAGCAATTGCTGACAATGGCTACTCTGACTTCGTCTTGATGATTACAGACATCATCAACTCAAACTCAGAAATTTTGGCTATCGGAAGCAACATGGATAAGGTTGAAGCAGCCTTCAACTTTGTTCTTGAAAACAACCATGCTTTCCTTGCAGGCGCTGTTTCTCGTAAGAAGCAAGTGGTGCCTCAACTGACAGAAAGTTTTAATGCTTAAAGAGCTCATTTGACAAAAAAATTACGAGAAGGGGCTATCCCCCTCATACCTAAAAGGAGTCTTGACTCCTTTTTTGATAGGTGAGAAAAATGAAGATTCAAGATTTACAAGACGGAGATTTGATTTTTACAGTCGGATCTTCAGAAATTGCAGCAGCCATCCGGGCAGCGACTGGCTCATACAGCCACGTGGCCATCTTTTTTAATGGTGAGATTTATCATGCAACCCATGAGAAGGGTGTTGTCAATCAAGATTTGTCTGATTTTTTACAGGATGACGATGTTTATGACGTGTATCGCTATCCAGCTATTGATGCAGATGCTGTCTTTAAAAAGGCCAGAATACATTTAGGAAAGCCTTACAATTTCGGCTTTTATCCTCAGTCTGATGGTTTTTACTGTTCGGAGTATATTGCAGAGATTTTGCCAATTTTTGATACGATTCCCATGCAATTTGGTGATGAGGAAAATCTAATTTCTGATTTTTGGCAGGAGTATTATCGAGAATTGGACTTAGATGTGCCTTTAAATCAGCCCGGAACGAATCCTAGCCAGTTGGCTCAGTCAAGCAAACTCATCTATAAAGGAGAACTCCATGATTAAAATTATCAACCCTAGCCGTTTGACGCGCCAGCCATTTTTTCAGGAGCTGATTGATTATTTGGATCAACATGAAGACGTTATTTTGCGGGAGATAAAGCGAGAATTTGTGGGTGTAGCCAATATTGATCGCTCAATTGAGGACTACATTAAGGCTGGCTACATCAAGCGGGAGAATAAGCGTTATTACCTGACGTTACCTCTTTTGGAAAGTCTGACTGACTTGCACTTGGACCAGGAAATCTTTATCCGTGATGACAGTCCTCTCTATCAGGAACTGTTGGAACAGCGTTTTGAGACCCAGCTTTCCAATCGCACCAATGCGGCTGTCTTGCTGGAAGAGACAGATTTTCAGCGGGATGAGCTGACTTTGGCTAATTATTTTTATAAAATGGAGCATCAATATCCGCTGTCTGAAGCACAAAAACCTCTCTATGCGATCTTGGGCGATGTCAATCCAGAGTATGCACTTAAGTATATGACGACCTTTCTTCTCAAATATGTCCGCAAGGATGAGCTCATGCAGAAGCGGCGGGACATTTTTGTCGATAGCCTCGTAATCTTGGGCTATATTCGGCAAAACGAAGCAGGTAAATACGAGCTAGAGGCTAGCTTTGACAAGGAAAAGTTGAGTTTTCGTTTGAACTGATATTTTAGAAGAATCAGAACTCTTGAGATTTAAAAATGAGAGATTTTTCAGTTTACAAGAAAAAACAAGGAAAACAGACAGGAGACAGCAAAACAGAAGCGAAAGGTCTTGTAGAAAAGACAATCTCCAAAGAAAAAGAAGTCGTTGAAGATGATAAAAGGTGCTGTTGAAGACGCAGTTTAAGGTATTAACACTAGCTTGAATAAATAATTGTAACCAAAAAGAGAGTTAAATGTTAACTCTCTTTTTATTGTTATAGATAGTTTTCTGCGATTTGATAGTCACCTGGATAGGCTACTTTTTGATCATGGACAATCTGATAAGCATCGGCCCCTTTACCGGCTAAAATAACAGCATCTCCTTCTTGTCCAGTAAGACTCATTGCTACCTTTATAGCCTCCGCACGATCAGCGATAATGGTGACATCGTGGGATATATAACTAGCTATTTCTTTGGCAATGGTTACAGGATCTTCGCGATTAGGGTCGTCAGCAGTCAGGATGACTTGAATCTCTGGGTGTTTATTAAGTAAGATTCCAAAATCCTTTCGTCTACTTTCCCCCTTGTTTCCAGTTGCTCCTAGAACAAGAACGGTCTGGCCCTTTTGATGTTCCTGGACTACATTGAGCAACTTGGTCAAACTGTCTCCATTATGAGCGTAATCAACAAAAACTTTAGCACCATTTTTTTGGGTCAGTACTTCCATTCGTCCCGGAACACGAGTCAGAGTAATTCCCTTTTGAATGTCTGTTAAGCTAGCACCTAGTCTAAGACAGGCGAGGCCCGCAGCTAGAGCATTTTCTTGATTGAAACGCCCGATAAGCTGAATGTCATATTTACCAGCTAGCTTGCCACTTACTTCAAAGTTAAAGGCTTGAGAATCTATGATGGTGTTGCTAGAGTTTTCTCCATAGAAATCATGTTCTATCGAAGAGACTTGCTCTTTCACGATTTGGAAATGATCCATGCCACTGTTAACAACCACTGCTCTGCTATTTTCCATCAAGAGCCGTTTATTGTAGAAGTAGTCTTCAAAAGTGGGATGTTCAATTGGCCCGATATGATCAGGACTGATATTGAGAAAAACACTGGCATCAAAGGTTAAACCATAAACACGTTTTTTTAGATAGGCTTGACTGGAAACTTCCATAATCAGATGAGTGCGGTCATTAGCTACAGCCTGGGCCATCATTTTAAATAAATCTAAGCTCTCTGGCGTTGTTAGGCTGGACTTGAAGAAGTTCTTGCCATCTAAGGTGGTATTCATGGTGGATAGGAGGGCTGGTCGGTGACTTTGCGATAGGATTTGGTAGGCAAAGTAAGCAGACGTTGTTTTTCCCTTGGTTCCTGTAAAGGCTAAAATTTTAAGTTTATCTTGCGGATTGCCATAAAACTCCATGGCAATCAAGCTCATAGCCTGCTTGATATCATTAACAACAAGTACTGGGATTCCTACTTCAAAATCGCTCTCACTGATATAAAACTTTAGACCAGACTCTACGGCACCTTCTAGGAATTCTTTTTTGAAATTTTCACCCTTAACAAAGAAGAGGGTCGTATTTGTCACATTACGGCTATCATAGCTGATTTTGTCAAAAGTCAGTCCACTATCATGAAAGAAGTAGTGGCCGTCTTTGATGATTTCACGAAAATTATGATCTTTTTTTAAAATATCTATTATTGTTTCAATTTTTATCATAATCTTATTGTAAACTTAATGGCTGGGTTTTACAAGAGGAAAGGAAAAGTTTATAATAGGATAAAAGCTATTAAATGATAAGATGAGGTTTGATCGTATGAGTCAAGAAACGACAAGTCAGCAGCAGCAGATGCTGCGGGGAACTGCTTGGCTGACTGCTGGAAACTTTATTAGCCGTCTTTTGGGGGCTATTTATATTATTCCTTGGTATATTTGGATGGGCAGGCATGGTGCGGAGGCTAATGGTCTTTTCACCATGGGCTACAACATTTATGCTTGGTTTTTGCTGATTTCAACAGCTGGAATTCCGGTGGCTGTAGCCAAGCAGGTGGCTAAATACAATACGATTGATCAAAGGGAGCATAGTTTTACTCTAATTAGAGAATTCCTCAAGTTCATGTTGTTGCTTGGTGCTGTTTTTGGAGTAATCATGTATCTTCTATCTCCACTCTTCGCCAGTTTGTCTGGTGGGGGGAAAGATTTGATTCCAATCATGCAAAGCCTCTCATGGGCGGTGCTGATTTTCCCTTCTATGAGTGTTATCCGAGGATTTTTCCAAGGCTTTAACAATTTAAAACCATATGCAATCAGTCAAGTGGCAGAGCAGTTGATTCGAATCATTTGGATGCTTCTTGCGACCTTCTTTATCATGAATTTCGGATCAAAAAATTATGTTTCTGCTGTTACCCAGTCAACCTTTGCAGCTTTTATTGGGATGGTTGCTAGTGTAGGAGTTTTGGCTTATTTCCTGTCCAAGGAAAATATGCTCCAAGCAATCTTCAAAAAATCACCAAGCGGAAATAGTATTGATACCAGAGCATTGCTTTGGGATACAATTCGTGAAGCCATTCCTTTTATTATCACTGGATCGGCTATCCAGCTTTTCCAAATTATTGACCAGATGACCTTCATCCATGTAATGAATTGGTTTACGGATTACACTAATACCCAGCTCTTAGTCATGTTTAGTTACTTCTCGGCTAATCCCAATAAGATAACTATGATTCTGATTGCTGTAGCGACTTCTATTGCGGGGGTTGGAATTCCACTTCTGACAGAGAATTATGTCAAGGGAGATTTTAAGGCTGCTGCTCGTTTGATTCAGGATAACCTGACCATGTTGCTCTTGTTTATCTTACCTGCAACGATTGGTGCCGTTCTGGTTGCTCGGCCTCTCTATACGGTCTTTTATGGTCAGCCAGATAAACTTGCTTTGGGACTTTTTGTATTTGCCCTTATACAGACAATTATTTTGAGCTTTTATACAGTGCTAGCTCCCATGATCCAAGCCCTCTTCCAAAACCGTAAGGCCATTGTTTATTTCTTATACGGTGTTGTGGTAAAGTTGATCTTACAAATTCCTCTGATTTGGCTTTTCAGAGCTTACGGGCCTCTGCTCTCAACGACAATTGGTCTGATTGTTCCAATCGTCTTTATGTATCGTGAAATTCGCGATATCACAGGACTTAATCCTCAAAACCTGATCAAACGTAGTTTACTGACTTGTATTTTAACGCTTTTAATGATAGTTGTCATTGCATTAGCTGATTTGCTTCTTGGTTTCTTTTTCCATCCAGCTGGACGTGTCTCAAGTATGATTTATTTGGTTCTAATTGGTGGAGTTGGTATTGCAGTTTATGGTGGCTTGGCCTTGCGTGTTCGTTTGCTTGATCGCTTCGTAGGAGAGGCAAAAGCAAGCAGTTTGAGAAGGAAATTCCATATTTCTTAAATGTTAATTCATAAGTATTTGCCCCGGCTATTTGAAGGTCGGGTTTTTTATATAGTTTCAGACTATATCTAGCTCTTGAAAAGAACAAAGCGCAGAACTTTCACAAGATGTTACAATAGAATAAGATTTACGAGATTGTGAGGAATAAGAAATGAGTCAAGCATTAAACTTGAATACCATACTGGCCCAAGCTGGGGTTAAAACAGATGAAGCAACCGGTGCCTTAACAACACCCCTGCATTTTTCAACGACCTACCAGCACCCTGAGTTTGGTCAATCAACTGGTTATGACTACACTCGGACCAAGAATCCAACGCGTGTTAGCCTGGAGGAGACTCTGGCTGCTATCGAAAGTGCTGATTATGCTCTTGCGACTAGTTCTGGTATGTCGGCTATTGTGCTGGCCTTTAGTGCTTTTCCAGTCGGAAGTAAGGTTTTGGCTGTTCGAGATCTCTATGGTGGCTCTTTCCGCTGGTTTGCCCAAGCTGAAGCAGAAGGCCGATTCACCTTTACCTATGCCAATACGGAAGAAGAGCTTCTGAACAAATTGACAGAAGATATAGATATTGTCTATATCGAGACACCAACCAATCCTCTTATGGTAGAGTTTGATATTGCACGTATTTCCCAAGTGGCTCATGAGAGTGGTGCAAGGGTAATAGTAGACAATACTTTTTACAGTCCCATTTACCAAAGACCGCTGGAGGATGGTGCTGATATTGTCCTGCACTCTGCGACCAAGTATCTAGGCGGGCATAATGATGTCTTGGCTGGAGCCGTTATGACTAATAACACGGATATCTATGATAAGCTTTTCTATAATTTGAATACAACTGGAGCGGTTCTTTCTCCATTCGACAGTTATTTACTTTTACGCGGTCTTAAGACACTGGCTCTCCGTATGGAGCGCTCTACTCAGAATGCCCAGGAAGTGGTTGCTTTTCTGAAGCAATCTCCTGCAGTAAAAGAGGTTCTCTATCCAGGCAAGGGTGGTATGATTTCCTTTAAGATTGTAGATGAAGAAAAGATCCCTCATCTACTAAATAGCCTGAAAGTCTTCACTTTTGCAGAAAGTTTGGGCGGAGTGGAGAGTTTGATTACCTACCCGACAACTCAAACTCATGCTGACATTCCAGTTGAAGTACGTCATTCTTATGGATTGACAGATGATTTGCTACGCCTGTCAATTGGGATTGAGGACAGCCGAGATTTAGTGGCTGATTTGCGAGCTGCCTTGGAGGACTAGTATGGGAAAATATAATTTTAAAACAGCCCCTAATCGTTTTGGTCATCATACTTATAAATGGAAAGAAGCTGAAGAGGATAGGGAGGTTCTTCCTGCCTGGATTGCGGACATGGATTTTGAAGTCCTGCCTGAAATTCAGCAGGCCATTCATGACTACGCAGATCACTTAGTCTATGGTTATACCTATGCTAGTGAGGAGTTGATCAATGCTGTTCTAGATTGGGAGAGGACGGAGCATGGCTACGCTTTTGACAGGGAGGCCTTGGTATTTATCGAAGGAGTAGTTCCTGCTATTTCGACGGCTATCCAAGCCTTTACCAAGAAAGGCGATGCCGTTCTAATCAACACTCCGGTTTACCCTCCTTTTGCTCGCTCTGTTAAGCTCAATAATCGCCAGCTGATTACCAATTCTTTGGTAGAGCAAGACGGCCTCTTTCAGATTGACTTTGAGCAGCTAGAGCGAGATATTGTAGACAATGAAGTCAAGATTTATGTTCTCTGCAATCCTCATAATCCTGGAGGGCGAGTTTGGGAACGGGAAGTGTTAGAAAAAATTGGCCGCCTCTGCCAAAAGTACAGTGTCATTCTGGTATCAGATGAAATTCATCAAGATTTGACATTGTTTGGGAATGAACACCAGTCCTTCAATACTGTTTCTCCTGACTTTAAGGACTTTAGCCTGATTTTATCCAGTGCAACTAAGACCTTTAATATTGCTGGAACTAAAAATTCCTATGCTGTGATTGAGAATCCCAGCCTGCGCCATCAGTTTAAAAAGCGTCAGCTGGCTAACAACCAGCATGAAATTTCAGGACTTGGTTTTGTAGCGACTGAAGCTGCTTATCGTTATGGGAAATCATGGTTGACAGAACTTAAGACAGTCTTAGAGGAGAATATCGATTTTGTGGTTGATTATTTTGCCAAAGAAGCCCCACGCCTGAAGGTTATGAAGCCCCAAGGAACCTATCTAATTTGGCTGGACTTTTCAGATTATGACCTGACTGATGACCAACTCTTCCAGTTGTTGCGAGAAGAGGCAAAGGTAGTCCTGAATCGAGGAAGCGACTTTGGTCAAGAAGGCAAGTACCATGCTCGACTGAATGTGGCTACACCAAAGGATATGGTTGTAGAAATTTGTAAACGTATTGGAGCTGTTTTGCCTAAGTAGTCGGTCTTAGCACAGGTTTGAAAATATTTTTAAATTAGTGATTTATTTATTGACAATCCTTGCAAAGAGGAGTATAGTAAGAATGGAAAATCGGTAGGTGAGGCTACCATAAGGATACGGATGACTACCGCAAAGCAGTGGAGACACTACTCGTTGGTCAACAGTCCTGATCGCCAAGGTCAAGACTAAGCTCATTTCATCGCCTTATGGAGTTAAAGCTTGAACGGTAGATGTTTACTTTATCTGTTGTAAAATAAAGTGAAAGACCTGACATGCAAACAACCCTGCCGAGAATTGGCGGGGTATTCTTTTTGTTGAAAATATTTCAAGTAGGCAAATAGTTGTTTACCTGCCTCTTAAGAAAAAGAAAGGAGACATGCGATGCAAATTGACGATCATCCGGAACCGCACATACACAGCCAATCGCTGATTTGTATCGTTCGGTCCTTATAAAGTGATTGGTCTCTGTGTATGAACTTGATTATTCATACATTAAGGAGAAACCAATGAAAACAGTAAAAGAAAGATTAGTTGCTGCTTTGCAGCTTCCTATGCAAGAAACCTTGGCCATCTACAAGACCGCCTTTCGTGGCCTGACTGAAGAGCAGGTAGAAGAAAATCGTGACCTCTATGGGGAAAATATCATCACAAAGGGGCAGGAAGACTCCATTCTAAAGAAAATTTACGAGTCTATTATTAACCCCTTTACAGTCATCTTATTAGTGATTGCTTTAGTCTCTTTGGTGACTAATGTCTGGCTGGCTAAGCCCGGAGAGGAAGATCCGACAACTTCCATCATTATTGTCGTTCTGGTTTTGATTTCTGGAGGCATTCGTTTTATTCAGGAATTGAGAAGTGACCGCGCCGCTAGCAATCTGTCTCGGCTGATTGTCAACACAGCTACGGTTGTTCGTGAAGGCTCAGAACAAGAACTTCCCATTGATGAGATTGTTGTAGGAGACATTGTCAAACTTAGTGCCGGAGACATGATTCCAGCAGATGTTTTGTTGCTGGAATCGCGAGATTTTTTCGTTCAGCAGTCTGGCCTGACAGGGGAGAGCGATGCAGTAGAAAAGGTCTGTTTGTCTAAGGCGGATGGGCAAAATCTTGATAGCCTTTTAGAAACAGAGTCATTGGCCTTTATGGGAACCAACGTTATTTCCGGAAGGGCAACAGCTCTGGTACTGGTGGTTGGTGACGATACCATGATGGGGGCCATTGAGCAGACGCTGAATACCTACGATGAGCCGACTTCTTTTGAGCGTGATATGAATAGCATTTCTTGGCTCTTGATTCGTCTGATGCTCGTTATGGTACCTGTTGTTTTCTTCATCAATGGACTGACAGATGGAGACTGGTTGGAAGCAGGAGTCTTTGCTCTCAGCGTTGGAGTTGGCTTGACTCCAGAAATGCTACCGATGATTATCACAGCCAGCCTAGCTAAAGGTTCTATTATCATGGCTCAGGAAAAGGTCGTGATCAAAAAATTGAATGCTATTCAAGATCTAGGAGCTATTGATATCCTCTGTACGGATAAGACGGGTACACTGACCCAAGACGAGATTGTCTTGGAATACCCTCTGGATATTCATGGTGATTTAGATTTGGCAGTGCTCCGTCGCGCTTTTCTCAATTCCTATTACCAAACTGGCCTTAAAAATCTCATGGATCGGGCCATTATCAATCGGACAGAGAAAGAAGCAGAAAAGCATGAGCTTGTTCGTGACTTAGACCAAACCTTTAAGAAAATTGATGAACTGCCCTTTGACTTTGAACGCCGTCGCATGAGTGTTATTGTCAAGGATGATGAAGATGTTATTAGCATGGTGACCAAGGGCGCCTTGGAGGAAATGCTGGCGATCTCTAGTTATGTGGAATACAAGAATCGGATTACGGAACTGACTGAGGAAATTCGTCAGGAAATCCTTGCGGAAGTGGCTCAACTCAATGAGCAAGGATTGCGCGTGCTAGGTGTTAGCTACAAGTCAGACCTAGAAGAAGATTATGACTATGAGGTCAAGGATGAGTCTGATATGATTTTGACGGGCTACCTGGCCTTTCTGGATCCGCCTAAGTCATCTGCGGCTCCAGCTATTGAAACCTTGGCTGAGTACGGTGTTGCCACTAAGATTTTGACAGGTGATAATGAAAAGGTTACTCAGGCAGTCTGTGAAAAGGTTGGCCTTGATGTAGAAAATATCTTGCTAGGCGTAGAGGTAGATGCTTTATCAGATGAGGAATTGAGCCAAGCGGTAGAGAATACAACGGTCTTTGCCAAGCTCTCTCCTGACCAAAAAGCTCGGATCATCCTTCAACTCAAAGCCAATGGACACAAGGTTGGCTACATGGGCGATGGCATCAATGATGCCCCTTCGATGAAAGTAGCAGATGTCGGTATTTCTGTTGATACAGCTGTCGATATAGCCAAGGAAACGGCAGATGTCATTCTACTGGATAAGGACCTCATGGTTCTGGAGAAAGGGTTGGTAGAGGGACGCAAGGTCTATGCCAACATGACTAAGTACATTAAGATGACGGTCAGTTCCAATTTTGGGAATATCTTTTCTCTCCTCTTTGCCAGCATCTTTTTGCCTTTTTTGCCGATGGCACCAGTTCACCTGATTGTTCTCAATCTGGTTTATGATCTGTCCTGTATAGCTTTGCCTTTCGATAACGTTGATAGTGAATTTCTCAAGAAACCACGGATTTGGTCTGCTAACTCTATTACCCGCTTTATGGCTTGGATTGGGCCTATCTCATCCATTTTTGATGTTTTGACTTACTTAGCCCTCTACTTTATCATTGTTCCTATGATAACAGGAAGCAGTTACCAAGCTGGCACTGAACAGGCGGCGACCTTTATCACTCTTTTTCAAACTGGGTGGTTTATTGAGTCTATGTGGACCCAAACTATGGTCATCTATATGCTACGCTCGCCTAAATTGCCTTTTGTGCAAAGTCGTCCTGCTTTGTCTGTCATTGTTACCACCATGGTGGCTGTTCTCTTTGTTACTTCCTTGCCATACAGCCTTTTTGCGTCTGTTCTCAAAACAGCTCCGCTCAATGGAGCATATTTCCTTTTCCTCCTATTGATTATTGTGCTTTACATGGTTAGTGTAACCTTTGTTAAACACTTGTATATCAAGCGTTATAAGGAATGGCTTTAGGACCAAGAAAATCTCTGAAAAGGTTTGCTTATGGCAAGCCTTTTCAATCTTTTTTTGATATAATAAGAAGAATAAATTGAAAGAAGGAAATCCAATCATGGGAAAACTTGAAGTTATCGCTCATCCACTAATTCAGCATAAATTGTCTATCTTGCGTCGTACAGATACCTCTACCAAGGCTTTTCGTGAATTAGTTGATGAAATCGCAATGCTCATGGGATATGAGGTCTTGCGCGATTTACCACTTGAAGATGTCGAAATTGAAACACCAATTACAAAAACAGTCCAAAAGCAGATTGCAGGGAAAAAATTAGCTATTGTACCAATCCTGAGGGCTGGTATTGGCATGGTCGATGGACTTCTAAGCTTGGTTCCAGCAGCGAAGGTCGGTCACATCGGAATGTATCGTGATGAAGAGACTTTGAAACCAGTTGAATACTTAGTGAAGTTACCAGAAGATATCGACCAACGTCAGATTTTTGTTGTCGATCCAATGCTAGCTACAGGTGGTTCTGCGATCTTGGCTGTGGATTCTCTCAAAAAACGTGGTGCTAGTCACATTACATTTGTATGCTTGGTTTCTGCACCTGAAGGAGTAAAAGCCTTGCAGGAAGCACACCCAGATGTGGATATTTTCACGGCTGCCTTGGATGACCATCTAAATGAACATGGTTATATCGTACCAGGATTGGGAGATGCCGGAGACCGCTTGTTCGGAACTAAATAAGATTTTGCTGAAGGGTTGTCCAAAATCCAAGAAATAGGAAGATGGAGTGGTTTTGAAGAGGCAAGCTTCTTAAGGTCAGTATACTTCCTAATCAATTCAAAAATTTGACCTTTATTGACCAAAGAGTTATAATGGATTCATACTTTGAATATTCTATTTCCTATTTGATAGAAAATCCAACTAACAGAAAGTGAGAAAACTATGATTCCTGTAGTTATTGAACAAACAAGCCGTGGGGAACGCTCGTATGATATTTACTCACGCCTATTAAAAGACCGCATCATCATGTTGACAGGTCCGGTAGAGGATAATATGGCTAATTCAGTCATTGCTCAGCTTCTTTTCTTGGATGCACAAGACAGTACCAAGGATATCTACCTTTATGTCAACACACCAGGTGGTTCAGTCTCAGCAGGCTTAGCGATTGTTGACACCATGAACTTTATTAAATCTGATGTCCAAACAATCGTTATGGGTATGGCTGCGAGCATGGGAACCATCATCGCATCAAGCGGTGCCAAAGGCAAACGTTTCATGCTTCCAAATGCTGAATATATGATTCACCAGCCAATGGGAGGAACTGGTGGTGGTACTCAGCAAACGGATATGGCTATTGCTGCGGAACACTTGTTGAAGACCCGGAAAACTTTAGAGCAAATTCTTGCCGATAATTCTGGTAAAACAGTTGAGCAAATTCATGCTGATGCAGAACGTGATTATTGGATGAGTGCTGAAGAAACTCTTGCTTATGGATTCATTGATGAGATTATGGCCAACAATAATTTGAGTTAATCCTATAAAATCAAATTGCCCCTAAGGGGCTTTTTTGATATAATCAGTAAGTAGTTCTAGTTTGGGAAGGATCGTTTATGTATCAAAAAGAAGAACGAGTTGGAATAATTGTTTATCTTTATTATAATCGTGACGTAAAAAAAGTTGCTGCATATGGAGATATAGTTTACCATTCTAAAAAACGTCGGTATCTTCAGCTCTATGTACCAAAAACGCAGGCAGAAGACTTGCAGAAGAAGCTGGGACAGGAAAAGTTTGTAAAAAAAGTTCGTGCTTGTCATATTCAGGAATTGGACAAAAACTTCGTTGGTAGTCTACATCGCCAAGAGGAAAACGTTATCATTTAAAAAGCGTTTGTTTTTATATTGACAATTTTCTGATAATTCGGTATATTCTTACTATATAGTTTTGAATACACATAAAGGAGAACATTTTGATGAAGAAAAAATTTGCATTAACTTTGGTTAGTCTTGCAAGTGTTGCATTGCTAGCAGCCTGTGGAGAGGTTTCTACAACAGGAAATTCTGGCTCTGCTTCAGGAACTGAGATTGGTAAGACACTTAAAATTGGTTTCAACTTTGAAGAAACTGGTGACGTTGCTTCATACGGAACCGCTGAACAAAAAGCTGCTAAGTTAGCTGTTGATGAAATCAATAAAGCTGGTGGAGTAGACGGCAAACAAATTGAAGTTACAGATAAGGATAATAAATCCGAGTTGAGTGAAGCTTCTACAGTTTCTACAAACTTGGTGACCCAGGCTAAAGTAAATGCCATCATTGGCCCTGCGACTTCAGGTGGTACTGGTGCGGCGATTACAAATGCTGCTAAAGCTTCTGTTCCTTTGATTACTCCAAGTGGTACTCAGGATGATTTGACAAAAGGTCAAGATTACTTGTTCCGTACAACTTTCATCGATAGTTTCCAAGGGAAAATTCTTAGCAAATATGTCACAGACAATTTGAAAGCTAAAAAAGTTGTTCTTTACTACGATAACTCAAGTGACTACGCAAAAGGAATCGCCAAGGCTTTCCAAGAAGAGTACAAGGGTGAAATCGTTGCAACTGAAACATTTGCCTCAAAAGATACTGACTTCCAAGCAGCTTTAACTAAATTCAAAGGTAAAGACTTTGATGCCCTTGTTGTTCCAGGTTACTACACTGAAGCTGGTAAAATCGTAAACCAAGCTCGTGGTATGGGAATTGACAAACCAATTGTTGGTGGAGATGGATTTAACAGTGAAGAGTTTATCTCACAAGCAACTCCAGCAGCTGCAACTAATGTCTACTATGTTTCTGGTTACTCAACTAGCGGAAACATGACAGCTAAAGCTAAGAAATTCTTGGAAGCATATAAAGCTAAGTATAATGAAGAACCATCAATGTTCTCTGCTCTTGCTTATGACTCTGTTTATATGGTAGCAGAAGCTTCTAAGGGTGCGAAAAACTCAGTTGATATCAAAGAAAACCTTGCTAAGTTGAAAGACTTCGAAGGGGTGACTGGTTCTATCACAATGGATAAAAATCATAACCCAGTTAAGTCAGCCTTGATGATTGGCTTGAAAGATGGTAAAGTTGATACTGTGGAAACAGTAAAACCAAACTAAGCAATTCAACTGAATTTCTAGAATCTTACAAAAGAAGGAAAAGGAATTGTATTTAAATCAGAATACAGTTCCTTTCTGCGGGTGAGGTGATGAATTCAATTTCTAGGATTGAGTTTGTCTCTTGCCCGATTTTATTATATTAGAAAGTGTGGTGTCTTATGCTCCAACAGCTTGTCAATGGTCTAATTCTAGGTAGTGTCTATGCACTGTTAGCCCTAGGTTACACCATGGTCTATGGTATTATTAAGCTCATTAATTTTGCCCATGGCGATATTTATATGATGGGTGCTTTTATGGGGTATTTCCTCATTAATTCATTGAAATTAAATTTCTTTTTGGCCTTGATTGTGGCTATGATTGGAACAGCTATTTTAGGGGTTGTCATTGAATTCTTGGCTTATCGCCCATTACGAAATTCGACTCGTATTGCAGCCTTAATTACAGCAATTGGGGTTTCCTTCCTTTTGGAATATCTCATGGTTTATTTTGTCGGTGCAAGTACCTTACCATTCCCTCAGGTAATTCCAACTGTTCGTTTTAACTTAGGACCTATTACAGTCTCAAATATTCAGTTGATGATTTTAGGGATTTCTATTTTCTTGATGTTGGCTTTGCAATTTATTGTACAAAAAACCAAGATGGGGAAAGCTATGAGGGCAGTTTCAGTAGATAGTGACGCTGCTCAACTAATGGGAATCAATGTCAACAGGACCATTAGTTTCACCTTTGCATTGGGTTCTGCACTAGCAGGGGCAGCAGGTGTTCTTATCGCTCTTTACTATAACTCATTAGAGCCATTAATGGGGATGACTCCAGGTATTAAGTCCTTTGTTGCTGCTGTTTTGGGTGGTATCGGAATTATTCCAGGGGCTGCCTTGGGTGGTTTTGTTATTGGTCTGTTAGAAACCTTTGCAACAGCCTTTGGTATGTCAGACTTCCGTGATGCGATTGTCTATGGTATTTTGATTATCATCTTGTTAATTCGTCCTGCGGGAATCCTTGGGAAAAACGTGAAAGAGAAGGTGTAAGGTATGAAGCAAAATCTGAAAGTAAATCTTCTATGGCTTGCTTTAATTCTTGCAGGCTTTGTCTTGATTACTGTTTTAGCTGGTGGAGGAATACTGAACGCCTTCCATTTGCAAATCTTAGAAGAAATCGGTATTAACATTATTCTAGCGGTTGGTCTCAACCTGATTGTTGGATTCTCAGGGCAATTTTCTCTAGGCCATGCTGGTTTCATGGCTATTGGAGCCTATGCAGTTGCGATCATTGGAACAAAATCTCCAACCTATCCTGCCTTTTTTGCTGCTATGATACTAGGGGCTTTCATTGCAGGACTTGTTGCCTTGGGAGTTGGGATTCCTACACTTCGACTAAAGGGAGACTACTTGGCCATTGCAACTCTTGGAGTATCTGAAATTATTCGTATCTTGATTGTGAATGGTGGAGAAGTTACTAATGGTGCTGCTGGTATTTTAAGTATTCCTGGCTTTACTAGCTGGCAGATGGTTTATTTCTTTGTTGTTATTACGACTTTGTTCACATTGAACTTCTTGCGGAGTCCTCTGGGGCGCAAAACCTTGTCTGTCCGTGAAGATGAGATTGCGGCAGAGTCTGTAGGTGTTAACACAACTAAGGCTAAAGTCGTTGCCTTTGTCTTTGGGGCGATAACTGCATCAATTGCAGGTGCTTTGAAGGCTGGTTTTATCGGAGCAGTTGTGCCTAAGGATTACTCTTTTACCAACACGATCAATGTCCTAATCATTGTTGTATTTGGTGGTTTAGGATCGATGACTGGAACAATTATCGCAGCAATTGTGTTAGGTGTCTTGAATATGCTCTTGCAAGAGTTCTCAAGCATTCGAATGATTATCTATTCACTCGCTCTTATCTTAGTTATGATCTTCCGTCCAGGTGGACTTCTAGGTACTTGGGAGCTGCAATTGTCGCGCTTTTTAAAAAAAGATAAGGAGGTCAAAGAATAATGGCACTTCTTGATGTAAAAAATTTAACGAAACATTTTGGTGGTCTGACAGCTGTTGGTGATGTGACTTTAGAGCTTAATGAAGGTGAATTAGTTGGACTTATCGGTCCGAATGGTGCTGGTAAAACAACACTCTTTAATTTATTGACGGGGGTATACGAGCCAAGTGAAGGGACGGTGACTTTAGATGGTCACTTGCTAAATGGCAAAGCTCCATATAAAATTGCATCGCTCGGACTTGGACGTACATTCCAAAACATCCGTCTCTTTAAAGATTTAACTGTTTTAGATAATGTCTTGATTGCTTTTGGGAATCACCACAAGCCGCATACTTTTGCATCCTTCTTCCGCCTACCAGCTTTCTATAAAAATGAAGAAGACTTGAAAAATAAGGCTTTGGATTTGCTGAAGATTTTTGACTTGGACAAGGAAGCTGAGACTTTGGCCAAAAACTTAGCTTATGGACAACAACGACGTCTAGAAATTGTTCGTGCTTTGGCTACCGAACCCAAAATTCTCTTTTTGGATGAGCCGGCTGCTGGTATGAACCCACAAGAAACAGCAGAATTGACCGAGCTAATCCGCCGTATCAAAAACGAATTCAACATTACCATTATGTTGATTGAGCATGATATGAGCTTGGTTATGGAAGTTACTGAACGAATCTATGTATTGGAATATGGCCGTTTGATTGCTCATGGCACACCTGATGAGATCAAGAGCAACGAACGAGTTATTGAAGCATATCTAGGAGGTGAAGCCTGATGACTATGTTAAAAGTTGAGAATTTATCAGTCCACTATGGCATGATTCAGGCTGTCCGTGATGTCAGCTTTGAAGTCAATGAAGGAGAAGTTGTTTCTTTGATTGGTGCTAATGGTGCTGGTAAAACAACCATCCTTCGGACGATTTCTGGCTTGGTTCGTCCGAGTGCTGGTAAAATTGAATTTTTAGGAAATGAAATCCAGAAGGTCCCTGCTCAGAAAATCGTAGCAGCTGGTCTTTCTCAGGTTCCAGAAGGTCGCCATGTCTTTCCAGGTTTGACAGTTATGGAGAATCTAGAAATGGGAGCCTTCCTCAAAACAAATCGAGAAGAAAATCAAGCCAACTTGAAGAAGGTCTTTTCTCGTTTCCCGCGCTTGGAAGAGCGTAAAAACCAAGATGCTGCAACTCTCTCTGGTGGAGAACAGCAGATGCTAGCGATGGGACGGGCCTTGATGTCTACTCCTAAACTACTTCTTTTGGATGAGCCTTCTATGGGATTGGCACCTATTTTCATTCAAGAAATTTTTGACATCATTCAAGATATCCAGAAACAAGGGACAACAGTTCTCCTTATTGAGCAAAATGCCAATAAAGCACTTTCTATTGCAAATCGTGGCTACGTACTTGAGACTGGTAAAATTGTTCTTTCCGGAACAGGTCAAGAACTCCTCGCCTCAGACGAAGTCCGCAAAGCATATCTAGGTGGTTAAAAAGGTCCAGTGGACCTTTTTAAGTTATAGATAAAGAAAACCAAGTTTTCATCAAGATGCCCGGGTGGATTGTTTCAGGTTGCAGATGGGAATTCGTGGCAGCGAGTTTTCTTCAAACTGTCTGGGAGACATTTTTAGGTTGTTGATAGAAAGTTACGAAAGTAACTTAACATTTTGAAAAGGTCCAATGGACCTTTTTAAGTTGCAGATAAAGAAAACCAAGTTTTCGTCAGAATTTCCGGTGGATTGTTTCAGGTTGAAGATCTTGGTTGTTAGGATAGAAATGACAGTAGATCTTTCCTATTCTGCTTTTTATTAATTTAATTTGAATAAGCAGGAGAAATCACAAAGTTTTGAAGAATACTCTTATATATTAGGGCGGATAGATTGATTATAAGATTATTTATATTTAAAAATGTGATTTTGAATAGAATGAGTCTTAAGCTTAAGCCAGATAATTTTTAGAAACTTGAGTAATTCTCCAGTAGTTTTTCATTGAGGTTCTTCCAATTTTGCCAATAGCTGGATTTTTCTTAATTTTGAAAAAGTAAGAAAAATGATGAAAGCGTTTGAAATTGCGAAAAAAAAACAGTATAATAAAAGAAAGAAAAAATAGAGGAGAGACTCTTATGGCAGTAAAAGATTTTATGACACGCAAAGTCGTTTATATTAGTCCTGATACGACGGTTGCTCACGCAGCAGATATTATGCGAGAGCAAGGTTTGCACAGATTGCCAGTTATTGAAAATGATAAATTGGTTGGTCTTGTGACAGAAGGGACAATTGCTGAAGCTAGCCCATCTAAAGCAACTAGTCTATCCATTTATGAGATGAACTACCTCCTCAACAAAACAAAGATTAAGGATGTCATGATTCGAAAGGTCATCACGGTATCCCAATATGCCAGTCTAGAAGATGCGATTTACCTGATGTTGAAAAATAAAGTCGGCATTCTTCCAGTCGTGGACAATGAGCAAGTTTATGGTGTGATAACGGATCGAGATATCTTTAAAGCCTTTTTAGAAGTATCTGGTTACGGAGAAGAAGGAGTTCGAGCGCGCTTTGTTACTGAAGATGAAGTCGGTGTTTTGGAACATATTGTTCGCTTATTGGTGGAAGAAAACCTGAACATTTCAAATACCGTTAATATACCGAGAAAAGATGGTAAAGTTGTCATTGAAGTTCAAATTGATGGCAAGGTGGATTTAGAAGCGCTCAAGAAAAAATTTGAAGACAATCAGATTCATGTGGATAGCATCGTTCATACAGAAGCGAAAGCCTTATAAAATATACAAAAGGACTGGGAATCATGTTCCCGGTCCTTTTGTATATTTTAGATTTACGCATCTTAACGTCTTAAAATTTTCTTTATGAGCTGAATGATTTTAAATTTAAGAGGATTAGGATAATAACGGAAAGTTCCCATTTTTCGAACTATGAAGCCGTTGAAGTTTTGTTTGAAGCGCAGAACACCGTCAGAACCATCGAAAATTCCCATAATGCCGAGGAAATTATAAAATGGAATGCCTCTCTTGATGCTCTCAGTCATAACGTATTCCTGCAGCAGGGCAGGAGCGTAGAATTTATTAAACTCAGGATAGGAGCCACTGAAAAGATAGGTTGCTTCCTGAGGGGTGTAGATAAAGAGGCTAGCAGCCAGAACTTGGTCTTGGTCGCCGTACTTGTCAATCAATTCTTGGGCTTCAGCTTTGCGGGTTTCAAAGCTGTCAAACTGACTGGAAAGCTCTCGCAACTGGTTTTGCTTCTTTTCAGATTGAGGATTGTTTTCCAAGTCCGTTTGTAGCTTTTGGATTTTCTGGCCCAGTTTCTCTTGATCTTTTTGTAAGTTCTGAAGATAGTCCTTGAAGTTAAGACTAGCTGTCATGAAGTCAGCCTGCTGTCCAAAGCTATCATAAAAATCTTGATAGTAGTCTAGTGGCTTGTCGTCATATTCCCGTCGGTCAGAAGTGGCAGCTGTGATGTCTTTAAAAATGCTGAGTTGGTCACGTTCCAGCCTTGTTAGCTTGATACCAAAGGTGTTAGCCTTTTTGACGGTCGCCTTGCCGTTTTTACTGAAGGACTTGAGCAAGTCTTTCTCCGTCAGACCAGCTAGGTCTTTGACATAATGCCAATCAGGCTCCCCGCCTGGATAGCCTGTCTGCAGGCCGTCAAAGTCAAAGCCCAAATCAGTCAGTTGCTGGATAAGCTCGACCTTTTCATCAGATGTGGGCTGGCCATTGCTGTCAAAAGTCTGATAAGTCTCATAGGGCTTGATGATGAGCTCTAGGGCACCTTCTTTTTTAGCATAGGCTTGCAAAGCTTGATAGAAGGGGGTCAGGTATTGAGCATTGGTAGAGACAGGACCGCAGTTGATTTCCATATGAAGGCCGCCAGTCATAGGCATGCTGTAGAGGACAGCTGACACCACTACCTTCCCTTGCGGGTCAGTGTAGCCGAGGTACTGGATACTGAAGCCACGCTTGCTCAGCAGCTCTGCCATTTCCACGGTCTGCATAAAGGAGCGTTGGGAGCTAGCTGAGGTATGCTGGATGAATTCTTCTTGGCTGAGAAGTTTAAAGGTCATAGGCTTCCTTTCTGTTAATGCTTGCTGCGCAGTTTCTTTCTGATAGTGTAGGCCAGATTGGAGAGGTGGTAAAGAGGATTAGTTGGCAGGTTGAACTCACCAGCGAATTCTTCAATGGTCGGATTGAACTTGGATTTAAAACTGTAGAGACCGCCCTTGAGATCATTTTCGATTCCGCCCATATTTTGCCAATCAGCTCCGCGCTCAAAAGCATGTTTGGCCGTTTCGTACCAAGTGATAATGGCTGGCTGGTAACGGCGGTACTCCTCGTCCATTCCGGCATAGATATTTTCAGAGGTCTTGCCGTATTCTAAGACCAAGGTGCCAGACAGGGGAACAACAGCAGCACCTTGGCTGATTTTGTCCTGCAAAAAGTCAATCTCTTCTTGAAGGCGTTTCTGTTCTTGCTGGTTATTCTCAATCTTGCCGGGCTTGGTTTTCTCGGTAAATTTCTCTGCTTCTTTAAGTGTCTTGGTCAGCTGAGCCTGCAAGTCTTCCAATCGTGCCTTTAGATCAATACTGGACAAGGTGATGTAGGAGTGGTTGGGATAAGTATCCAAGAGTTTTTGGTAATAGTCTTTGCCACGCAGGTGGATATTTTTCCTGTTTTCCGTTTTCTTCATCAGGCCTGAAAAGTCATCCAGTAATTCTGCTCCGCCAAATTGGATTTGAATGCCTTTGTTACGGGCTGTACGAATAGCCTGGCGAGTACTCTTAGAAAGCAGATCCTCGCTGAAATCTTCTTTATGGATATTGGCCTGCAAGCGAGGCTGGATGGTTTCGTCCAGAGACTCAGTCCGTCCGACCCAGACAGCTCCTGCTTGTTGCAGATCTTGAATCAACTCAATTGTCCCTGACTTGTCTTGCATTTCGCCGCCCATTTTGCTTTCTGCCAGAAAGAGGCTGGGGTCAAATTTGACAAAGAGCGCTTTTTTCTCCTTGGCAAATTTCTTGAGCGACGCCAAAACAAAGGTCAGTAGCTCCTTATCACTATAGTCCATGATGGGACCCCGAGGGATATAAAGCATGGTCATTCCCAAGGGCAGTGGTTTGATCAGGACACTGGCTACAGCAACCAAGTGGTCGTCTTTATAGAAGCCCAAGCGCTCATTAGCCCAGTTATCTTTGATCTGAGCCCAGGCTGAACTCTGCAGGAGATTGGCCTGGGGATGAGCCGTGACAAAATCGTCGTGTTCCTGAGCTGAAATTCCAATTTTGTAACTAAACATTATTTTAAAACCCACTCTCTAATGGCGTATGCTACGCCGGATTCGTCGTTTGATTTGGTGATATATTTGGCGATTTTCTTGAGTTCTTCCTTGCCGTTTTCCATGACAACAGGAGAGCCAACCGCTTCTAGCATGGCGCGGTCGTTTTCTTCATCGCCAATTGCCATGGTCTGCTCCTTGCTTAAGCCAAGTTTTTCAGCCAGATGCAGAACAGCAGCCCCTTTATTGACAGTCTTTTTGACAATTTCCAGATAGAAAGGAGCTGACTTAACTAGTGTATATTTTTCAGTTAATTCCGGTGGCAGTTTAGCAATAGCCGCATCCAAAATTTCCGGTTCATCAATATACATGCACTTAACGATTTCTTTATTGGCCATTTCTTCAGGTGTACGGTAGAAGATCGGCATGCTGACCAGATTGGACTCGTAAACAGTGTACTTGCCGATGTTTCGATTGGCTGTATAAATGCCGTCCTTGGTGATGGCATGCATATGGACACCTAATTTTCGTCCGAGTAGTTCGATATCCAGATAGTCGTCATAGGACAGTGTTTCTTTGATTAATTCTTGACCTGTGACAGTATCCTGTACCAGTCCACCGTTAAAAGTAATCACATAGTTGCCTGGCTGATTAAGCTCTAGCTCTTCGAGGAGTTTTTGAACACCGGCAATAGGACGTCCAGTTGCAATAACGATTTTGATACCAGTAGCCTTGGCATCCTGGATAGCACTGAAGACTTCTGGAGTGATTTCTTTTTTGTTGTTTAATAAGGTGCCATCAATATCGATGGCGACTAGTTGAATAGACATCTTATTCTCCGTAAATAAAGGTATCGTTTTTCATATAGCTTAGAAAAGCTTGGCTATTTTCATTGAACAAGCCAGCATCAGTTAACATTTCTTTAGGGAAATAGAAACGGTTGTCCCCTTGACGTGTACCCGCAAGAGACTGGACAATTGGAGAAAGGCTAGACAATTCTGCTAAACTACCGTCTTTTTGAATGATTTCAATCTGAGTACGTGGCTTTTCAACGTCTGGACGATAAAAATCATATGGAAGGTCAAAATTACGATGAATAGCAGTGTAATAATCTGGTTCAAAACCAACTTGTTTGACAAGCTGGCGTAGGACATCCAGATGTTTTTCATTTTCCTCTGAGAAAATCATGGATTTAAAAACTTTTCGGTTGACATATCGCTGAGCAAGGTCAGATAAGATGGTGTCAGGGCTGGTCATCCAGCTTTGGAAGTAGGTATTCATGACTCCATCATCCAAAGCTAAATAGTCTTGCAAACTAAATCTCTTTTCAAAGAAAGGCAGTAAATTGGGTGAAGTTAGTTTAAAGAAGTCCTTCTGATCTTCGTAAAGGAATTTGGCTCTTTTTAATAGATTTTGCAACAAAACTTCCATGGCTCGACTAGCTGGATGGAAATAAACCTGCATGTACATCTGATAACGACTGACCACATAATCCTCCACGGCATGCATACCATTACGTTGAAAGGCAATCCCGTTTTCAACTGGTCGTATGACCCGTAGAATTCTGGTTAAGTCAAATTGACCATAGGAAGCACCAGTATAAAAGGAGTCTCGTAAGAGATAGTCCATCCGGTCCACATCAATCTGACTGGAAATCAGCTGAACCACTTGCTTGTTAGGATAGGTATGGTTGATGACACTGGCCACTTTTTCAGGAAAATCTGGTGAAACCTGAGTCAATACACGATTAATTTCGGTTTCAGGACTTGTGATAATCTGGCGTGTGATTTCTTCATGATCGGTATCAAATAAACGCTCAAAGCTATGAGAGTAGGCTCCGTGTCCTACATCGTGTAGAAGAGCAGTGACCATTACCAAAAGAGACTCGTGATTGTCCCAGGTTTGAAGATATTTCTCATCGAAGATTTTGGTAATCCGTCGGGCGATTTCATAGGCCCCCAGACAATGCGAAAAACGGCTATGCTCACCACCATGGAAAGTGTAACCAGATGTTCCCAGTTGCTTGATGCGGCGTAGTCGTTGAAATTCTTTAGTATTAATTAAGTCGTAAATAACTTGGTGGTCCACATGGATATAGGTGTGAACTGGATCACGAAATACTTTTTCAATCATGCTTCTATTATAACACAAATGGCTTTGTAGAGAGTAGAAGAAGAAAAAACCGATAAAATTTGTTAAAATAGAAAGGAAAACGACTAGATTGAGAGATAAAACTTATGAAGATTCGGATGAAAAACCAGATTCAATTAGATGGTCAGACAGAATTAATTGATCAAATTTACGATGCTGAATGGACTCAAAAAGGTAATCATCATTACTTACTGTTTAAAAACGAGGAAGACGAGAAAGTGGTGCTTAAATTTCATGATACGGAATTGACCATGACCCGCTTTTCTAATCCTAAAACTCTGATGCGGTTCATCAAAGATGACAGAGCCTTGGTTGAGGTGCCTACTCCTATGGGGATACAGACCTTGATGACGGATACTCAACGATATCATCTGGATTTAGATAAGCAAATCATTTTTCTGGATTACCAGCTTAAAACACCTGATGGAGAACGATTATTTGCTGATTACCATATGGAAATTTCTTGGTTGTAAAAAATATGAAATATTTTCAAAGAAGCTAGAAGATTTTCTTGCGAAAAAAGAGAAATTTTGATACAATGATAAACAACTCAAGGGAGTAGCTAACGGAATAACCGTTACATGGTCGTCAATACGAAAGCAATTTCCGGCCTTGTATGAAATAGCGAGACTTGTTTAATAAACAGGTCTCTTTTTCTATTTTAAAGAGACCCTATAAAAAGGAGGAGACAATTTGTCTAAAGAACAGAAACGTCAAGCTTTCTATACTCAGGATCAAGACTTAGTCTTGCAAGAGATGGGAACGTCTAAAGAGGGATTGACCAGCAGTGAGGCTGCAAAACGCTTATCTGAATATGGTCGCAATGAATTGGATGAGGGTGAAAAGAAATCTCTCCTCGTGAAATTTATCGAGCAGTTCAAGGATTTGATGATTATTATCTTGATAGTAGCTGCTGTTCTTTCAGTTGTTACATCTGGTGGAGAAGATATTGCGGATGCCATTATTATCCTGGCCGTTGTTATCATCAACGCTGCCTTTGGTGTTTACCAAGAAGGTAAGGCTGAGGAAGCTATTGAGGCTCTCAAGTCTATGTCTAGTCCAGCAGCGCGTGTTCTTCGTGATGGTCATGTAGCCGAAGTGGATTCAAAAGAACTGGTCCCTGGTGATATCGTCATTTTAGAAGCTGGAGATGTTGTTCCTGCAGATTTGCGACTCTTTGAAGCCAACTCTCTTAAAATTGAGGAAGCTGCTCTGACAGGTGAATCTGTTCCTGTTGAAAAAGACTTGTCTGTAGAGCTTGCTGAAGATGCTGGTATCGGTGATCGTGTTAATATGGCCTTCCAAAACTCTAATGTCACTTATGGACGCGGGATTGGTGTGGTCGTAAACACTGGTATGTATACTGAAGTGGGTCATATCGCAGGTATGCTACAAAATGCCGATGAGACTGATACTCCACTCAAACAAAATCTAAATAACCTTTCTAAAGTTTTGACCTACGCTATCTTGGTGATTGCAGCAGTTACCTTTGTAGTTGGAGTCTTTATCCAAGGAAAAGATCCGCTCGGTGAGTTGATGACGTCTGTTGCGCTTGCCGTTGCAGCCATTCCTGAAGGGCTTCCTGCTATCGTAACCATCGTTCTGGCTCTAGGTACTCAAGTCTTGGCCAAACGAAACTCTATCGTTCGTAAGTTACCAGCGGTAGAAACACTTGGTTCAACAGAAATCATTGCTTCTGATAAGACTGGTACTCTTACCATGAATAAGATGACGGTTGAAAAAGTCTTCTACGATGCAGTCCTACATGACTCTTCTGATGACATTGAACTAGGTCTTGAAATGCCTCTTCTTCGTTCAGTTGTTTTGGCTAACGATACCAAGATTGATGCTGAAGGAAACCTGATTGGGGATCCAACTGAAACAGCCTTCATCCAGTATGCCTTGGACAAGGGTTACGATGTTAAAGGGTTCTTAGAGCAATATCCTCGTGTTGCTGAGTTGCCATTTGACTCAGACCGCAAGCTCATGTCAACTGTTCATCCACTTGCAGATGGTCGTTATCTTGTAGCGGTTAAGGGAGCTCCTGATCAACTCGTGAAACGTTGTGTTGCTCGTGATAAGGCCGGAGATATTGCAGCGATTGATGATGCAACTTCGCATCTAATTAAATCAAATAACTCAGAAATGGCTCACCAAGCCTTGCGTGTGCTGGCTGGTGCCTACAAGATTATTGACAGTATTCCAGAAAACATAACTTCTGAAGTACTTGAAAACAATTTGATTTTCACTGGTTTGATTGGGATGATTGACCCTGAGCGTCCAGAGGCAGCAGAAGCGGTTCGCGTGGCTAAGGAAGCTGGAATCCGTCCAATCATGATCACTGGTGACCACCAAGACACAGCTGAAGCGATTGCCAAGCGTCTAGGAATCATTGATGAAAATGATTCTGAAGACCATGTCTTGACAGGTGCTGAGCTCAACGAACTTTCAGATGAAGAATTCGAAAAAGTAGTTGGCCAATACTCTGTTTATGCGCGTGTATCTCCAGAACACAAGGTTCGTATCGTCAAAGCTTGGCAAAATCAAGGTAAGGTCGTAGCTATGACAGGTGATGGTGTCAATGACGCTCCTGCTCTGAAGACAGCGGATATTGGTATCGGTATGGGGATTACAGGTACAGAAGTATCTAAGGGTGCTTCTGATATGATCCTGGCGGATGATAACTTTGCGACCATTATCGTCGCAGTTGAAGAAGGGCGTAAGGTCTTCTCAAACATTCAAAAGACCATTCAATACCTTCTTTCTGCCAATACAGCTGAAGTGCTGACAATTTTCTTGGCAACCCTCTTTGGATGGGATGTCCTGCAGCCAGTTCACTTATTGTGGATTAACTTGGTAACAGATACCTTCCCAGCTATTGCTCTTGGTGTTGAGCCAGCTGAACCTGGTGTCATGACTCATAAGCCGCGTGGACGTAAGTCTAGCTTCTTCTCAGGTGGCGTCATGAGCTCCATCATCTATCAAGGATTGTTGCAAGGTGCTCTGGTGTTGGCAGTTTATGGCTATGCTATTGCCAATCCTGTACATATTGGCGATGTAAAAGCAATCCATGCAGATGCGCTTACAATGGCCTTTGCAACTCTGGGATTGATCCAGCTCTTCCATGCTTATAATGTGAAATCTGTTTACCAGTCTATTTTGACAGTTGGTCCATTCAAATCTAAGACCTTCAACTGGTCTATCTTGGTTTCCTTCATTTTACTAGCAGCAACGATTGTTATCGATCCATTAGAAAGCATCTTCCATGTAACCAAGCTTGACTTATCACAATGGGCGGTTGTTCTCTTGGGTAGCTTCTCTATGATTATCATTGTAGAGATTGTTAAGTTTGTTCAACGTAAAATGGGCTTAGATAAAAACGCGATTTAGAACTTGCTTTAATAATAAATATCATTGAGGGGGAATCGGAAAGGTTCCCTCTCTTTACATTGTATTTTGTTGCAATATACTTTGAGATAAAATCACGGAATGAGAAAATTTTTTTACATGATTTGTCCATGATGTAAGCCAATGTCAAAAAAATTTGCTAGATTTTAGCTATGAAAAGAGTAGAATGAAGCTAGAAAGATAGGAGAAGGATAATGGAAATTGGTAAAAAATTAAAAGAAGCGCGACAGCTGTCAGGTATGACACAGGAAAGTGTCGCAGAAGAATTAAATGTCTCAAGACAAACTATTTCAAATTGGGAAACAGAAAAATTCTATCCGGATATTTTATATGTTTTACAGCTAAGCGATTTGTATGAGGTTAGCTTGGATGAATTACTGAAAGGAGATGAGAGTATGATTCAGCACTTGGAAGAATCGACCGATACTGTCAAAAGCAATCGGAAAATTTTATTGGCCTGTTTATGTAATATTTGCCTATTGTTTCTCTTCTTTATTTTTATTATCCCTATCTCCAAAAGTTATCTGCTGACCTTCTTGGCGGTGGCGCTAGTCATCAGCACGACAGGTTATATCTTGGCTCAGATTATTCGGAAAATATAGGAGGTTTTATCATGACTTGGTATGTATGTACTCTGATTGGTTTGCTTGTGGTGACAAATGGACTGTTTGTCTATCAACTGTTTAAACTAATTGAACTAGATGCTTCTGTTCGTGGAATGAAACACCCCAAATTCTGGGCTTTCTTAACAGCTGGAGGACAAAGGGGAGAAGGCTTGATACTCTATCTCTTGAAACGGAATAAGGCCATTTTTTCCATGACAGCTGAAGAGAAAGAAGAGTTTGAAAGCAGAAAAAAACGTTTACTCTATTTACTGGGTTTAATCTTACTCTTTGCAATTTTTCTCTTTAGTAGTTTCATTGTCAGGTTTTAAAGGAAATTTTATTGACAAAATGGATAGAATCGCTCGAAAGGGCGATTTTTTATCTTTTCTAGATAATTGAAAAAAAGGCTTAAATCCGCTATAATAGGTAGGTTGAAAGGATTGGGCTATTCCGATGTAAAATAGAAGAAAAATGAACATTCACCATTATCCTAAATTGAGAGAAAGAGAAGAAAATGAATTTACAAGAAGAAATTAAGAAACGCCGTACCTTTGCCATCATCTCCCACCCGGACGCAGGTAAGACAACCATCACTGAGCAGTTGCTCTATTTTGGGGGAGAGATTCGTGAGGCTGGTACTGTAAAAGGGAAGAAGACAGGGACTTTTGCCAAGTCTGACTGGATGGATATCGAGAAACAACGTGGGATTTCGGTTACTTCATCTGTTATGCAGTTTGACTACGACGGAAAACGCGTCAACATCCTAGATACACCAGGGCACGAGGACTTCTCAGAAGACACCTATCGTACCTTGATGGCGGTGGATGCTGCGGTCATGGTCGTTGACTCTGCTAAGGGTATCGAGGCCCAAACCAAGAAATTGTTCGAGGTTGTGAAGCACCGTGGCATTCCAGTCTTTACCTTTATGAACAAGCTGGACCGTGACGGGCGTGAGCCACTGGACCTCTTACAAGAGCTGGAAGAAGTCTTGGGAATTGCTAGCTACCCTATGAACTGGCCAATCGGGATGGGGAAAGCCTTTGAAGGATTGTATGACCTCTATAACCAACGCTTGGAACTTTATAAAGGTGATGAACGTTTTGCTAGTCTAGAAGATGGGGATAAGCTTTTTGGTAGCAATCCTTTCTACGAGCAAGTGAAAGAGGATATTGAACTTCTAAATGAAGCAGGTAATGAGTTTTCTGAGGAAGCTATCCTTTCAGGTGAGCTGACACCAGTCTTCTTTGGGTCAGCCCTGACAAACTTTGGGGTGCAGACCTTCCTTGAGACTTTCCTTAAGTTTGCTCCAGAACCACATGGTCACAAGAAAACAGATGGAGAAATTGTGGATCCTTATGACAAGGATTTCTCAGGATTTGTCTTTAAAATCCAAGCCAACATGGACCCTCGTCACCGTGACCGTATCGCCTTTGTTCGGATCGTATCTGGTGAATTTGAGCGAGGTATGAGTGTCAATCTGCCTCGTATTGGGAAGAGCGCTAAACTATCGAATGTCACTCAGTTTATGGCGGAAAGTCGTGAGAATGTGACCAACGCTGTAGCAGGAGATATCATCGGGGTTTACGATACCGGTACTTATCAGGTTGGGGATACCCTGACTGTTGGAAAAAACAAGTTTGAATTTGAACCACTTCCAACCTTTACACCTGAGATTTTCATGAAGGTTTCAGCTAAGAATGTCATGAAGCAAAAATCCTTCCATAAGGGGATTGAGCAGCTGGTACAAGAGGGAGCCATTCAGCTTTATACCAATTACCAGACGGGCGAGTATATGCTGGGTGCTGTTGGTCAACTCCAGTTTGAAGTCTTTAAGCACCGGATGGAAGGCGAGTACAATGCTGAGGTGGTCATGACACCAATGGGCAAAAAGACTGTTCGTTGGATTTCTCCAGATGACCTGGACGAGCGTATGTCATCTAGTCGAAACATCCTGGCCAAAGACCGCTTTGACCAACCAGTCTTCCTTTTTGAAAACGACTTTGCCCTACGTTGGTTCGCGGACAAGTATCCGGATGTCAAGTTGGAAGAGAAGATGTAACGTACTAAGATTGCTTGGCTACATAGTAGTCTAAGCAATCTACGCCATGTCCTATGGGACCATGGCTAAGTACCTTACTAACTGCATTTGGCAAATAAAATCGATTTGCCAAACTCCGTGTCGTAACGCATTGTTTACCTGATTTAGGCTGATTCATTGACTGAATCTGAATCAAAAGTTGCTAATCAGTTGATGGCAATCGCTATGGTGATTGTCTAGCTATCTTACTAATTTTGGCGAGTAATTTGCCTCTATTTGTTTGATTTCATGTTGTAATTAATAGAAGGAATATAATTAGTGAAGTCAACTACATTGTGGATAATGAGGAAAAAGAAATTATATGGAAAATGCCTTTTAATCCATTAAAAGACAAGGCAGCTAAAGAATATATGATTAAAGAAAATGCAGAAATGCAATTATCTTACAATATAACAGAGCAGATAGGTGGACAGTTGAAGGCAGGGTTCACTTTACTTGATATATATGAAGATACGAATGGCTCTGGTAGGCTTCATGAACTGAATATTAAAACCTATATTGCAATTAAATCAGTTAAAAGATAGAAATGGGTAAATTAAAATTTAGGGGAAATTTATGAGTCGAAAAAAAGCGATCTTCCTTTATTTATTAGGGACCCTAGGTCAAATATGGCTTATATCTATTATAGTTTTTGTATTGCGTCATTTGGGAATGGTTGTAGATTATAGGACGCCAATGGGAATGCTTGCTATTGGCATAGGTGGCCTTTCCACTGCTCTATGGGGAACTATTATTGCAGTTAGATACAAAAAGTACAGTACGAAGAAAATATTAAAGGATTTTTTCGCTATAAAGCAAAACAGGGGCAGTTATTTATTTGCTATTGTGTTCTTGTTTTTGGATTTTTGCTATGTTGCATTTGATGGGGAATTAGCGTTTAATACGTGGTATATTCCTATTATCTTATTTCTTAAAGCAATCCTTTTTGGTGGAATTGAAGAAGTAGGGTGGAGATATGTTTTTCAACCAATTATGATGGAACGCCATAGTTATATTAGTTCAACTATATTTACTTTTGTTCCATGGGGAATATGGCATTTTTCTTATTTCTACATTGAAGGCACATTGCCGCAGGTACAGGCATTGGGATTTTTGCTTGGATTGTTGACTAATTGCTTTATTTTATCCGCATTATTTATAAAGACAAACAGTTTGTGGATATGTGTGATGACACATTCGGTAATAAATGTTTTCTCACAATTAGCGGTAGGTGGTAATCAAAATATATCTTATGCTTGTAGAATAATTATTATAGTAATGGCAACTGTTCTTTCGATTAGAGAGCAAAATAAAAATGACTAGCACTAAATTCTACTGGGCTCTGACTAGCCGCTTCACTAATCAACTTTTTAGGGTAATTTTAATTCATAACAATTTATATCGTAATAGATAAGATAGGCAAACTAGCCACTTTATCAATCGTACTGAGCAAGGAAGTTGTTTTGACATAGCATATTTGAATGCAAGAACAGTTTAGGGAGTTAGGCACTTGTTCTTAAAAATCATTCTAGATGTTAAGAAAGGAGTTTCATGTTTCTGGAAAGAAAACTAAAAGGTCAGGATGTCTGGATTAATATTGATTCTGATGATGTTAAGCAGACTGCGCAGATCTATCAAGATTATGAAATTGACAAAGAAACCATTGAGTATGCTCTGGATAAAAATGAACGGGCTCACATGGACTATAATCGCGAGAATGGTACAGTTGTCTTTATCTACAATGTCCTTAATCTAGCGACAGATAAGGAACATTATGAGACGATTCCGATGACCTTTGTGGCTCAGGAGGGGAGGCTCATTACTATCAGTAATCAGGACAATGCCTATGTTGTTGATATGATGAAGGCCTATACTGAGCGCCATGAGCCAGTATCGGTCTATAAATTTCTCTTTGCGAGTCTGGAGTTGATCTCCAATTCTTACTATCCAGTCGTTGAGCGGATGGACAAGCGTAAGGATGAAATTAATACTCTTCTGCGCCAGACAACTACTAAAAAGCATTTGTTTGCCCTGTCAGACTTGGAAACCTCAATGGTCTATTTAGTTGCTGCGGCTAAGCAGAACCGCATGCTTCTAGAGCATATCAAAAGCCATGGTATTTACCGCCGTTTTGACGATTTAGAAACTGAACAGTTTGAGGATGCAATGATTGAGGCTCGTCAGCTCGTTTCGATGACTGATCTGATTGCTCAAGTTCTCAGTCAGCTCTCTGGCTCCTACAATAATATCCTGAACAACAATCTGAATGACAATTTGACTGTCCTGACTATTATTTCAGTTCTTTTGGCAGTACTTGCAGTTATCACTGGTTTCTTTGGTATGAATGTTCCTTTGCCATTGTCTAATGATAAGAATGCCTGGATTTATATTGTTATCATTAGTCTAGTCATTTGGGGACTTTTGACCAAGCTGCTAAAATGGTTGGCTAATAAGAAGTAAATTTCTGAAATCAAATTATTTTTCTATAACAAGCACCGGGATGGTGCTTGTTTTTTTCTTGATTGCTAAAGAAAATAATTAGTACAGTTTGTCTTTGTTTAAAAAACTGTATTTCTATGTTAGAAAATATAACGTATTGTCAAGAAATCTTATTGCATAAAATTACATAATAAAGTATAATATAAAACAATTTAAAATAAGTGAGGGGTAGAAATATGGCAGAATACCTAAGCGATTTAAATTACAAAGGTAATGTATACCGATATATAGATTTGAAGAAAGCCTCGGCTTTGCTAGGAGGAGATATAAAAAAACTTCCTTATTCTATACGCATATTATTCGAAAGTGTCCTTCGTAAGGAAGATGGTATAGACGTTAAAAAAGATAACATTAATTCTTTGGTGCATTATCAAGCTAAATCACCAAGCGGAGAAGTTCCTTTTAAGCCTAGTCGAGTCATTCTCCAGGATTTTACAGGTGTCCCTGTCGTGGTGGATTTGGCCAGTATGCGTGATGCTATTGTTGGCCAGGGAGGTCAGGCCGATCAAATTAATCCAGAGATTCCGGTTGATTTAGTCATTGACCACAGTGTTCAGGTGGACTTTTATGGCTGTGACACAGCTCTGGAGGCCAATATGAACCAAGAGTTTCTCCGCAATAATGAGCGTTACGAATTTCTCAAGTGGGCAGAAAAATCGTTTGATAATTATCGAGCAGTTCCCCCTGCTACTGGGATAATCCATCAGGTCAATATCGAATTTCTCAGTGATGTCATCATTGAAAAGGATGGGCAACTCTATCCAGATAGTATGTTTGGGACGGACAGTCATACGACTATGATCAATGGTATTGGTGTTCTGGGCTGGGGTGTTGGTGGGATTGAGGCTGAGGCTGCCATGTTAGGTGAGGCTTCTTATTTCCCAGTTCCTGAGGTGATTGGTGTTCGTCTCTTGGGAAAGCTGCCTAAGATTGCGACAGCGACAGATTTGGCTTTAAAGGTCACGCAAATTTTGCGGCAGGAAAATGTTGTTGGTAAATTTGTCGAGTTCTTTGGGCCTGGCTTGTCTAATCTAAGTCTGGCTGACCGGGCTACAGTGGCCAATATGGCGCCAGAATACGGAGCTACCTGTGGTTATTTTCCGATAGATGAGGAAACGCTCAATTACATGCGTCTGACCAATCGGTCAGAAGATCATATTGAGCTGACCCGTCTCTATGCTCAAAAAAATTACCTTTTCTATGATGAAAAGGTTGAGCCAATTTATACCAAGGTAGTCGAAATTGATTTGTCCAGCATTGTGCCGAGCATCTCAGGGCCCAAGCGGCCCCAAGATTTGATTGAATTAACAGCTGCTAAAGAGGAGTTTCAAGCTAGTCTAGTCAGAGAAGCGGGGGTCCGAGGCTTTGGTCTAGATGAGAGCGAGCTAGAAAAGTCAGCAGTGGTTCAATTTTCTGATCATGAGGAGAAGATTAAGACGGGCCATGTGGCTATCGCTGCCATTACTAGCTGTACCAATACATCTAATCCCTATGTCCTGATGGCGGCGGGGCTTTTAGCCAAGAAAGCAGTCGAAAAAGGTTTACGGGTCTCAAAGACTGTCAAGACTTCTTTGGCTCCTGGCAGCAAGGTGGTCACAGGCTATCTCAAGAAGAGTGGTCTTCAGTCCTATCTGGATCAGCTTGGTTTCAATGTGGTCGGCTATGGCTGCACTACTTGTATTGGAAATTCAGGAAATCTCCGACCGGAAGTGGCTCAGGCAATTACAGATACTGACTTGCTGGCTAGTGCTGTTCTTTCAGGAAACCGGAATTTTGAAGGGCGGATCAATCCACTGGTCAAGGCCAATTTCCTAGCTAGTCCGCCCTTGGTGGTTGCCTATGCTTTGGCTGGAAATACCAATGTCGATCTGACTAGCGAGCCACTAGGATATGATCAAAAGGGGCAGCCTGTTTATTTGATGGATTTGATGCCAGAGCACGACTTGGTTGCAGACTATGTTCAAAAATATGTGACGCGCCAGCTTTTTGAAAAAGAATATGCCCATGTGTTTGACGACAATGAAAAATGGAATCAGATTCCGACAGCCTCTTCTCAAAATTATCAGTGGAATCAAGCTTCGACCTATATTCAAAATCCACCTTACTTTGATGGTTTAGCGGATGATTTAGCTATTCAGCCACTGAAAAATCTTGCAGTGCTGGCAAAATTTGGGGATACGGTCACGACAGACCATATCTCCCCAGCAGGAAATATTGCCAGAAACAGCCCAGCAGCTTCCTATTTGCTAGAACACGGAGTGGATTACCAAGAGTTTAATTCCTATGGTAGCCGTCGGGGTAATCACGAGGTCATGATGCGGGGGACTTTTGCCAATATTCGGATTAAAAATGAACTGGCAGATGGAAAGATTGGTGGTTACACAGATTATAAAGGAGAGTTGTTATCCATTTATGAGGCGGCCATGCGCTACAAGGAAGAGCAAATTGACACCATTGTCCTAGCTGGTAAAGACTATGGTATGGGGTCCAGTCGTGATTGGGCAGCTAAGGGAGCTAATCTTTTGGGTGTCAAGGTGGTGCTGGCAGAGAGTTTTGAGCGTATCCACCGGTCCAATCTGGTCATGATGGGGATTCTTCCTCTGCAGTATCTAGAGGGTGAAAATGCGGCTAGTCTAGGCTTAACAGGCAAGGAGACTTTCGACATTAATCTGCCACAGAACCCGCAAGTTGGCCAGCTGGTTGATGTGGTAGCTCGAAAAGGTGCTGAAGAAATAGCTTTTCAAGCTCGGCTGCGTTTTGATGCAGAGGCGGATATCCGTTACTACGAAAACGGAGGAATTTTGCCCATGGTCGTTAGAAAGAAATTAGAGGAGGTGTGAGCATGAGTCAGACGGACGGTTTGAAAGATACCATTGCCTGTGATACCAGGATTAGCCAGATTGTGGATGATTCTTTGTCTTATGCAGGCTACAATATCTCTGAATTGGTAGAGCACCATGCAAGCTTTGAAGAGGTGATTTATCTGCTGTGGCATTTGCATTTGCCAACTCAGATTGAGCTCAAGCATTTTGAAGAAGATCTGCGAGATAATTATGCCATTAGCGATGCGGTGGAGCAGTGCATCCTTATCCAGTCACGTAAGCACCTTCATCCCATGAGCGTCTTGCGCTCAACGGTCAGTCTTTTGGGTGTTTATAATGTCCATGCTGAGGAAACTTCTCTAGAAGCGACCTATGAGCAGAGCATCCAGCTTATGGCAAAGATGCCGACTATTATTGCGGCTTTTGCCAGACTGAGGTCAGGTCAGACTCCGGTAGAGCCGCGGGAGGATTTGGGCTTTGCGGCTAATTTCCTCTATATGCTCAAAGGACAAGAGGCTAGTGAGCTTGAAGTCAAAGCCTTTAACTGTGCCTTGGTGCTCCATGCTGATCATGAACTCAATGCATCAACCTTTGCGGCTCGTGTCTGCGCCTCAACCTTGACCGATATTTATTCCTGCGTGACAGCAGCTGTTGGAGCGCTCAAGGGCTCGCTTCATGGCGGTGCTAATGAATGTGTCTTTGATATGCTGAAAGAGATCAGAGAGGAAGGGAATTGCCAGGCCTATCTAGACCGCAAACTGGCCTCTCATGAGAAGATTATGGGTTTTGGTCATCGAGTTTATAAGACTCAGGATCCGCGTGAAAAATACCTGCGTCAAATGGCTAAGGACTTGACACAGGGGACCAAGGATGAGGTTTGGTATCAGCTTTCAGTGGAAATTGAAGCCTATATGAAGCATACCAAGCACCTGATACCGAATGTCGATTTTTATTCGGCTACGGTTTACCATGTGTTGGGCATTGACAGCAGTATCTACACCCTGATTTTTGCCATGAGCCGGGTGGCTGGCTGGATTGCTCATATTCAGGAACAGCGCAAGAACAATAAACTGATTCGTCCACGTTCTAACTATATTGGTGCTCAAGGTTTGGAGTATCTTCCCATTGGAAGGAGATAAAATGGCAGATAAGATTTTGTTTGAGAAAAGGCGGTTGCAGGTACCAGCTTCTCCTATTATTCCATACATCCAGGGTGATGGGATTGGGGTTGATATCTGGAAAAATGCCCAGCTGGTCTTTGATAAGGCTTTAGAAAAGGCTTATGGTGGCCAGAAAAAGGTTGTTTGGAAGGAAGTTTTGGCTGGGAAAAAAGCAGCAGACCAGACAGGTGACTGGCTACCGGACGAAACGTTGGCAACGATTAAGGATTGTCTGGTGGCTGTTAAGGGGCCGCTAGAAACCCCAATCGGAGAAGGACTTCGTTCCTTGAATGTGGCCTTGAGACAGGAATTGGACCTTTACGCCTGCCTGCGGCCAGTTCGTTATTTCAAGGGAGTTCCCAGTCCGCTCAAGCACCCAGAGAAGACAGATATCACGATTTTTCGGGAAAATACAGAAGACATCTATGCAGGGATTGAGTGGGAGAGTGGAACGACTGCAGTACAAAAAGTTATCGATTTCCTGCAGAAGGATATGCAGGTTGACAAGATTCGTTTCCCAGAAAGCTCTGCTATTGGGATCAAGCCTATTTCTAAGCAGGGAAGCGAGCGGCTGATACGGGCAGCCATTGACTACGCGTTAGCAAAAGGCCTAAGGCGTGTCACTCTGGTTCACAAGGGCAATATCCAGAAATTTACAGAGGGTGGTTTTCGGAAATGGGGCTATGAACTAGCTCAAAGAGAGTATTCGGATGAGTTGGCTTCTGGAAAACTAGTTATTCAGGATGTCATTGCAGATAATTTTTTGCAGCAGATTTTGCTCTATCCCGAGAAATTTGATGTTGTTGCCTTGACCAATTTAAATGGTGACTATGCCAGCGATGCCTTGGCTGCTCAGGTGGGCGGGATTGGTATTGCGCCAGGAGCCAATATTAATTTCGAGACTGGTTATGCTATTTTTGAAGCTACTCATGGGACGGCGCCAGATATAGCGGGTCAAAACAAGGCTAATCCTTCTTCTCTTCTCTTATCGGGGGCCATGCTCTTTGATTACATTGGTTGGTCAGAGGTCTCTCAGCTCCTGACTAAGGCTATTGAGAAGGCTCTCTTTGAGCAAAAAGTGACAGGCGATTTTGCCAGTCAGCTGGAAGGAGTAGCACACTTGACCACTAGTCAATTTGCTGAGGAGCTGGTAGCTAATATAGAAAAGTGTCCATAATGAAAAAAATGATGAAGAATCTGCCTATCTAGACAGTCTCTTCATCACTTTTTTGTCTTTTTCGATATTCCAGTCCCCAGCCGATGATCCAGCAAAAGACTAGCAGATAATTTTCAATCCAGCCCAGTAGATTCGCTTGATTCGCCTTTGCCAGATAGCCTAGCAGATGGTTGGTACCAAAGCCCAGCCCGCCCAGAATCAGTGCTAGCAAGGTCATACGCAGATAGAACCAATCATACTTTATGTTGGCGGCAATGGCTAAAGGCAGAATAGCCAGATTCCAGAAACCAATTTCCCGCTGCCAGTAGGGAGCTAGACCATAGATGGACTCATTGCCCAAGAGCTGGGGCTGGAATATCTGGATCATAGCCGCGCCCAGCATAGCTAAGATAAGTAAAATGAAAATCACTCGTAAAAATTTGTTCATACCTGTCTCCTTTCTTCTTTGTAGATTATAATGCTTTTGAAAATGATTTTCAAGTTTTCATTTTTTACAAAAGAAATCTCTAATAAAATATTTTACAGTCAAGTCCTATCTTTTTAACCTTATTTATGGTATACTAGATAGGTTGCAAAACTTACAGTTTTTCTATTCAGTGGGAACTAGCGACCGAGTCGGCGCTTTTTTAGTGCCTGGACTTGAGAGACCATATTTATGAAGAGAAGAGCGAATACTCTCAGAAAATCGAGATTTAGCAAGCGACATGTGCTTGGTATGTTTCGATAATTGAGTATCAAAAGCCTTATAAGGTGGCTTCGCACCGCCTTTAGAAAGAAGAAGAACATTGAAATTTAATGAATTACATTTATCTACTGAATTATTAGCAGAGATTGAAAAAGCTGGCTTTGTAGAAGCAAGCCCTATTCAAGAGCAGACGATTCCACTTGCTATGGCAGGTAAGGATGTTATTGGTCAGGCCCAGACAGGGACAGGAAAGACAGCAGCCTTTGGCTTTCCAACTTTGGAGAAGATTGATACAGATAATCCTGCTGTGCAAGCGTTGGTTATCGCTCCAACCCGCGAATTGGCCGTGCAGAGTCAGGAAGAGCTTTTCCGTTTTGGCCGCAGCAAGGGGGTCAAGGTGCGTTCTGTCTACGGTGGCTCCAGCATCGAAAAGCAAATCAAGGCCCTCAAATCAGGTGCTCATATCGTCGTAGGAACACCTGGGCGTCTCTTGGACTTGATCAAACGCAAGGCGCTTAAGTTGAACCAGATTGAAACTTTGATCTTGGACGAAGCGGATGAAATGCTTAACATGGGCTTTTTGGAAGATATTGAGTCGATCATTTCTCGTGTGCCAGAAGAACGTCAGACCTTGCTCTTTTCAGCGACCATGCCGGATGCTATCAAGCGTATCGGTGTCAAGTTTATGAAAGAGCCTGAGCATGTTAAGATTGCTGCTAAAGAGCTGACAACGGAGCTGGTGGATCAGTATTATATCCGTGTCAAAGAAAATGAAAAATTTGATACCATGACTCGCCTGATGGATGTGGAGCAGCCTGAGCTGTCAATCGTCTTTGGTCGGACCAAGCGCCGGGTGGATGAGCTGACTCGCGGTCTGAAAATCCGTGGTTTCCGAGCAGAGGGTATCCATGGTGATTTGGACCAAGGCAAGCGCCTTCGCGTCCTGCGCGACTTTAAAAACGGCAATTTGGATGTCTTGGTGGCGACAGATGTGGCAGCGCGTGGATTGGACATTTCTGGTGTGACCCACGTCTACAACTACGATATTCCGCAGGATCCAGAAAGCTATGTTCACCGGATTGGTCGGACTGGTCGTGCTGGTAAGTCAGGTCAGTCTATCACTTTTGTTGCGCCAAATGAAATGGGCTATTTGCAGATTATCGAAAATCTGACCAAGAAGCGCATGAAAGGCCTTAAGCCAGCGACTGCAGAGGAAGCTTTTCAAGCTAAGAAAAAAGTTGCTCTTAAGAAGATTGAACGTGATTTTGCGGATGAAAGCATCCGTTCTAACTTTGAGAAATTTGGCAAGGATGCTCGCAAGCTGGCAGCAGAATTCAGCCCAGAAGAGCTGGCTATGTATATCCTCAGCTTGACGGTGCAGGATCCAGATGCCCTTCCTGAAGTAGAAATTGCTCGTGAAAAACCATTGCCATTTAAACCGTCTGGCAGCGGCTTTGCCGGAAAAGGCAAGGGAAGTCGTGGCGGAAATGGCAACCGTCGCAACAATGACAATCGCCGTGACCGAGGTGGCCGTCGCGACCAATTTAAGAAAGGTCGTAAAGAAGAGCGTTTTGACAAAGAAAATCGCTACCGCAAGGATCACAAGAAGCCACGCAATACTTCTAGTGAAAAGAAAACCGGCTTTGTTATCCGTAATAAAGGTGATAAATAAACAATTGAAAGACTGCTAGTTAAAACTAGTGGTCTTTTTCTGTTCTAGAATTGTGAGATATCCTTGTAAAGAGTTTTTGTTTTTTGTAGTAAAAGACAAGCTCAAGTTTAACAAAGTAAAACATTTTTTAACAAAAATAACTAAATTTCATATTTTTATGTGTATTTTTTCAAAAAGTGTAGTATAATAGGCGTAGAAAGCCTACTCATATTAAGATAGGCATTACATTGAATACGGGTTAACCAATAATGTTGAAGATTAGGCGCTGCCATCTCATTTTAACAATAAACAAAAGGAGCAGGTAAATGAAGGAAGGTAGACATAGAATTATTCTGCAGGAGCTTGACCGGGCGGGTTTGGTATCAGTTAGGAAATTAAAGGATCTTTTGGATGTAACGGATATGACCATTCGTCGCGATTTAATTGATCTTGAGAAGCAAGGTTTTTTAGTTCGGGTTCATGGAGGGGCACATAAAAAAGTTAGAGATGGCTTAGTGGAAGTTCCCCATACTGAAAAAATCATGATCAACACGGAAGAAAAAGAAGCGATTGCTAAAAAATGTGCAGATCTCATTTCTTCAGGAGATACAATTTTTATCGGTTCAGGTACTACAACAGCTTTGATTGGAGATTTCCTTGATGATAAGACTGTTAATATTGTTACCAATTCCTTGCCAATCTTTGAAAAGTTAAAGGATAATCCTCACTATGATATCCTTTTGATTGGTGGTCGTTATCGGGTTAAAACGCAAACTTTTGTAGGACAATTTGCCGTTAATTTACTCAAAGAAATCAAGGTTTCTAAGGCTTTTATTGGGGCTAATGGAATTGATGGTCACAATATTACAACGGCTAATGAAGAAGAAGGAAATGCGGATGCTATTATCCTTAACAATGCGATTGAAAAATACATTGTCGCTGATAATAGCAAATTTGACAGTTATTCTTTCTACACTTTTTATCGCTTAGATGATGTAAATGCTATTGTAACGGATGACAATATTTCTCAGAGAATGAAAGATAAGTATCAATCTTATACAAAAGTTTTATAAAAACAAAAATGCCAAACTAGTGTTGGGCATTTTTTTGTGTTTCAATATAAGCCAATTTTTCTTGACGAGTTTTCTGTTTGAAGAGAGCTTCTGCTGACATGGCAGAAGATTTGTCAGGGTATTCTTCCTGATAAAGCAGTTTAACAGGCAGTCTGGCACGAGTATACTTTGCACCTTTTCCTGCATTGTGGACAGCCAAACGCTTTTGCACGTCCGTGCTATAACCGGTGTAGAGAGTACCATCAGTGCACTCTAAGACATACATATAGGCTTTAGTTCCCATGGTAGATCTCATATATTTCTGGAGTATAGCTACCGTCTTCCTCGTGCAGAATGAGAGGTGGTAGTATCTTTAAGCCGTCCCTTGAGCCATCTTTAATAGCTTCAATCAAAAGCATATTGGCTCCTTTACCTATCTTGGGATAGACAAATTGGATTCTTTTTGGTGCCAGGTTGTGAGCTTTCATAGTATCTAAGATATCTAAGAAGCGGTCGGGTCTGTGAACCATAGCAAGGCGCCCGTTTGACTTGAGAACTCGTTGGGCGACAGTGCAGATTTCTTCAAGATTAGTTGAAATCTCATGTCGGGCCAGAAGATAGTGCTCGCTTTCATTGAGATTGGAATGTTTGTCAACCTTGAAATAGGGAGGGTTACAAAAGATCATATCCACCTTACTACAAGGAATATAGTGAGGGAGATTTTTTAAATCATCGTGAATGACTTGCATTTGCTGGTCAAGTTGATTGAGCTGGATGGAGCGTTGCGCCATATCTGCCAGCCGTTCCTGGATCTCAACTGCAATAATCTTAGCCTGAGTGTGGGCACTGGCAAATAAGCCGACAGCGCCATTGCCGGCACAGAGGTCTACAATCAAGCCACTCTTGGGTAATTTTGGAAAGCGAGAGAGCAGAACACTATCAACAGAATAGCTGAAGACCTCTCGGTTTTGAATGATTTTAACGTCAGTAGAAAAGAGCTGATCCAGCCGTTCTCCTTCTTTTAATACTGCTTTTTTCATAGTGTTATTATAGCACGAGTCAAAGGACGAATTCAATCTTGAATAGAAAAAAGTTCTAACTAGAAAAATGTTAGAACTTTAATGAATATTTAGTAACTCTATCTTTAATTGCTGAATTGGCCATTAGAAGGCCGTTCATTTTTTTCTTGGAGGTAATTGACCAAGATAAAAATAAGGCTGAAGACCAAGGCCAGGATAAGGAAGATAGGGGTAGTTTGACTGGTCAAGGTTCCAATTTCGATAAAGGAACGAAGGAGGTAGGCTGTTCCGAAAAATCCTCCAATAGACCAGATGATGAGAAGAATTCTCCAAAGATTGAGCGGAATACAAGCGCGTGCTACAGAAAGAAAACCAATGGTTCCTAGTAAGTAGTAAGAGACTGTAGACATATCAAGAGAACTCCAGCCATTATAAGCACCGAAAATTCGGACAAATAGTACACTGAAGACAACCATGAGTCCGCTTGGCAGGGCTTTGAAAATTGCTTTTTTAAGGAACTTAGGCTCTACCGGACGGATATTGCGCTCGAATGTCAGCACAAATGGAGGGAATCCTTCGACAAATTGGTCAAAGAGAGTGATTTGCACTGGAATGAAAGGAAAGACAAGAAGCCATTCTTTATTTCCTAACAAGACACTGGCGATACAAATCATGGTCAAGATAAAGGAGTAGATGGTCTTCACCAAGAAAATAGGAGCGATACGGGCAATGTTATTTACCACGCGCCGACCTTCAAAAAGAATCTCAGGGACATCATTAAAATCTGAGTTGAGAAGAACGAGATTAGCAATCTGCCGTGTCGCAGGATCTCCTTCAGCCATAACAATTGAGCAGTCTGCTTCGCGCAGGGCTAGAATGTCGTTTACCCCGTCACCAGTCATGGCTGTTGTATGGCCTGCTTTTTTCAAAGTCTGAATAATGAGTTTTTTCTGGTGAGGAGACACACGGCCAAAGATAGCCGTTTCTTCAGCTGTAGCAATCAAGTCAGTATCTGAGACAGTTGAACAGTCAAGATAGTTTTGATAGTTCTCAAAGCCTGCCTTGGCGGCAATATTTGAAACAGTAATTGGATTATCACCAGAGATGATTTTCAGATTAACGTCTTGGGATCGCAGGTATTCGAGGGTATCAGCAGCCCCTTGCCGGATAGGATCTGTAATTTCTAAGACAGCCAGAACTTTAATCTGTTGTGGCAGAGTCATGTGCTGGTAGTTAAGTTTATCAGTGCTAGAAGCTAGAGCCAGAACCCGCGAGCCACGTTCTTGGGATTCTTGAACTGGTTTTAGATTTTGCTGATGGAGCAAGATTTCGGGTGCTCCTAGGAAGATAGTCCCAAAGGGTTCCATTTCCATAGCTCCCCATTTTCGATCACTGGAGAAGGGGATGGTATTGGAAGTTTGATATTTTGTTTGGGTTGAAGGAAATCTTTTACGAATGGCTTGAGCAGTAGGGTTTTTATCATCGCTGTTGGCCATATAGTTAGCTAAAATATTTGAGATGGTCTCTGCTGAAATAGATTCTGACAAGGGATAAACTTGCTCTACTTTCATCTTACCTTCAGTAATAGTTCCTGTTTTATCCAAGCATAAAGTATCCACATGAGCGAGGGTTTCAACTGAGTACATTTCTTGTACCAGGACCTTGCGCATTCCCAGCTTAATAACAGCTGTTAAGAGCGAAGTGATAGTCAACAGGGCAATTCCTTTTGGAAGCATACCCAACAGGGCTGTTGATGAATTGATAACAGAGTCTTTGACAGGAAGCTGTTTGATGAGTAAGGCTTCAAAAAAGAGAGCTAATCCGCAGGGGATGATGATTTTTCCGGTAAAAGCAGCGATTTTATTCAAAGAATCCAAGATGCGAGAGTTGAGTGGCTTAAGGGTTTTGGCTTCTAACATCAGTTTAGCAGCGTAGTTATTGGCCCCTACTTGAGATACCTGGGCTAAGACCTGTCCGCTGGCTAAAAAACTACCAGACAGCAATTGATCGCCAATTTCTTTGAGCACAAGATCACTTTCACCAGTAAGCATGGCTTCGTTGGCTTCTGCAAAGCCATCTAGTACAATAGCATCACTGGGAACCTGTTCTCCAGCTGACAACTGAATCACGTCCTCTAAAACGATTTCTTCAGGATTTATTTTTTCTTGCTGGCCATTTCGAATCACGCTGATCTTTTCTCTAGTCATAAGATTCAGCTTATCAATCATTCGTTTTGCCCGAAGTTCAGTCATAATACCGGTTAAGGCATTGAATGATATGACTGCAAAGAATACCATGTTACTCCAAGCTTGAACAAACGCCAGTGCAAGAGCAATAACAAAGTTTAGTGCGTTAAATAGTGTAAACACATTGCGTTTAATAATGTCCCAAGTGCTGGAGCTGGTTTTGGCTGTAAAATCATTTGTTAAGCCTTGTTGGATTTTTTCAGACACCTGGTCAGATGTTAAACCAGTAAAGTTTTTCATATTTTCCATGTCGCTATCATATCATTTTTTAGGGAAAATTTCTAATGGAATCCGCCTCCAACCAAAAATGAAAAACATTGCAGTTGATAGAAGGTTGAGGTATAATGGAAAAGTGAATGTATAGAAAGGTTTATGATTATGTTTTATACCTATTTAAGAGGATTAGTAATGTTTATTCTATGGGCTTTAAATGGAAATGCCCATTATCATAATTTGGATAAAATTCCTTCTAAGGATGAAAATTATATTTTAGTTGCGCCACACAGGACCTGGTGGGATCCTGTTTATATGGCTTTTGCAACCAAGCCAAAGCAATTCATCTTTATGGCAAAAAAAGAATTGTTTAAGAATCGTATTTTTGGCTGGTGGATTCGGATGTGTGGTGCCTTCCCTATTGACCGTGAAAATCCTGGACCTTCAGCTATCAAATACCCAGTTAATATGCTGAAAAAGAGCAATCGTTCCTTAATCATGTTTCCAAGTGGTAGTCGCCATTCAACAGATGTAAAGGGCGGTGTCGCTGTTATTGCCAGGATGGCAAAGGTTCGGATTATGCCCGCTATTTACGCTGGCCCCATGTCTCTTAAGGGACTAGCTTCTGGTCAACGGGTGGATATGAATTTTGGTAATCCAATTGATATTTCTGATATTAAGCGGATGGATGATGCAGGGATTGAAGAAGTAGCAAGACGGATTCAAGCTGAATTTGACCGGTTAGATGCTGAGGTAGTACCTTATCAAAAAGCTAAAGCGCCAAACATCTTATGGCGCGTATTGCGCTTGTTGGCCTTTGTCCCAGCAGCCATCATTGGTCTTTTAACCATTCTTTTTAGCTTCCTAGCTAGCTTCGTCTGGGATCCGGATAAACATAAAAAATAGGATTAGTTATCATTTTCTTTTAGGAGAAAGGAGAAGCTATGCCACTAGCCTTGTTGTCTTTTATCGTCCTATCGCTTTTTATGATTCATGAGTTTGATGAAATTATACTTGTCAAACCTTGGATCAAGCAGAATCAAGATCACCCTGATTATCAGAAGGAAATGTTTATCGCAGGAAAGTCAAGTTATCCTTCTGCCGAAAGCTTAGCCTTGATGATTGCTGAGGAATTTATTTTAGCTTTCCTCCTGCTCTTAGTAGCAATTCTCTGCCGATTTTCTGAGTTAGCCTTAGCAATTACTATCTGTCATACCTTGCATTTATTGGGTCACATTAGTCAGGTTATAAAATTTCGTTCTTTGGTTCCCGGTGGACTGACTGCAGTTCTAACCTTTCCAATCTTGTTAGTGATTTTAGCAGTCTATTTATCTCAGAATTCAGTTTCTTGGGTTTTACTGATTCTGCTCAGCATTCTAGTTATGCTAGCTCTCTTAGGTAATCTGCTTTTTCTACATAAACAGGCTCCAACCATTCATGCCTGGATTTATAGAATCAGTAAAAGGAATTAATAAGTATCTTAAAATGATCAAAAGTCAAGTTTACTTGGCTTTTTTTCTTCTTTTACGAATAAATAGGTGATACTTAATTTTGTTAAAGGAGAAATGATGATAGAAGATTTGATAGAAAAGGCAAAGCAATATAAAATTGCTCTAGGTATAGGCTTATTAGGAGCGATTGTAGCAGGCTTTATTTTACTACAGGGAAGAGACCAAGGGGGGACAGATGTCCAGCAATTGACAGAGCAAACTTCTTCCTCTAGCTCATATAAGGATGAAAAAAGTAACAAAAGCAATGAGATCAGTCAAACCGATACAGAAGATCAGTTGGTTACAGTTGATGTCAAGGGGGCGGTAAAAAAGCCGGGTGTCTATCAGTTGCAATCTAATAGTCGCGTTCATGATGCTTTAGAGAAGGCAGGTGGCATGACGGAAGAGGCTGACTTAAAATCCATCAATCAGGCTCAGAAACTAAGTGACGAGGCAGTAGTATATGTGGCCAAAGTAGGTGAAAATACTGTAGACGTTACAGCAAGTGCCCCTACAAGTGCAACATCGGGCACCGGTCAGACAAAATCAGCACTTGTCAATCTTAATACAGCAACAGAAGCAGACTTTCAAACTATTTCTGGTATCGGCCAAAAACGTGCTCAGGATATTATTGCTTACCGAGAAGCCAATGGCAGATTTAAGTCTGTAGATGATCTGAAAAATGTATCAGGTATTGGGGCCAAAACTCTAGAAAAATTAAAAGAATATGTCACAGTGGATTAAAAAACTTCCCCTTTCACCAATCTACTTGTGCTTTCTTTTGGTTTGGCTATACTTTGCTATTTATAGTGGTGAAAGGCTCGCTTATCTAGGTTTTTCCCTGCTTATAGCTCGCCTAATCTGGCATTATCCAAGAAAGAAATGGTTGCCAACTTTAGCTATTCTAATTGCTTTCTCTATTTTTTTTTATGCTAGACGTGAGTTGACGGAACAAGCTTTTCAGACTCAACCAGCTCCAGCAAGGCAAGTTCTTGTTTTACCAGATACAATTAAAGTGAATGGAGATTCCCTGTCTTTCCGTGGTAGAATGGACGGAAGACTTTATCAGCTCTACTACAAATTAGCAAGTCCAAGAGAGAAAAAATCATTCCAAAAACTAGCAGACTTGGTCACTTTAGAAATAGAAGCAGAGTTTAATCTAGCAGAAGGTCGGCGAAATTTTTCTGGTTTTGACTATCAGGCTTATTTAAAAAGTCAGGGAATATATCGGACAGTTAAAATCAGTAGGATTATGTCCAGTCACTCTGGTCAATCTATCAATCCATTTGATTGGCTGTCTGTTTGGCGTAGGAAGGCCTTGGTTTTCATTAAGACTACATTTCCAAGTCCAATGAGTCACTACATGACAGGACTCTTGTTTGGTGATTTGGATATTGAATTTGCAGAGATGAATGACTTGTACTCAAGTTTAGGAATTATCCATCTTTTTGCTTTATCAGGAATGCAGGTTGGCTTTTTTATGGATGCCTTTCGGAAAATTCTTTTGCGCATAGGCTTAAGGATGGAAACGGTAGATTGGTTGCAATTCCCGTTGTCCTTTATTTATGGAGGTTTGACAGGATTTTCTGTGTCAGTAGTGAGAAGTTTAGTGCAAAAATTATTGTCTCAATTTGGAGTGAGGCACTTGGATAATTTTGCGATGACCATAATGACCTTGATGTTTCTTATGCCGAGTTTTCTCCTGACAACAGGCGGAGTCCTATCTTGCGCTTATGCCTTTATCATCACTATGTTGGATTTTGAGGATTTTAGTGGCTTTCGTAAGGCCGTGCTAGAGAGTTTAAGTATCTCGTTAGGCATTTTACCGATTCTTATCTACTATTTTGCAGAATTCCAATCTTGGTCTATCCTCTTGACCTTCCTTTTTTCAATCGTCTTTGATACATTTATGTTACCTCTCTTGAGTCTAATTTTTCTCATTTCGCCTTTGTTTGCCTTCACTCAAGTTAATGTCTTCTTCCAATGGCTGGAAATGGTGGTTCGTTGGGTAGCTAGTTTGTCAACAAGGCCGATAATTTTAGGACAGCCAAATCTGCCTTTGCTTATTATTCTCCTGCTGGTCTTAGCCTTGCTCTATGACTTTAGAAAACAAAAAAAGATTAGGGTTTGTCTGAGTCTCTTAGCAATCTTACTATTTTTCCTAAGTAAATATCCTTTACAAAATGAAATCACAGTGGTAGATATTGGGCAGGGAGACAGTATATTTCTGAGGGATGTCAGAGGTAGGACTATCGTGATTGATACAGGAGGACGGGTGGAGATTGGAAAAAAAGAAGCTTGGCAAGAGCGCGTGAAAAAAAGTAATGCGGAAACGACCTTGATCCCATATCTAAAAAGTCGAGGAGTGGATCGATTGGATAAATTGGTCTTGACTCACACGGATACAGACCATATGGGAGATATGTTGGAGTTAGCTAAGCACTTTTCTATCCGAGAAATTTATGTTTCCAAAGGAAGTATGACTCAAGCTGATTTTGTAGATAAGTTAAAGAAGATGAAAGCTAAAGTTCATGTGGTTGAGGTGGGAGATCGGCTTCCTATTTTTGATTCGGCTCTTGAAGTGCTCTACCCGCTTACTCAAGGAGATGGAGGTAATGATGATTCAATTGTCTTGTATGGTGAATTTTACCGGACCAAGTTTCTTTTCACAGGAGATTTAGAAGCTCCAGGTGAAGGGCAGATGGTGACAGCCTATCCAGATTTAAGAGTAGATGTGCTCAAAGCTGGGCATCATGGTTCTAAAGGATCTTCTAGTCCAGAATTTTTAGAGCATATTAAGCCTAAGTTGGCCTTGATTTCAGCTGGTAAAAACAATCGCTACCAGCATCCGCATCAGGAAACTTTAGAAAGATTTGAAAAAATTCAAACTAAGATTTTACGAACAGATGAGCAGGGTGCTATTCGATTTAAAGGATGGAATTCTTGGCAGATAGAAACGGTTCGCTAGCCACTTAGGAATGAGATTGGACAGGCATTATCTTAAGCTGTGTGGTATAATATAGAGAACCAAAATAAGACAAACTAGGAGAAAGATTTCTTGTTAGCAATTGAGGCCATCAAAAATATAAAATTATCCAATTTACCTCCCCTTACTGTGTTAACAGGAGATGATTTGGGACAGTTCGAATTGCTGAAAGAACAGTTGTTGAAGCAAATTGAATTTAATGCAGCTGACTTGAATTATGCGCTATTTGATATGAAGGAAGCGGATTATCAGCAAGTGGAATTAGACTTGGTGAGTCTTCCTTTTTTCTCAGATGAAAAAATTATTATTCTAGATCATTTTATAGATATCACAACTGCTAAAAAGCGAAATTTATCAGATGATGAATTGAAGTCTTTTGAGGCGTATTTGGAGCATCCGGTTGAGACAACCAGGTTGATTCTTTTTGCAGAAGGTAAATTAGATAGCAAACGTAGAATTGTTAAGCTTTTAAAACGAGATGCGGAGATTTTTGAAGCATCAGAGCCGAAAGAACAGGATTTAAGGTCCTATTTTAGTAAAGTGGCTCAAACAGAGAATCTTCAGTTCGCTCCGACTGTGTTTGATCAACTCTTGATTAAATCGGGGTTTCAATTTAGCGAAATTAGTAAGAATTTATCTTTTTTAAAGGGATATAAGCCAGATGGTCAGATTGAGCTTGAAGATATTACAGAAGCTATTCCAAAGACCCTGCAGGATAATATCTTTGACTTGACTCAGTTAATCCTAAAGCAAAGGGTTGATGAAGCTCGAAGTCTTGTTAGTGATCTAAGGCTACAAGGAGAGGATGAAATCAAACTGATTGCTATCATGTTGGGGCAGTTTCGTATTTTTACTCAGGTCAAGATTTTGTCGGGAAATGGCAGGGCAGAAAGCCAGATTGTATCGGACTTATCTGATTATCTGGGACGCAAGGTCAATCCTTATCAAGTCAAGTTTGCCTTAAAGGATGCCCGCTCCTTGGATCTATCCTTTTTGAAAAAAACGATGACTTGCTTGATTGAAACAGATTATCAGATTAAATCTGGACTTTACGAAAAGGATTATCTATTTGATCTTGCATTGCTTAGGATTGCAACTGGAAATCTGTAAGCAAAATAGTTGAAAAAAAAACATGATTGCGTTATCATTTTCATAATAAATAAAGAAAAAGAGGTTTTGCAAATGGCAATTATTTTACCTGATCTTCCTTACGCTTATGATGCATTGGAGCCATATATCGATGAAGAAACTATGCACTTGCACCATGACAAGCACCATAATACTTATGTAACAAATGTCAATGCGGCACTTGCAAAACACCCTGAAATTGGCGAAGATTTAGAAAAATTATTGGCTGATGTCGAGTCTATTCCAGTTGATATCCGTCAAGCAGTTATCAACAATGGTGGTGGACACCTTAACCACGCTCTTTTCTGGGAATTGATGACAGCAGAAGAGACTGCTCCTTCTGCAGAATTGGCAGCTGACATTGATGCTACTTTTGGTTCATTTGAAGAGTTCCAAGCAGCTTTCACAGCTGCAGCAACAACTCGTTTTGGATCAGGCTGGGCTTGGTTGGTTGTTAATAAAGAAGGAAAATTAGAAGTGGTTTCAACTGCAAACCAAGATACTCCAATCTCAGAAGGTAAGACTCCAATCTTGGGCTTGGATGTTTGGGAACATGCTTACTATGTTAAATACCGTAATGTTCGTCCTGATTACATCAAAGCTTTCTTCTCAGTGATCAACTGGAATAAAGTTAACGAACTTTATGCAGCAGCTAAATAATAGAAACTAGGAGCGAATCACTTAGATTCGCTTTTTTAGTCACTTTTTTGCCTTTTAGACTTGTTATTTTTCTCATATTTTTTTATAATACTAAAAATTAGGAGAAAAAATTTGTCTAAAAAATATATAACAATTGCCGTTGCTGTCATTTCCAGCCTCTGCCTGATCGGTTTGTTTATCTTCTTTGCTATTGAGTGGAAGATGGCCTATGAAAAACAAAGTCGGATGAATGCTGAAGCTACAAGCTCTGCTAGTCATCAGAGTCAAAAAGAGAAAGAAGCGGCTATAGAAAAGCCAGAAGAAACCAAGCTTGTTCAAAAAAGTCCTGAAGAAAAGCAAAAGGTCATGGAGGCGGATGGGCCAACTATGGATGCTTTAGGTTTACGTTATGACTATGCCAATTTAGATTTGACTCAGGTAGTTCAGGCTTATTTAGCAGAAACGGGAATTGAACAATCGCAGATTGCCTTTTCTTATAAGGACTTGACGACAGGCCAAACATTTGCCGTGAATGATACTCAGCCTATGACAGCTGGCTCAACTTATAAACTACCACTCAATATGTTGGTAGTAGATGAAGTGGCTGAAGGAAAATTGTCTATGGAAGAGCGCTTTGATATTACCCAAACTCACTTTGAGTATCAAGGAGAGCATGATAATTATGTTGCAGCCTTTAATGGAGCTATGTCGATTCCTGATATGCAAGAGTATTCCTTGGTTTATTCTGAAAATACACCGGCTTATGCTTTGGCAGAGCGTCTGGGCGGGATGGACAAGGCTTATGAGATGTTCAGTCGTTATGGTCAGTCCAAGGGTGATCTGAAAACTATTAGTCGTGAAAATAATAAGACTACAACGGATTATTATATCCAAGTACTAGAATATCTTTCTAAAAATCAAGAGAAATATAAGGATATTCTTTACTATATTGGCGAATCCTTCCCTGGTGAATATTATAAGCGCTATCTACGCGATATTACTATTTATCAAAAGCCAGGATATGTTCGTGAAGCGCTAAATGTTGATGCTCTAGTTATGGAGGAGAAACCCTATATTGTAGCTCTCTATACGGCTTACTTAGGGGGCAGTACTGAATCTAGTGATGAAATCAGCGGACTTGGAATTGAGCAGGTGGGACAACTAGCCTATGTTATCAATGAATGGCATCGGGTTAATAAGAATTGATTGACAATGAATTATAAAATTTTAAAAGTATGCTTAGATACAGATCTGAGCATATTTTTTCTTATAATGAATGATACTTTAAATAGTATAAGTAAAACTCATAAAAGAATCTATTTAGAAAAACATCGAAATATCCTTGACGCTTAAAAGATAGAGGTGTATAATTCTATTTAGAAAATAATCAAAATAGTTTGGGAGAATGACTATGATTACTACACATATTATGATTTCCATGTTGCTTATTCTAGTGGCAGTCTTAGTTCCTGTTATTTATTTCAAAAAGAGCAAGCACATTTCTCTAGTAGTCTTTTTTTTAGGAGGAGTTGGTTTTTATTTATCGAGCCAAGTTCTTGAAAAAATCTTGCACTGGATTGTTTTACAGCCTCAGGCTGATGGGAGTATAGCTTTGCAAACGGAAAATCCTTGGCTATATGTCCTTTATGGTGTTGCTGTGGCAGCTATTTTTGAAGAAACAGCCCGATGGATCGTCTTTTATTTGTTACAAAAGAAGCGCCCGATGACAGTTAGCGATGGCCTGGCTTATGGCTTGGGGCATGGCGGTATTGAGGCTCTGTTTATTGGCATTGTCAGCCTCTTAAACTTTTGGATTATAGCTCAAGCAGTGACTCAGGGGAATGCGCAGTTAGTGACTAAAATTCCTCAAGCAACGATTGACTATATTAAGTCTCTGAGTGCTGGAAGCATCTATCTTTTGGTTTTTGAACGTATCGTGGCAGTAATCTGTCAAGTCTTACTAAGCTTTTGGGTTTGGAAGTCAGTCAAAGAAAAGTCCCTGATTTATTTTCTAGCTGCTCTAGGACTCCATGCTTTGATTGATCTAGCTCCTGCATTGGGACAGATTCAGTTGCTTTCACCTCTAGTTGTTGAAGCGATATTCTTTGTTGAAGTAGTTGGTCTAGCTTATCTGACCAAGAAAATAATGAAGGGTTATCTGAAAGAAGGTTCTTATCATGGGAATCAATCAAACACTTAAAGCCTTAGCGGATCCAGTCCGGAGAAATATTTTAGAAATGCTTAAACAGGGCCCTAAGTCGGCGGGAGAGATAGCTCAAGCTTTTGAGTTAACTCCTGCCACAGTGTCCTACCATTTATCGCAACTGAAAAAGGCTGGCATATTATTAGAAGAAAAAAAGAAAAACTTTATTTATTATAGTTTAGATATCACAGTTTTTGAGGAAATTTTAGTTTGGTTCCAATCTCTCGGAGGAGGAGGAAATGGAAATGAAAAAAAATAACAGACAAGAATTGATCCTGGCATCTGCTCTTATGTTACTACCTGTTTTATATGCTATCTATTTCTATCAAAGATTGCCAGAAAATATGGCTATTCATTTTGATTTGTCTGGGAGGGCTGATGCTTTCTTACCCAAATTTTTGGTAGTTTTTATTTTTCCTATTATAATGATGGTTCTTGAAGCAATTATTTATTGGTCGACAATGGTTAAAGATATAGTCAATAGCAACTTTAAACAGATCATCCGCTGGTTCATTCCCTTCATCTTTGTTTTGTTGTATATGGCTACAATTTATCGGAGCATAGATGAAAACTTTAATATTCGTAAAATAGTACTTATTATAGTTGCTTTCGTTTTACTGATTATAGGAAATTATTTGCCTAAAAAAGTACAAGAAAACAGACGACCCCTGAATAGAAAACTGGCTTATCTTTTTGTTGGAATAGGATTTTTATTGTTTGTAATTGCTATCTTCTGTTTGTAAGCAGAATACATAGATATATCTTTATTTGTAAGCGTATTTATGATATACTGTCATTATCAAATAAAAAAGGGTTATTATGATTAATAAGGAACATTATCAGTTTATCCGCCAGCATCCTGCATTTGAGAATTTTCCAGTAGAGTCTTTTGATAAATTAGCCATTGAAATTCAATTTCATAAGGTTTCGAAAGGTCAAATTATCTTTTTTTCTGGAGATCGGCGTGATCGCCTTTTCCTTCTCTATCAAGGATATGCTCGAATAGAACAGTATGATGCTACCGATACTTTTTCTTATACTGATTATATAAAAAAGGGGAATGTTTTCCCTTATGGTGGCATCTTCTTTGATGAGCGCTATCATTATACTGCAAGTGCTGTGACACAGGTGGAATATTTTAGTATTCCTATGAAATTATTTGAAGATTTTTCTAAGAAAAATGTGAATCAGCTGTTGTTTATTACGCAGAAACTATCCAGAATCTTGGAGTTTCAAGAATTACGCTTGCGAAATGTTGTTGCGGTCAGTGCAACAGACAGAGTTGTTCAGTCCCTTTCGATCTTATGTATGGATTTATGCAAAACAGGGGATGTTTTGCCATTTCCAATTAGTATGAAGGAGTTGGCTAAACTAGGAGCTACAACCCGTGAAACAGTTAACCAGGTTCTCAAAAGGTTGAGAGAAGAAGGACGTATCAGCTATGAGCACAAACAGTTGGTTTTTACTGATAGAGAATATTTTATGAAATATTTCAAAGAAAGTTAGTCTACTGGACCGACTTTCTTTTTTAGCAAAAACAAAGATTTTATCAAAAAAATAAATATTCGCAAAAATCATAAAATATACAAAATATGCAAAGAAAACGCTTCAAAACATAAAAATATCTAAAAAAAATCTAAAAGTGATAAAAATTTGGCATAGAGAGTGTCAGTTTTTTTGTGTAAGTGTTTTCAAAAAATGATAGAATAATATATGTAAACGGGCTTAGGAAAACCTAAACCGCAAAGAATAAGGAGGAAAGTAGATGTCTACACATCCAATTCATGTTTTCTCAGAAATTGGAAAACTGAAAAAAGTTATGTTACATAGACCTGGTAAAGAGTTGGAAAACTTGATGCCAGACTATCTTGAACGTCTGCTCTTTGATGATATTCCGTTTTTGGAAGATGCACAAAAAGAACACGACAACTTTGCTCAAGCGCTTCGCAATGAAGGTATTGAAGTGCTATATCTAGAAAAACTGGCTGCTGAGTCTTTGACTTCACCAGAAATTCGTGACCAATTTATCGAAGAATATCTTGATGAAGCAAATATCCGCGGACGCCAAACTAAAGTGGCTATTCGTGAGTTGCTTCAAGGTATTAAAGATAACCAAGAATTGGTTGAAAAAACAATGGCTGGTGTACAAAAAGCTGAATTACCAGAAATTCCAGAAGCAGCAAAAGGCTTGACTGACTTGGTAGAATCAGATTATCCATTCGCTATTGATCCAATGCCAAACCTTTACTTCACACGTGACCCATTTGCTACAATCGGTAATGCAGTATCACTTAACCACATGTATGCAGATACACGTAACCGCGAAACTTTGTATGGTAAATATATCTTCAAATACCACCCAGTTTACGGTGGAAATGTTGAACTTGTTTATAATCGCGAAGAAGATACTCGTATCGAAGGTGGAGATGAGTTGGTTCTTTCTAAAGATGTATTGGCAGTTGGTATCTCACAACGTACTGATGCTGCATCAATTGAAAAATTGTTGGTAAACATCTTCAAGAAAAACGTTGGCTTCAAGAAAGTATTGGCTTTCGAATTTGCTAATAACCGTAAATTCATGCACTTGGATACAGTCTTCACAATGGTAGACTACGATAAATTTACTATTCACCCAGAAATCCAAGGCAATCTTCGCGTCTTCACAGTAACTTATGAAAACGAACAATTGAAGATTGTTGAAGAAAAAGGAGATTTGGCAGAACTTCTTGCTGAAAACCTTGGTGTTGAAAAAGTAACATTGATTCCATGTGGAGATGGCAACGCTGTTGCTGCAGCACGTGAACAATGGAACGATGGTTCAAACACACTTACAATCGCTCCAGGTGTTGTTGTTGTATATGACCGCAATACAGTTACTAATAAGAAATTAGAAGAATACGGCTTACGTTTGATTAAGATCCGCGGAAGTGAATTGGTTCGCGGTCGTGGTGGACCTCGTTGTATGTCAATGCCATTCGAACGTGAAGAAATCTAAACGTTCAATATCTTAAGAAATTCTAATAGATAGAAAGAGGAAATAAAAGAATGACAAATTCAGTATTCCAAGGACGTAGCTTCCTTGCAGAAAAAGACTTTACCCGTGCAGAGTTAGAATACCTTATTGGTCTTTCAGCTCATTTGAAAGATTTGAAAAAACGTAACATTGAGCATCGTTACCTTGCTGGTAAAAATATTGCTCTCTTGTTTGAAAAAACATCTACTCGTACGCGTGCAGCCTTTACTACAGCAGCTATCGACCTTGGCGCACATCCAGAATATCTTGGTGCTAATGATATTCAGCTTGGTAAAAAAGAATCAACTGAAGATACAGCTAAAGTTTTGGGCCGTATGTTTGATGGTATTGAATTCCGTGGTTTCAGCCAACGTATGGTAGAAGAATTGGCAGAATTCTCAGGTGTTCCAGTTTGGAATGGTTTGACTGACGAATGGCACCCAACTCAAATGTTAGCTGACTACTTGACAGTTCAAGAAAACTTTGGTCGCCTAGAAGGCTTGACATTGGTATACTGTGGTGATGGACGTAACAACGTTGCTAATAGCTTACTAGTGACTGGTGCAATTCTTGGTGTTAATGTTCACATCTTCTCTCCAAAAGAACTCTTCCCAGAAAAAGAAATTGTTGAATTGGCAGAAGGATTTGCGAAAGAAAGTGGCGCTCACATCTTAATCACTGAAGATGCTGACGAAGCTGTGAAAGGTGCTGATGTACTTTACACTGACGTTTGGGTATCAATGGGTGAAGAAGACAAATTTGCAGAACGTGTCGCTCTTTTGAAACCATACCAAGTAAACATGGATTTGGTTAAGAAAGCTGATAACGAAGACTTGATTTTCTTGCACTGCTTGCCTGCTTTCCATGACACAAATACTGTTTATGGTAAGGATGTTGCTGAAAAATTTGGCGTAGAAGAAATGGAAGTAACTGACGAAGTATTCCGCAGTAAATATGCTCGTCATTTCGACCAAGCAGAAAACCGTATGCATACAATTAAAGCAGTTATGGCTGCAACTTTAGGTAATCTTTACATTCCAAAAGTATAACCTTAAAAACAATTAAACTGTAATACCAACAGCTATGAGGGCTGCGACTAATAGCTTTAGTCCGCCCTCATTTTTAATAGTCAAACAGTTTGTCTTTCTAAATTGAAAAATAAACTGGAGGACATTATTGTAATCAAAATTAAAACGCATTTACTTTGCGTTGAAGGAGAATTATATGGCAAATCGTAAAATCGTTGTAGCCTTGGGAGGAAATGCCATCCTTTCATCTGATCCGTCAGCAAAAGCCCAGCAGGAAGCCCTAGTTGAAACTGCCAAGCATTTGGTGAAACTGATTAAAAATGGAGATGACCTTATCATTACTCACGGGAATGGTCCTCAAGTAGGAAATCTCTTGTTACAACATTTAGCAGCTGATTCTGAAAAGAATCCTGCTTTTCCACTCGACTCTCTCGTAGCCATGACAGAAGGAAGCATTGGCTACTGGTTGCAAAATGCTTTGCAAAACGCTCTCTTGGATGAAGGAATTGACAAAAACGTTGCTTCAGTTGTAACACAAGTGGTTGTAGATAAGAACGACCCAGCTTTTGTTAACCTCAGCAAACCAATCGGACCTTTCTATTCAGAAGAAGAAGCAAAAGCAGAAGCTGAAAAGAGCGGAGCAACTTTCAAAGAAGACGCTGGACGTGGCTGGCGTAAAGTCGTTGCTTCACCAAAACCGGTTGACATTAAGGAAATCGACACAATTCGTACTCTTTTAAATGACGGCCAAGTAGTTGTAGCTGCTGGTGGTGGCGGTATTCCTGTCATTAAGGAAGATAACGGTCATCTTTCAGGAGTTGAAGCTGTTATCGATAAAGACTTTGCATCTCAACGTTTGGCTGAGTTAGTTGAAGCTGACCTCTTCATCGTGTTGACAGGAGTAGACTATGTCTTTGTAAACTACAATAAACCTGATCAAGAAAAATTAGAACATGTGAATGTTGCTCAGTTGGAAGAATATATCAAACAAGATCAATTTGCTCCAGGAAGTATGCTTCCAAAAGTTGAAGCAGCTATTGCCTTCGTTAACGGTCGTCCAGAGGGTAAAGCGGTTATTACTTCACTAGAAAATCTGGGTGCTTTGATTGAGTCTGAAAGCGGAACAATTATTCAAAAAGACTGAAATAGATTTTGAACTATAGACTAGTTTAAAAGATTTGCTCTAAAAAACACTGGTATTTTCCATGTCAATATGATAAAATATTGGTGATAAATAAACATTTTCTTGGATATTTATTCAAGAAGAGAGCCTGGTTTTTTGCACTTTGTTAGATTTTAGGAGGAGAAAACAATGAGTGAAGAAACAAAAAAAGGGTTTAGGATGCCTTCTTCCTATACCGTGTTGATTATTATCATTGCTGTTATGGCAGCACTAACTTGGATTATTCCGGCTGGTCAGTATGATGTCAACAAAGAAGGAAACCTGATTGCTGGAACATATAAAGAGGTTGCTTCTAACCCTCAAGGGATTTGGGATGTTCTCATGGCACCGATTCGTGCGATGCTTGGACACGAACCTACAAAGGCAGCGATTGACGTTTCCTTCTTTATCCTGATGGTAGGTGGTTTCCTTGGTGTTGTTAATGAAACTGGAACCTTAGATGTAGGGATTGCTTCTATCGTGAAGAAGTACAAAGGCCGTGAAAAAATGTTGATTGTCATCCTCATGCCTCTGTTTGCCCTTGGCGGTACAACTTATGGTATGGGTGAAGAAACCATGGCTTTCTACCCACTTCTTGTTCCTGTTATGATGGCGGTTGGTTTTGATAGTATTACAGCCGTAGCCATTATCTTACTTGGATCTCAAATTGGATGTTTGGCATCCACTCTAAATCCATTTGCAACAGTTATCGCTTCGGATACAGCAGGCGTGCCGACAGCAGATGGTATTGTGCTACGTCTTATCTTCTGGTTTGTAATGGTTGCAATGAGCACTTACTTTGTTTATCGTTATGCGGATAAGATTCAAAAAGATCCTACCAAATCTTTGGTATATAGCCAAAGAGAAGAAGATTTGAAACACTTCAATGTAACGGATAACGATGATGCACCTTCTGTCTTGAGTAAGAAACAAAAACATGTTTTATATCTCTTCATTGCAACATTTGTTATCATGGTTGCCAGCTTTATCCCTTGGACAGACCTTCATATCAATCTTTTTGAAAACTTTAATTCTTGGTTAACAGGTCTTCCTGTAATTGGTAAAATTATTGGTTCTTCAACTGGGGCTTTAGGTACTTGGTACTTCCCAGAAGGCGCAATGCTCTTTGCCTTTATGGGTATCTTGATTGGTATCGTTTATGGTCTTAAAGAAGACAAGATTATCTCAGCTTTCATGAATGGTGCTGCAGACTTGCTCAGTGTTGCCCTTATCGTTGCGATCGCGCGTGGTATCCAAGTTATCATGAACGATGGTATGATTACTGCGACTATCCTTCACTGGGGTGAACAAGGACTTAAGGGTCTGTCATCTCAACTATTCATTATCTTGACTTACATTTTCTACTTGCCAATGTCATTCTTAATCCCATCTTCATCTGGTCTTGCCAGTGCAACAATGGGTATCATGGCGCCTTTAGGAGAGTTTGTCAATGTTAAAGGAAGCTTGATTATCACTGCTTACCAATCTGCTTCAGGTGTTCTTAACTTGGTAGCACCAACTTCAGGTATCGTTATGGGAGCTCTTGCCCTTGGACGTATCAGCCTTGGTACTTGGTGGAAATTCATTGGTAAATTGATTGTAGCCATTATCGTTGTCAGCATTTTGTTGCTTCTCTTGGGTACCTTCATTCCAGCTATTGGTTAAGAGATGTGAGGTGCTTCCATGAAAAATTATCTAACAGAACAAGTAAAAAAAGAATTTCTCGAATCTTTGAAAACTCTTATTTCCTACCCATCTGTTCTTAATGAAAATGAAAATGGAACACCTTTTGGACAAGCTATTCAAGATGTCCTAGAAAAAACTTTAGAAATTTGTCGAGGAATAGGCTTTACAACCTATCTCGATCCTAAAGGTTATTATGGATATGCAGAAATCGGTCAGGGAGAAGAACTCCTGGCCGTTCTCTGTCATTTGGATGTTGTTCCATCAGGTGAAGAAGCAGATTGGCAAACACCGCCGTTTGTGGCAACTGAAAAAGATGGCTATCTCTTTGGACGCGGTGTTCAGGATGATAAAGGACCGTCAATGGCAGCTTTGTATGCTGTTAAAGCATTGCTAAATAGTGGTGTTCGCTTTAAAAAACGAGTGCGTTTTATTTTCGGGACAGATGAGGAGACACTCTGGCGTTGCATGGGTAGATACAATGAATTGGAAGAAAGGGCGACTCTTGGTTTCGCTCCTGATTCATCCTTCCCATTGACCTATGCTGAAAAGGGGCTTTTACAGGTCAAGTTGCATGGACCCGGGTCCGATTTTATCAAACTTGAAGCTGGTGATGCTTTTAATGTTGTACCAGCTAAAGCTAGTTACCAAGGCCCTTTCTTAGAGAAAGTAATTGCGGGTCTAAGAGCGACAGGCTTTGATTACGAAGTATCGGCTAATCAGGTGACGGTCCTTGGTGTTCCAAAACATGCTAAAGATGCTGCTGAGGGAGTCAATGCAATTGTTCGACTGGCTAAAGTACTCCAAGTTCTTGCTCCCCATCCTACTTTAGCTTTTATTGCTGAAGCGGTAGGAGAAGATGCAACAGGAGCCCACTTATTTGGACCAGTTTCGGATGAACCATCCGGAAGTTTATCCTTTAATATTGCCGGATTGACAGTCGGTGCCGAAGAATCTGAAATCCGAATTGATATTCGAATACCTGTTTTAGCAGACAAAGAAAAATTAGTTCAAACATTGACCAACAAGGCATCTGATTATTGCTTGGCTTATGAGGAGTTTGATTATCTAGCACCTTTATATGTACCAAAAGATAGTGAGTTGGTCAGTACTTTGATGAGTATTTATCAAGAAAAAACTGGTGACGATAGTGCAGCTATGTCATCAGGAGGAGCAACCTTTGCTCGTACCATGCCAAACTGTGTTGCCTTTGGTGCTCTTTTCCCTGGTGCTGAGCAGACGGAACATCAGGCTAATGAACGAGCTAAACTAGATGATCTTTACCGAGCGATGGATATCTATGAGGAAACGATCTTCCGTTTGGCTGGAGAATAAAAATAAAAAGGAGTTGAAATTTTCAACTCCTTTTGCTTATTTACTAAAGAAAAATGGTGGGGCAAATTCTTTAAGCTTATCAAAACATTCAATGGCAGATGAATTGTCTTCGCAGATGATCAAACAGACATCATCTCCACAGACAGTTGCAACGATTTGAGGTAATTCCAGTGCATCCAGAATCGCGCCAAAAGACTGGGCTAGTCCGGGGAGAGTTTTCATGACCACTTGATTCTGAACCGGTCGTAGCATGATGAGGGCATCTTCCATATAAAAACGCAGGCGCTTCTCCCAGCGGGAAGGAGCAATACTATTTATAACATAGTAAGAAATATTGTTCTCAGTGACCTTGACCAGGTTGAGGGCCTTCATATCACGAGACAAGGTTGATTGGGTAACAATAACGCCGTTGGCTTCAAGGAGTTCCTGAAGTTCTTGTTGAGTATGGACTTTTTTCTCCATAATCAGGGAACGAATTAAACGATGTCTACTTTCTATTTTGTTCATAAAATTACCTACTATTTGATAAACATAGCGTCTCCAAAACTGAAGAAGCGGTAACGCTCAGCAATAGCGTGTTCATAAGCCTTTAAGGTTAGGTCTCGTCCAGCAAAGGCTGAGACTAGCATAACTAAAGTTGATTTAGGTAAGTGGAAATTGGTTGAAAAGGCGTCAACAATTTGCCACTGGTAGCCTGGTTTGATAAAAATATTGGTCCACCCAGAATCAGCTTGAATGTCGCCTTGGAACTTATTTCCGATGGTTTCTAGAGTTCGGATTGAAGTTGTTCCGACAGCGATAACACGGTGACCATTTGCCTTAACCTCACGGAGGGTAGCGGCAGCTTCTTCAGACAAAGTGTAAAATTCAGAATGCATTTCGTGGTCATCTAAATTGTCAACAGAAACTGGTCGGAAGGTGCCAAGTCCAACGTGAAGGGTCAGATAAACCAACTTAACTCCCTTGGCTTCAATTTGTGCAAGCAGTTCTTTGGTGAAATGAAGTCCAGCTGTTGGGGCAGCAGCAGAGCCATTCTCTTTAGCATAGACAGTTTGATAACGTTCGCGATCTGCTAATTTTTCATGGATATAAGGAGGCAGGGGCATTTCACCCAAGCTCTCTAGCACTTCTAAGAAGATCCCTTGATAGTCAAAGCGGACAATCCGTCCACCGTGTTCTAGTTCTTCTACAACTGTAGCTGTCAGTCGACCATCCCCAAAGGAAACTTGAGCACCAACTTTCAGACGTTTAGCTGGTTTTGCTAAGACCTCCCAATGATCTCCCTCAATGTTCTTTAAAAGTAAGAGTTCAACGTGACCACCAGTCCCAGGTTTCTCACCGTAGAGACGAGCAGGCAGGACCCGAGTGTTATTCATGACAAGGGCGTCGCCAGGCTGAAGTTGATCAATAATTGAGTCAAAATGCTGGTCAGAAAATTCTCCGCTTGATCGGTCTACAATCAATAAACGGGAGGCATCGCGTTTTTCAAGAGGAGTTTGGGCGATAAGCTCCTCTGGTAAGTGAAAGTCAAAATCGGCAGTGTTCATTATTTCTCCTTAAACAGTCCATATAATCCATAAAAAGTAAGCACAACATAAAATCGGAAGGCTAGTTAGTAAAATCCCAATACAAAGAGCAATCATTCTTAATGTTTTGATGGCTCTAAAAAATAGGCTGAGTACGAGAAAGACAACACCCAGTAAAAATAAAAGTAATAAATACAGTAACATTCTTATATTATATCACGATTTTATCTTTCTTTGCTGGCAAAATTTAAAATATGAAAATTTCTATCTTGACAAAAATTGGTCTATACCATATAATAATATTAGAGAAAAGTTCAGGAGGATTCTGATGAAAATTATTCAAGTAGCTGACCAAAATGAAGGCGGGAAAGTAGCAGTAGAAATCTTAAGAAGCAAGCTAGCAGAAGGCGCTAAAACACTTGGTTTAGCTACTGGTAGTAGTCCGCTTAGTTTCTATAAGGAATTAATTGAAAGCGATATTGATCTCTCTGATTTAGTCAGTGTAAATCTAGATGAGTATGTTGGCTTAGAGGCTGATGATCCCCAATCTTACCATTACTTTATGAATGAAAACCTTTTTTCTCATAAACCTTTTAAAAAGAGTTTTTTACCAAATGGCAAAGCTGAGGATGCTGAAGAAGAGACAGCAGCTTACAACAGAATTTTAGCGGAGAATCCAGTAGATTTCCAAATTTTAGGAATTGGAACTAATGGTCACATTGGTTTTAATGAGCCAGGAACAAGTTTTGAGAGTCAAACCCACCTGGTTGATTTGACTCCATCCACAATCGAGGCAAATGCTCGTTTCTTTGAAACAATCGACCAAGTTCCGACCCAGGCAATTTCCATGGGGATTGCAAATATTATGGCTGCCAAGTCAATTGTCTTGTTTGCTTATGGGAAAGGAAAAGCTCAGGCAATTGCTGGAACAGTAGCAGGACCTGTTACTGAGGAGTTGCCAGCCAGCGTACTCCAGAGACATGAGGATGTTACGATTATTGCAGATGCAGAAGCACTTAGCCTATTAGATAACTAAAAATTCCTGCCTGTTTATCAGGTGGGATTTTTTTGAAAAAATATATCTACTTTTCAGATGTATTTTCTAAAATATTTTCTATTTTGTTTGGGAAATATGATATACTAATTAGTAACGATGAAAAATTAGGAGGCTTCTGGTGAAGAAGAAATGGTTAGCACTTGTTTGCTTGGTAACATTATTATTTGGGGCAGCCACAGTTAGTGCAGATGAGCTCATGGATATTACTCGGAAAGCTTATCCAGACGTAAAAGATATCAACCGTCCCAGATCTTCACTGATTATAGATGGGAACACGGGAGATGTCCTTTGGCAGGATAACATTGATGAAGTTCGAGATCCAGCGAGCATGAGTAAATTGATGACACTTTATCTTTTGTTTGAGGCTATGGGGCAAGGAAAGCTTTCAGAAGATACCATCATCAAAGCTAGCCAGACAGACCAGAATATTGCTGGAATTTATGAAATTTCCAATAACAAAATTGTAGCGGGTGTAGATTATACAATATCTGAGTTGATTACTATGACAGTCGTTCCTTCTTCTAATGCAACGACAGTTATGATCGCAAATTACTTATCTAATAATGATCCAGACGCTTTTTTGGACCAAATGAATAGTAAGGCTAAAGAACTTGGAATGACCAATACACATTGGTACAATGCGAGTGGAGCTGCGGCTTCATCTTTTAAAGGCTTGTATACTCCTCAACGATATGATAATAATGCGGCCAACCAGACAACAGCTCGTGATCTAGCGATCCTTGCTTATAATTTTGTTAAGAAATATCCTGGTATTCTAAAATATACAAACAAGCCAGTAGTTACTGTCAAAAAAGGAACACCTTATGAAGAAACTTTTGAGACTTACAATTACTCAGTTCCAGGAGCCAAGTATGGATTGGAAGGAGTAGATGGCTTAAAAACAGGTTCCAGTCCTAGAGGAGCCTTCAACTATATTGCAACTGTCAAACGTGGTGAACAACGTATTATCAGTGTGATTATGGGGGTCGGAGATTGGTCTGATCAGGATGGTGAGTACTATCGTCATCCATTTGGAAATGCTTTGATTGAAAAAGCCTACGCAGATTACGAATATAAGAAACTCTTGACTGCAGGAGAGCACAAAATTGATGGAAAAACCTATAAGCTTGAAAAGGATTTTTATGGGACTGTCAAAAAAGGAACAAATCCAAAGCTAGTTGTGAAGGATGGCGTTTTGGAAGTTGATAATGGACTTTTAACCCTGTCTACATTAATTAGCGATGGAATGAAAGTAGAACTGGCTGACGATGGAGACTCACCAGTTATGGATTCTAAAAATGATCAAGGAGCAAATTCTTCAAATAAGGCAAAATCTGGACTTTTATTAGATCCCAAATTGCTTTTATTAGTTCCAGTCTTGGTACTTTTTGCGATTGTTTTTCTTGAATCTGGTCGAAGAAAAAAACGGAATCGACCTCTTGCTGGACGCGATAACCTGGAAGATGATTCTCAGAATTATTCGCGTCGAAATGGGCGATAATGTATAGTGGCTGGGATTTCCCAGCCCTTTTGTAATGTTAGAAATACACTCCAATGTTTTTTAATAAGATTTAATATTAGTAAAGAATGAGAGAACGATGTTTAAAAAGTTTTATAATAGCTATCTAGCTTATGTCCTGGTTTATACTTTTTATTTTTTATCCTTTGCCTTGTTTTCAAGCTTGATTTCAGTTTATATGTTGGGGTTGGGCTTTTCAGCTGGTCAGACATCTGTGGTCGTATCGGTCGCTTTTTTTGCTTCGATGCTGGCTCAACCGGTTATGGGAATTTTGAATGACCGCTTGAGTATCAAGAAGGTGACCCTGTTTAGCTTTGGAGCCATTATCTTTATTGCAATCTATTTTATGCAAGTCAGAGATTTGTTAGGCTTAACTATTGGATACAGTTTGGTGGTTATGCTGATTAATGGTGTCAATCCAGTTATGGATGTACTTGCTGCACGAAGTCCCTATACTTATGGAAAAATTCGAATCTGGGGAACGATTGGCTATGCTTTAGGTTCTCAACTGGCTGGTGTACTGTACCAGTATGTTTCTCCTATGGCTATTTTTATTGCTTTCATCGGAGCAATGATCATTACAATTGTCGGTGTCCTTTCCATTAAAATCCGCTCTGAATCTCCCAAATCAGATGAAGCCCCAAAAACCAAGAAAGACTCTTATATCAGTCAGATTTTGACCAATAAAACCTATCTCTACTATTTACTGATTGTTGCTCTTTATTCAGGAGTTGGAAATGCAGGTCATACTTATATTCCTGCCATGTTGCAACATAGTGGTTTGAGTGTTGGAATGGCCTCAACAGTTGTATCAATTTCTGTTATCTGTGAGTCACCTCTGATCTTTTATTCTTATCTTTTTATGGATAAGCTGTCTGCTAAAAAGCTCTTATTGTGTCCTTTACTGATTATGTTAGTCCAATATACAATTTATGGACTCAATCTGGGACTAGCCTCGAAAATCATTTTGACCTTGGCTTCTAAGCATGTTTCAGGTATGCTTCTCATTATGGTCACCTTAAAGATTGTTTCAGCCATTGTGGACTCTAAGTACTTAGTGACCGCTATTGCCTTAGTACAGACTGTTAGAAGCCTTGGCTCCATTTTTATTCAACATTTTGCTGGGGCTGTTATTGATGCAGCGGGATATGAGATGATGAGCTTCTTTCTAGCAGGTTTAATGGTCTTGGTAATAGTTTTAGCTTGGTTTTTAAAGGTACCCGAAAAAGAAGACCAGAAGTTGTTTAGTTGACATTAATTTTAAAAAAATTTTTTGAGCTTTTGATTAAGCTCTTTTCTTTTACGAATAAAGGAAGTAAATGTTTTAGGAGGTATTCATGTTTTCAGCACGTGATAAGGATGGGAAGGTTCTTCATCTATTAAAGGAGTCATCCGTTTCAAAAGGAGAATATTTTTGCCCAGGGTGTGGAGGGCCTGTCCGTTTGAAGCAGGGGAAAATCATGCAACCTCATTTCGCACATATTCGTTTATCAGACTGTCATTATAGTGTTGAAAATGAAAGTAGAGAACATCTAAACCTTAAGGCGGCCCTTTTTCGTTGGGCCAATCAAGCGACAAGAGTAGATGTCGAAGTGTTTTTGCCAGACTTGCAGCAGGTGGCGGATGTCTTAGTTGATGAGCGCCTTGCTTTAGAAGTTCAGTGTAGCAGTCTTTCCCAAGATAGACTTTGGGAGCGAAGTCATAGATATCGCCAAGCTGGCTATCAAGTTCTTTGGCTCCTGGGAAAGAAACTCTGGCTCAGGCAAACTCTGACACCCTTGCAGAAGCAATTCCTATATTTCAGTCAAAACATGGGTTTTCATATCTGGGAATTGGACGAGGAAAGAAAGATATTGAGGATAAAGTATTTGATTCATGAAGACCTTCACGGGCAACTCCAGTATAAAGAAAAAGAATTTCCTTTTGAAAGAGGAAAATTATTAGATATCTTACGATTACCTTTTAGCAAGCAGGAAATGAGTAGTTTCTTAGTGAAGTCAGATTCTGATATTTGCCATTATATCCGTCAGCAACTTTATTATCGAAATCCCAAGTGGATGAAAATACAGGCCAGCTATTATCAAAAAGGAAAAAATCTTTTAACCATGTCTAGAGAAGAATTCTATCCTCAAGTGCGCCCGGTTCGTTCAGACCAGCCCTTGTGTCAGATTTCCCAAGACCTATCTGCTTATTATAAAAACTTCCAGCGCTATTATCAACATTCTCCAGATAAAAAGTACCAGATTGTCTACCCGCCAGCTTTTTACGCAAGTTTAGATCAGTCTTGCTGAAATTTGGTGTAGCACAGTTGTCTATTTTTCTTGGTCAGGAATTAGCCTCAAAGATTTTTTTATGCTTTATCTATTGAAATATACAGTCATTTTCAAACTTGAGTTTTATATAAACAAGGAATTTGTGATAAAATAAAAGGAATGGAGGATTTTTTATGGCTAAACAAAGAAATGAAATTGAAGAAAAATATACTTGGGATTTAAGTACGATTTTCCCTACAGATGAAGCCTTTGAGACTGAACTTGCACAGGTTTCTGAAGAATTAAAAAATGCAAGCAATCTAGCAGGGCATCTGCTGGATTCGGCAGAAAGTCTTTTGACAACAACGGAAATTCAATTAGACTTGATGCGCCGTATTGAGAAACTTTATTCCTATGCTCACATGAAGAATGACCAGGATACTCGTGTGGCAAAATATCAGGAATACCAAGCTAAAGGAATGACAATTTACAGTGAGTTTGGCCAAACTTTTGCTTTCTATGAGCCAGAATTCATGGAAATTACAGAAGACCAATACCAAGCTTTTTTGGCTGAAAAACTTGAACTACAAACCTATCAACATTATTTTGATAAGCTTTTGCAGAAGAAGGAACACATCCTGACCCAGCGTGAAGAGGAGTTGTTGGCTGGTGCTGGAGAAATCTTTGGTGCTGCCAGTGAAACCTTTGCTATTTTGGACAATGCGGATATCGTCTTTCCAGTAGTTCACAATGAAAAGGGCGAAGAAGTCCAGTTGACACATGGAAACTATATTTCTTTAGTAGAGTCTAAAAATCGGGAAGTTCGTAAGGAAGCTTATGAAGCTCTTTATAGCGTTTATGAGCAGTATCAGCATACTTATGCTAAGACCTTGCAGACAAATGTTAAGGTTCAAAATTACAATGCGAAAGTCCGCAAGTTCTCATCTGCCCGTGAGGCTGCTTTATCGGCTAACTTTATCCCGGAAAGTGTATATGATAGCTTGGTTTCTGCTGTAGACAAACACCTTCCTCTGTTACAACGTTATATTGACTTGCGAGCAAAGATTTTGGGTATTTCTGATTTGAAGATGTACGATTTGTACACACCTTTATCAGAAACAGATTACAAGTTCACTTATGAAGAAGCCTTGGCTAAGTCTCAGGAAGTCTTGGCAATTTTGGGTGAGGATTATTTGAGTCGAGTGAAGACAGCCTTCTCAGAGCGCTGGATTGATGTTTATGAAAATCAAGGTAAGCGCTCAGGAGCATACTCAGGTGGCTCTTATGATACCAATGCCTTTATGTTGCTCAACTGGCAGGATACACTAGATAATCTCTTTACCTTGGTGCACGAGACAGGCCACAGTATGCACTCCAGCTATACTCGTGAGACCCAGCCTTATGTTTACGGAGACTATTCTATCTTCTTAGCTGAGATTGCTTCAACGACCAATGAAAATATCCTGACAGAGAAGCTCTTGGAAGAAGTGGAAGACGATGCAACCCGCTTTGCGATTCTTAATCACTTCTTGGATGGCTTTAGAGGTACGGTCTTCCGTCAAACTCAGTTTGCTGAATTTGAGCATGCTATCCACAAAGCTGACCAAGAAGGGCAAGTTTTGACCAGCGAGTTTCTCAATGAGCTCTATGCAGACTTAAACGAGAAATACTATGGACTGAAAAAAGAAGACAATCCACAGATTCAGTACGAATGGGCTCGGATTCCACATTTCTACTATAATTATTATGTTTTCCAATACTCGACAGGATTTGCAGCAGCTTCAGCCTTGGCTGAAAAGATTGTCCATGGTAGTCAGGAAGACAAGGACAAGTATCTGGACTATCTCAAAGCTGGGAACTCTGACTATCCGCTCAATGTCATCAAAAAAGCAGGTGTGGATATGGAAAAAGAAGACTACCTGAACGCTGCCTTTGCAGTCTTCGAACGTCGATTGGATGAATTTGAAGCCTTAGTAGAAAAGTTGGGATTAGCATAAGATGGTCGATACTTATAACCAAAACTCTAATCCCAATATGCGTCGGCCAGTGGTCAAGGAAGAAATTGTAGACTTTATGAGACAGAGACTCCAGCCGGTCACTGGTGGACTCAAGGAGCTTGAGGATTTTGCTAAAGCCGAAAATGTACCCGTGATTCCCCATGAGACAGTGGCTTACTTTCGCCTGCTTCTCGAAAGTCTCCAGCCAGAGAAGATTTTAGAAATCGGGACGGCTATTGGATTTTCTGCCCTTTTGATGGCGGAGCATGCACCTCAAGCTCAGATTACGACAATTGATCGTAATCCAGAGATGATTGAGCTAGCCAAGGCTAATTTTGCTAAGTATGATAGCCGTCAGCAGATCACCTTGCTGGAAGGTGATGCGATGGATCTGCTTGAGACACTAGAGGATTCCTACGACCTTGTCTTTATGGACTCTGCCAAGTCCAAGTATGTGGTCTTTTTGCCTCAGGTCCTCAAGCGCCTCAATCCTGGCGGTCTGGTCCTCATTGATGATGTCTTCCAAGGAGGAGACGTTGCTAAGCCTTTTGAAGAAATTAAACGCGGCCAACGGGCTATTTACCGGGGTCTACATAGTCTTTTTGATGCAACTTTGGACAGCCCTGATCTGACTGCTAGCCTATTACCGTTAGGAGATGGTCTTCTAATGCTTAGAAAATCAAAATAAGCTGTAGATTTATAGGATTTTATCTAATTTTTAGAAAAATTTAAGCCATCAAATTTAATTTGTGGTACAATAGGAAAAGTGAGTAAACCAAGCTGTGCAATTCATTTTTAAAGAATAAAGAACGCAGTAACTCAATCAAGAATAGAGACAATGGAATGAATTGTTTCAAGTCTAACATTTTACAAAGGAGTTTTCATTAAAATGAAGAAAAAAATTGTCGCTGGGGCAGTAACCCTTTTGTCAGTAGCTGTTTTAGCAGCTTGTGGAAAAACATCAGGTTCTGACAAGGACATTATTACTATGAAGGGCGATACTATTACAGTATCTGAGTTTTATGATAAAGTAAAAAGCAACCCTTCTGCTCAGCAAGTTTTGTTGAATTTAACAATTAAAGAAGTATTTGAAAAACAATACGGCAAGAAAGTGACTGATAAAGAAGTCGAAGAAGCTTATGAAAAGAGCTCAAAAGCTTATGGAGATAATTTTGCTCGTGTCTTGGCTCAAGCAGGTTTGACAGAAGATGCTTATCGTGAACAAATTAGAACCAATAAGCTTGTAGAGTACGCTGTTAAGAAAGCTGCAGAAAAAGAGCTTACTGATGAAAATTATAAAGCTGCCTATGAATCTTATACACCAGAGGTAACTGCGCAAATTATCAAGGTTGACAGTGAAGATAAGGCTAAGGAAGTGTTAGCAGCTGCTAAAGCTGAAGGGGCTGATTTCGCACAGTTGGCTAAAGACAATTCAACAGATGGCGATACCAAAGATAAAGGTGGCGAAATCAAGTTTGACTCTGCAGCTACTAATGTACCAGATGCTGTGAAAAAAGCAGCTTTTGGATTAGAAGCTAATGCAGTTTCAGATCTTGTAACTGTTCGTAGCAATCAAGGACAAGCAAGCTATTATATCGTTAAGTTGGTCAGCAAGACTGAGAAGTCTTCTAAGTGGGAAGATTATAAAGACAAATTGAAGCAAGTTATCTTAACCGCTAAGCAAAACAATACAAGCTTCATCCAAAGTGTTGTAGCAAAAGAATTGAAAGATGCAAACATCAAAGTTAAAGATGCTGCTTTCCAAAATCTCTTTTCTCAATACACCCAAACAAATACTTCGTCTTCTTCATCAAAATAAGTTGACGAAGAAAGCATAAGCAAGTATAATGAAATGGTGAGAATTGATTTTTCAAGTTCTTAGTACAGAGAATTGGCGGTGCTGCAAGCCATCTGAGACGAAAAATCATGCTACTCATCCTGCAAAATTGAATATGAAATGAGAATGACAAGTTCATTGAATGAAGGTGGTACCGCGGTTTTTCGCCCTTCGTGATATGGACTTGTCTTTTGATTTTTGGTGGTGTTTATGAAGACATTTCTTGTGAAACAAAAGTTTCGTTTTGGAGGCGAACGCTTCGATATCAAAGATGATAGAGGAGTAATAAACTATCAGGTGGAGGGATCTTTTTTCAAAATTCCTAAGACCTTTACCATCTATGACGCCCATGGGGAGCAAGTCAGTGAAATCAGTAAAGAAATTTTCACCTTGCTTCCTCGCTTTAATATTCAGCTACGTGACGGTTCGAATTTCTTCATTCGGAAGAAGTTGACCTTCTTGCGTGATAAGTATGAGTTTGATAGATTAGGGCTTCGAATTGAAGGCAACATCTGGGATTTAAATTTCAAATTGTTGGATGATCGTGATCAACTTGTCGCTGAGATTAAGAAAGAGATTTTCCATTTGACCTCGACTTACACTGTAACTGTCCTTGAGGACTCTTATGCAGATCTAGTCATTTCCCTCTGTGTGGCTATTGACTATGTCGAGATGCTGGAAAGTTCATCATCATAGGAAAAATATTGAAAAGATTTAAGGAGAAAAATAAATGAAACAAATGTCAAGTGCTCAAATTCGTCAAATGTGGTTAGACTTTTGGGCAAGCAAAGGCCACTCTGTAGAACCATCAGTCAGCTTGGTTCCTGTAAATGACCCAACTCTTTTGTGGATCAACTCAGGTGTGGCAACTCTTAAGAAATATTTTGACGGAACTATCAAGCCTGAAAATCCACGGATTACCAATGCACAAAAAGCCATTCGTACTAACGACATCGAAAATGTCGGAAAAACAGCTCGCCACCATACTATGTTTGAAATGTTGGGGAATTTCTCTATCGGGGATTACTTCCGTGATGAAGCCATCACTTGGGCATATGAGCTTTTGACAAGTCCGGAATGGTTTGACTTCCCGAAAGATAAACTATATATGACTTACTATCCAGACGATAAAGACTCTTACAACCGTTGGATTGAAGTAGGAGTGGATCCAAGTCACTTGATCCCAATCGAGGACAACTTCTGGGAAATCGGTGCTGGACCTTCTGGACCTGATACTGAAATCTTCTTTGACCGCGGAGAAGCATTTGACCCAGAAAATATTGGAATCCGCCTTCTTGCAGAAGATATTGAAAATGACCGTTACATCGAAATCTGGAACATTGTCTTGTCGCAGTTTAACGCGGATCCTGCTGTTCCTCGTATCGAATACAAGGAATTGCCACACAAGAACATTGATACGGGCGCTGGTTTGGAGCGTTTGGTAGCGGTCATCCAAGGAGCTAAGACAAACTTTGAAACAGACCTCTTCATGCCAATCATTCGTGAAGTAGAGAAGCTGTCTGGCAAGGTCTATGACCAAGATGGCGACAATATGAGCTTTAAGGTCATTGCTGACCATATTCGTTCGCTTTCCTTTGCTATTGGTGATGGAGCTCTTCCAGGAAATGAAGGCCGTGGCTATGTCCTTCGTCGTCTCCTCCGTCGCGCGTCTATGCACGGTCAAAAATTGGGCATCAACGAGCCTTTCCTTTACAAACTCGTTCCAACTGTTGGAAAAATCATGGAAAGCTACTACCCAGAAGTGCTTGAAAAACGTGACTTTATCGAAAAAATCGTTAAGAGCGAAGAAGAGTCATTTGCTCGTACCCTTCACTCAGGTCAACACTTTGCCCAAGGCATCGTTGCTGACTTGAAAGAAAAAGGTCAATCTGTCATTGCTGGTTCAGATGTTTTCAAACTCTACGATACATACGGATTCCCAGTAGAATTGACTGAAGAAATCGCTGAAGAAGCTGGTATGACTGTAGACCGTGAAGGTTTTGAAGCAGCCATGAAAGAGCAGCAAGAACGTGCGCGTGCGTCAGCTGTCAAAGGTGGCTCAATGGGAATGCAAAATGAAACCCTTCAAAACATTACAGTGGAAAGTGTCTTCAACTACAATGCCAGCCAATTGCCTTCTAAGTTGGTGGCTATCGTAGCGGACAATGCTGAAGTTGAAGCTGTTTCTGAAGGAACTGCCTCTCTTATCTTTGCAGAGACACCATTCTACGCTGAAATGGGTGGACAAGTAGCTGACCATGGTCAAATCTTGGACGCTACTGGAAACGTTGTGGCTACTGTGACAGACGTTCAAAAAGCGCCAAACGGACAAGCTCTTCATACGGTTGAAGTTCTTGCACCGCTTGCTTTGAACCAAGAATACACCTTGGCCATCGATACCAATCGTCGTCACTGTGTCATGAAAAACCATACAGCAACTCACTTGCTCCATGCAGCCCTTCACAATATCCTTGGAAACCATGCGACACAAGCAGGATCTCTGAACGAAGTAGAATTCCTTCGCTTTGACTTTACGCACTTCCAAGCCGTAACTCCTGAAGAATTGCGTGCTATTGAACAGCAGGTCAATGAGAAAATTTGGGAAGCAATTGCAGTGGAAACTGTTGAGACAGATATTGACACTGCTAAAGAAATGGGAGCTATGGCCCTCTTTGGTGAGAAGTATGGTAAGGAAGTCCGCGTTGTGACCATCGGCGACTACTCAGTGGAACTCTGTGGTGGTACCCATGTTGGCAACACTTCTGAGATTGGTCTCTTCAAGATTGTTAAAGAAGAAGGGATTGGATCAGGAACTCGTCGTATCTTGGCTGTGACTGGTAAGGAAGCCTTTGAAGCCTACCGTGAACAAGAAGATGCCCTTAAAGCAGTAGCAGCAACCTTGAAAGCACCTCAACTCAAGGAAGTGCCTCACAAGGTTGAAGGACTTCAAGAGCAACTCCGTCAATTGCAAAAAGAAAATGCTGAATTGAAGGAAAAAGCGGCAGCAGCAGCGGCAGGCGATGTCTTCAAAGATGTGAAGAAAGTCAAGGGCCACCGGTATATTGCAAGCCAAGTTTCTGTATCAGACGCAGGTGCCCTTCGTACCTTTGCAGATAACTGGAAACAAAAAGACTACTCTGACGTGCTTGTCCTAGTTGCAGCTATCGGTGACAAAGTTAATGTCCTTGTAGCAAGTAAGGCCAAAGACATTCACGCGGGTAACTTGGTTAAAGAATTGGCTCCAATCGTCGATGGACGTGGTGGTGGTAAACCAGACATGGCCATGGCAGGAGGAAGCAACCAAGCGAAAATCCAAGAACTCCTGGATGCAGTAGCAGGTAAATTGTAAGAAAAAAAGATCTATCCACTTGGATAGGTCTTTTTCCGTGCTCTCAGCTTCATCACTTCTCTGTATGAGAAGAAGATATTCTGCTTTTAGGAAAGAAAGTATGAATGTTTTTTCAAAAAACAATGTTATTTTCGAAGTTTTTTTGTATAAAAATACAAAAAACACTTGACAAAGCGAAGAAATATACGTAGAATATAACGCATATTTATACGGAGGTGTTATAAAAATATGCGAATTTCGATTGTAGGAATTACTGGTTACTCAGGAATGGAACTCCTCCGTATTTTACTGCAACATCCGCAGGTGGAGGTCGTTTCCCTTCATGCCAGCCAAGATATGGAGGCCCCTGTGTCAGAGCTTTATCCTCATTTAAAGGGTATATACGACTTGAAAATAGAAGCTTTCGACAGTCAGGAAATAATGCGACGAGCAGATCTTGTTTTCTTTGCAACGTCAAGTGGAGTGGCTAAAGATTTGTCAAAAGACTTTGTAGAAGCGGGATTTCCAGTCATTGACCTATCCGGCGACCATCGTTTATCAGAGAATATTTATAAAAAATGGTATCAGAAAGAGCCAGCTGAAGACTATGTCCAAAAAGAGTTTATTTATGGGCTGTCTGAGTTTACAGATGTCAGAGGGAAGCGATTTATTGCTAATCCCGGCTGTTATGCGACAGCTACAGAGTTGGTCTTGATTCCTTTGCTACAGGCTCAGGCTATTGAGCTGGACTCCATTATTGTCGATGCCAAGAGTGGTTTGACAGGGGCAGGGAAAAATCCAGCTGCATCCAGCCATTTTGTCCATGTGCACGACAACTATGTGACTTACAAGCTGAATCAGCATCAGCATATTCCTGAGATTGTACAGCAGTTGCAGCGTTTTGATGAGGGATTGCAGCAGATTCAGTTTTCAACATCCCTCATTCCTGTCAATCGTGGCATTGTAGCGACGGTTTACAGCAAGTTGAAAGAACCTTTGACTCGAGAAGAACTGACTGCTATTTACCAAGAATGCTATCAGGACAAACCTTTTGTCCGTATCCAAGCTTCTCTGCCAAATTTGCACCAAGTTGTCGGTACTAATTATACAGATATTGGTTTTGACTATAACCCTGTGACAAATATTTTAACTGTAGTGGCTGTGCTGGATAATCTGATTAAGGGGGCTGCTGGTCAGGCGATTCAAAATATGAATCTAATGCTGGGTTTTCCTGAAACAGATGGCTTGCTCAGTCAACCGTCCTATGTCTAGATGAGAAAGGGTTAGATATGAAGATTATTGATGGAACGATTGCCAGTCCGCTAGGCTTTTCGGCTGATGGTTTACACGCTGGCTTTAAGAAAAAGAAGTTGGATTTTGGCTGGATTGTATCAGAAGTACCGGCTAGTGTGGCTGGAGTCTATACAACGAATAAGGTCATTGCTGCTCCGCTTCTAGTGACCAAAGCATCAATCCAAAAGAGCCAGAAATTGCAGGCAATAGTGGTTAATTCTGGTGTTGCCAATTCCTGTACAGGCCAGCAGGGGCTGGACGCCGCCTATGAGATGCAGCGATTGACTGCCCAAAAGCTACAGATTGAGTCCGACTTGGTTGGTCTGGCTTCTACAGGAGTCATCGGCGAGCAGCTTCCAATGGATGCTCTGAAAAATGGTCTGTCACAGATTCTGGTGAGTGGTAAGGCAGAAGATTTTGCTGAGGCTATCCTGACGACAGATACTTGTACAAAGACCTGTGTAGTCACAGAAGAGTTTGGCTCAGACCTAGTGACGATGGCAGGAGTGGCTAAGGGATCGGGCATGATTCATCCGAATATGGCAACTATGCTGGCCTTTATCACCTGTGACGCTAATATTTCTAGTGCTACCTTGCAAAAGGCTCTCAGTCAGCATGTAGAGTCAACTTTCAACCAAATCACGGTGGATGGAGATACATCTACCAATGACATGGTGCTTGTCATGGCGAACGGCTGCCAGCAAAATGAAGAAATCCTGCCAGATACGGAAGAATTTGAAAAGTTTTCTAAGATGCTCCGCTATCTTATGGCTGACTTGGCTAAGAAAATTGCCAAGGATGGCGAAGGAGCGACCAAGCTGATTGAAGTCAATGTTCGGCACGCCAAGGATGAACGGAGCGGGCGTATGATTGCTAAAAGTGTCGTTGGCTCTAGCTTGGTTAAAACCGCCATTTTCGGCCAAGATCCCAATTGGGGCCGAATCTTAGCAGCTATCGGCTATGCGGGAGCAGATGTCTCAGTGGACAATATTGATATTTGGATTGCGGGGATTCCAGTTATGAAGGCATCTTCCCCTGTGACTTTTAATCCTGAGGAGACTAGTGATGCCATGGCTGGGGAGCTACTGATCTTGACCATTGACCTGCACGATGGGGATGCTGAAGCTCAGGCCTGGGGTTGCGATCTATCCTATGATTATGTGAAAATCAATGCCCTCTATAGAACCTAAGGAGAAATGCAATGAAAGATGTAATTGTTATAAAAATTGGTGGTGTTGCTGCGCAAAAGCTGTCTGATAAGTTTATCAAGCAGATGCAAGCATGGATAGCAGCTGGTAAGAAAATCGTGGTCGTTCACGGGGGCGGTCTGGTCATAAACCAACTCATGAAAGAGCGTCATCTACCAACTCGCAAGGTTAAGGGGTTGCGTGTGACAGCCAAGTCTGACTTACCCATCATTGAGCAGGCCTTGCTAGGTCAAGTCGGACGGACGCTGACACAAGAACTGAATGAATCAGATATTGAAAGCCTTCAGCTGGTTTCACATTTGGGAAAGACAGTTTCGGCAGATTTTATTGATAAAGATCTCTATGGCTATGTCGGTCAGGTGACGGCCATTCAAACTGCTTATCTAGAGCAGTTGCTGGCTGCGGATATGGTCCCGGTGCTGGCTTCGCTAGGACAAAATGCAGCTGGCGAGCTCTTAAATATCAATGCAGACTATCTGGCAGCAGCTGTTGCCAGCAGCCTGCAGGCAGAGAAGCTGATCCTGATGACAGATATAGAAGGGGTTCTGGAGGATAAAAAAGTCCTGCCCCAGCTTCTGACCAGTCAGGTGTCCAAGAAGATTCAGACAGGTGTCATCAAGGGTGGCATGATTCCCAAAATTGAGAGTGCTGTTCAGACTGTGCTTTCCGGTGTCGGGCAGGTTTTGATTGGCGATAATCTTTTGACGGGCACCTTGATAGCAGAGGGATAACGATGACTTATTTATTTGAAAACTACAAGCGGGCACCTATTGAGTTTGTTAAAGCAGAGGGCACCTATCTGATTGACAGTGAGGGAAAGGCTTATTTGGATTTTTCATCGGGGATTGGTGTAACCAATCTTGGCTTTCACCCACAGGTCCAGCGGGCTTTGATCCAGCAAGCAGGGCGCATCTGGCACAGCCCCAATCTTTATCTTAGCTCCCTGCAAGAGCAGGTGTCTCAGGAACTGGCAGGTTCTTATGATTATTTGGCATTTTTCTGTAATAGCGGAGCGGAAGCCAATGAAGCAGCTATTAAGCTAGCCCGCAAAGCTACTGGCAAGCAAGGCATTATCACTTTTCAGCAATCCTTTCACGGTCGTACCTTTGGCGCTATGGCCGCAACAGGACAGGATAAGATCAAGAAAGGATTTGGTGATGGGGTACCCCATTTCAGCTATGCGGTTTACAATGATCTGGCCAGCGTAGAAAAGTTGGTCAATCAGGATACGGCCGCTGTCATGCTAGAATTGGTTCAAGGTGAGTCGGGAGTTCGTCCAGCAGAAGCAAGTTTTGTCAAAGACTTGGCTGATTTTTGTCAACGGAGAGGGGATTTTGCTGATTGTTGATGAGGTACAGACAGGTATAGGGCGCACGGGTCGGCTTTATTCCTTTGAGCATTATGGGATTATACCGGATATTGTGACCCTGGCTAAGGGCCTGGCCAATGGCCTGCCCGTAGGCGCTCTATTAGGAAAATCCAGCTTGGCTCCCGCTTTTGGACCTGGCAGTCATGGTTCTACCTTTGGTGGCAATAAATTAGCCATGGCAGCTGCCTTGGAGATCTTGCATATCATGAAAGAGGCGGGCTTTCTGGAAGAAGTCAGGTCTAAGAGTGCCATCTTACTGGAGCAGTTGCAGCTTGCTTTTCAGGACCATCCAAAGATTTCTGCTGTTCGCGGTCTGGGCATGATGATTGGGATTGAGACAAGCGCCAGTCTGTCAAAGATTGTTGAAGCTGCTCGTCAGAAAGGCTTGATTATCCTGACAGCCGGAGAAAATGTTATCCGTCTCCTGCCGCCTTTGACTATCAGCAAGGAGGAAATCCAGCAGGGGATTGCTATTTTAAAAGAAGTATTTTCAGAAGTAGATGAGTAAAGGAAAAGGATTCAGTTTGAGCTGGATTCTTTTTTGTCTATGATAATAGAAAATTTGACAATGATTATCGTTTTTTTGACAAAGATGCTTGTCAAAAAGAAAAGAATCTGTTACAATACTTTTGAACAGGAAATGGAGGGACGCTTATGAATGTATTCTTATGGTTCTTGTTTCCGATGACTTTTATGGTTTTTATCTTTGGGATTGATTCTTCCAATAAGTTAAAACGGATGCAGGGACGGATAAAGTCTTTAGAAAGAAATAGAAAAGGAGAGAAAACAATGTCACGATTTTTAAAAGAGATGATTGGAAAGAAACCAATGATTACTAGTGAATTGATTGGGACAAATGATTGGCTTGTAGTGGATGTGGATGAAGACTGGGTTAAGCTTAGTAAAACAGATAAAAAAGGCCAGAAAAAAACGAAGCTTATGCGCATTGAAGATATTCGGTCTGTTGAATTGCTGGAGAATTGAGAGGAAATTTCATGAAATTAAAGAATCGTCTCAAGGAGTTGCGAGCACGAGATGGCCTCAATCAGACAGAGTTAGCAAGGAGAGCAGAAGTATCCAGACAGACTATCAGTCTCTTGGAACGAGGCGAGTACACTCCCTCTATCATCATTGCGTTGAAAATTGCTCATATTTTTGGAGAAACTGTCGAGAACGTTTTTAGAATCGAGGAAGAATGAAACAACTTAGAAATAATCGTCAACTTTTGCTTTTATCTTTGTTTATTGTTTATGTCTTATCTTATGTTTTAAAAGATGCAGGGCTACTTCAAATAGAATTGCCCCTGAGGTTAGAATGGGCTGTTGTGTTTTATCTAACTCTAGCAACTATCCTAGATAAAAGAATAAGCCATAAAAGAAAAGCTAGCGGTAAGTCGAGTATAAACTCTAGATTGAGAGATAGGAAAGGAAAATCATGACAACGAAAAAAAGAATAATGAGAAATGTAATTTTCTTAATTCTAGCCATAATCATAGGAGGAGCAATCGGCTTCTTTGCTGGTCGCATTGAACATGTCTCCTGGCCAAGTTTTTTGAATGTGGAACTATTACAAACTATTGGACGTGTCTGCTTGACCATTCTTTATCCTTTAACCTTTTATTTAATCTACCAAACAAATAAGTATCATGTGTCTATGGAGAAAGAAGAGGATGAAGATAAAGAATATGAGCTTTATCGTCGAAGCTTTAAAACGTTAGAATCTGTGACGATCTTATTTAATATCACCTCCGCCTTGACGCTATTTACTTTATTTGTTGGTGTGAAGTACGCCTTTTCATCGTTAGAGGCTGATTCGGTGTTTTGGATTAATCCATATAATGGAGTTATTCTTCTGGCCCTTATAATTGGCCAAATAGTGTTGCTCAAGACGACACAAAAAATCCGAAAATATAAACTATCCATGGCACCTACCGTTGAAGAAATGAAAAAATTTGCTTTTTCCTTTGACGAGGGAGAACTACAAGCTAACTATGAACAGAGCTTTTTGATCCTCTTTAACCTAAATCAGTGGGTCATTCCTAGCCTATATGTTCTTATATGGTTGGTGGGCTTACTGACTCCGATGAATGTCGTTTCAGCTTATATCGTACTGACCATTATCTTCATTTATATCAATGTCATGTTCTATCCTATGGTTAAAAAGTACTTTAAATAAAAGAAGAGAGGATTGACTATGAAATTACTGAGAAAGATTGATTTTTTAACGGATAAGAAAACGAACCTTTGGCTTAATATAGGAGCTCTTTTATTAATCCTTCCTTTTCTCTTTTTCTTTGCTTGGGTAGCACTTGAATTGTTAGAAGAAGACGAGGGGCTGTTCGTCTTTACAGACTTTTTATACTTGTTCGTCTTGCTGGTTGTACATGAGCTGATCCATGGCTTTTTCTTCAAGATCTTTGGTGAAGAAAAAACGAAGGTCAAATTTGGTTTTAAAAACGGTATGGCCTACGCGACTAGCCCTGGGAGTTTTTATAGCAAGGGTAAGATGCTGATCATTGCTCTGGCACCCTTTGTTTTGATCAGTCTCTTTTTAACAGTCTGTTGTGAACTTGAATGGTTAACAAGTCCTTCTTACATTGCTCTGGCTAGCATTCATGCAGCTTCTTGTATCGGTGATTTTTATTTGTCTTATATCCTTATTAGTCAGAAGGAAGAAATTCTTGTTGAAGATACCGAAGTTGGTCTAAATATTTATCGAAAGGATTAGAAATATGAAGAATACAAAAAACATCAAAACATTCCTTGCCCATTTAGGACTTTATTCATTAGTTATATTGTCTTATTTTGTTATTTTTTCAAGCGTCATTTCTAGTGTTTTAGAATCTCTGATGATGGGAATCTCTCAATATATTGCTCTTCCGATCCTTTTATTCTTATCGGCTTTATATATTATTCCTTTGTGGAAATGGTATCAGCATGATTTGAAATTAGAGGTGAAAAAAACAAGGATAATCTCTTCTGTTTGGCTACCGGTCATTCTTTTGATTGCTTTTATAATTTTCCAAGAATTAATGCCCACGAATCCGTCAGAAAATCAAAATAATGTAGAAATGCTGATTGCCTATCAGCCTGCATTTGCTTTTATTTTTGTGGTTTTCCTTGCTCCGATTGTTGAAGAGCTGCTGACTCGAGGTTTTATGGCTAAGTTCTTTTTCTCAAACCAAGTGACCTCCTTACGAAAGTTACTCTATATTCTTGTCTCCTCTACTTTATTTTCTCTACTTCATAGGCCAGCAACTCCAGGCCAATTTCTAACGTATTTTATTATGGGAGTTATCTTTGCCTTAGGCTATTTATGTAGAAAAGATTTACGCTATGCGATTGCTTTGCATATGGCTAATAATTTGCTTGCCTTTCTTCTTCTCATTTTCCTTCGTTAAAAGTGAGAACCAATACTATTGAATGTCCTTTTCAAGATTTGTTATTCAAAACAGTAGATAAAAATCCCATTCCAAAATTTGGAATGGGATTTGTTTTTATAAACCGTAATCATAGTCTTCGTCTTGCATAGCTTCCACTTCACCAAGTAGGTAGCCGTTACCAACTTGGGAGAAGAAGTCATGGTTGGAAGTACCAGTTGAGATACCGTTCATAACGATAGGGTTTACATCATCAGCGGTATCTGGGAAGAGAGGATCTTGGCCTAGGTTCATCAAGGCCTTGTTGGCATTGTAGCGTAGGAAGGTCTTGACTTCCTCTGTCCAGCCAACACCGTCATAGAGTGTTTCAGTATAGCCTTCTTCATTTTCATAGAGGGTGTAGAGCAGATCGTACATCCATTCTTTGAGTTTTTCTTGCTCGTCTTCTGGTAATTCGTTAAAACCTAGCTGGAACTTGTAGCCGATGTAGGTTCCGTGGACAGATTCGTCACGGATGATTAGCTTGATAATCTCAGCGACGTTAGCCAGTTTATTATTACCCAAATAGTATAGAGGAGTGAAGAAACCAGAGTAGAAGAGGAAGGTTTCCAAGAAAACGCTGGCTACTTTCTTTTCTAAAGCTGTACCATTTAAGTATATCTCATTGATGATTTCAGCTTTCTTTTGCAAGTATGGGTTTGTATTGGTCCAAGCAAAGATTTCATCGATTTCTGACTTGGTGTTAAGCGTAGAAAAGATAGAAGAGTAAGACTTGGCGTGAACGGACTCCATAAATTGAATGTTGTTGAAGACAGCTTCTTCGTGGGCTGTACGGACGTCCTTACGCAGGGCATCTACACCAGACTCAGATTGGAGGGTATCCAGCAGGGTCAGACCACCGAAGACCTTGCCGACCAAGTCTTTTTCCTTGTGAGACAGCTTTCTCCAGTCATCCAAGTCATTGGATAGGGGAATACGTGTATCCAGCCAGAATTGCTCGGTCAGTTTTTCCCAGGTGGACTTATCAATAACATCTTCAATAGCGTTCCAGTTAATGGCTTTGTAGTAAGTTTCCATTTGAAATCTCTTTCTATGTGTTGTGATGTGATAAAGAATCATTATTATTTTATCACAATTTTATAAGGGGATCGAACAAAAAGTCGGCGAACCGACTTTTGAGTTGCTAGCTGATGATGGTAATCAAGTCAGTAAGTAAAAACGAGCTGACTGATTCCTAGAAGAATTAGATCACACAGCTTTCACATTGGTTGGCACCTACTTCGCCGCCATCGTCAGTGAAGGTGCGGACGTAGTAGATGGATTTGATACCCTTGTTGAAGGCGTAGTTACGCAGGATAGAAAGATCGCGGGTTGTCTGCTTGCTTTCTTTTTTCCACTCATAGAGACCTTTAGGAATATCACTGCGCATAAAGAGAGTCAGAGAAAGACCTTGGTCCACATGCTCGGTTGCAGCTGCGTAAACATCAATAACCTTGCGCATGTCCATGTCATAAGCGCTGGTGTAGTATGGGATAGTCTCAGTTGACAGACCAGCGGCAGGATAGTAGATCTTACCGATTTTCTTTTCCTGACGTTCTTCGATCCGTTGAGTAATTGGATGAATTGAAGCAGAAACGTCATTGATGTAGCTGATAGAGCCATTTGGTGCAACAGCTAGGCGGTTTTGGTGGTAGAGACCATCAGCCTTGACCTTGTCGCGCAACTCTGCCCAATCCTCTGCAGACGGGATAAAGATTCCTGCGAAGAGTTCTTTGACACGGTCAGACTTAGGTACAAATTCACCTGTCAGGTACTTGTCAAAGTAAGTTCCGTTAGCATAGTCAGATTTTTCAAAGTTGTGGAAAGTCACGCCACGCTCGCGAGCGATATTGCTAGACTCAACCAAGGTCCAGTAGTTCATGAGCATGAAGTAGATGCTGGTGAACTCTACAGCTTCCGCTGATCCGTAATCGATCAACTGCTGAGCTAAATAACTGTGTAGCCCCATGGCACCTAAACCAAAAGTATGAGCTAGGCTATTTCCGTGATCAATAGAAGGCACAGCTGTAATGTGTGAACTATCAGTAACGAAAGTAAGAGCGCGAGTCATAGTTCGGATGGATTTTCCAAAGTCAGGAGAAGTCATCATGTTGACAACGTTGGTAGAACCTAAGTTACATGATACATCTGTTCCCAAGTGGAGATACTCTTGTGCATCATTCAAAAGACTAGGTTCTTGCACTTGCAGGATTTCAGAGCAAAGGTTACTCATGATGATTTTACCGTCAATTGGATTTGAACGATTAGCCGTATCGATGTTTACGACATAAGGATAGCCAGATTCTTGTTGGAGTTTAGAAATTTCTGTTTCCAAATCACGAGCCTTGATCTTGGTTTTAGTGATATTTGGATTAGCGACCAACTCATCATATTTTTCAGTGATGTCAAGGTAGGCAAATGGCACTCCGTACTCGCGTTCAACAGAATATGGGCTGAAGAGGTACATTTCTTCATTTTTGCGAGCTAATTCGTAGAATTTATCTGGAATGACAACACCGAGTGAGAGGGTTTTAACCCGAACTTTTTCATCAGCATTTTCTTTTTTAGTTGAAAGGAAAGCGATGATATCTGGGTGGAAGACGTTGAGGTAAACAACTCCAGCTCCTTGGCGTTGTCCCAGCTGGTTAGAGTAGGAGAAGCTGTCTTCAAAGAGTTTCATAACAGGCACAACCCCAGACGCAGCTCCTTCATAACCCTTAATTGGTGCTCCAGCTTCCCGTAGATTGCTGAGGGAAATACCGACTCCGCCTCCGATACGAGACAATTGCAGGGCAGAGTTGATGGAGCGGCCGATTGAGTTCATATCATCTGTTACTTGGATGAGGAAGCAAGATACCAATTCACCGCGACGAGCTCGACCTGCATTAAGGAAGCTTGGTGTAGCTGGTTGATAGCGTTGGTGGATGATTTCATTGGCAATATCCTTAGCAATGGCTTCATCTCCATTGGCAAAGTAGAGGGCGTTGAAGAGAACACGCTCTTCCATGCCTTCCAGATAGTATTCACCATCATTTGTCTTTAGTGCATACTGGTTGTAGAATTTGTAGGCCGCCATGAAAGATTTAAACTTGAAATCTTGTGCATGGATAAAAGCAGCCAGCTCTTCGATGTACTCAGGAGAATAAAGCTGGATAAATTCTTTTTCTAGATAGTTTTCTTCTATTAAATATTTAATCTTTTCTGTAATCGAAGAAAATTGTTTGGTGTTCGGTTCTACATTTTCTTTAAAGAAAGCTTCTAAGGCTTCTTGGTCTTTATGAAGCATGATTTGACCGTTGACAGGACGGTTAATCTCATTGTTAAGACGGAAGTATGTAACGTCTTCTAAGTGTTTTAAACCCATAATCGTTTCCTTTATAATTCTTTTCTACAAAAGAAAGTGCTCCTATATACTATAGAAGCTCCCCTTCTTTTTTGTCTTGCTATTCTTATGACAGTTGTTTTAATTTATTTGGTTGGAAACCAGAGAAAGCATCAGTTGCTGTTTGAATAACTGGAGCAGCATTGAAGCCTAGGCTTTTGACGTGCTCGATATATTCTGGCTGTTCGTCAAGATTAATTTCTCTATATTCCACATGATTTGTATCCAAGAATCGTTTGGTCATTTTGCATTGAACACAATTATTTTTTGAGTAAATCGTTACCATAAAAGGAACTCCTGTTTATTAAAATTTAATTCTTTCTTAGTATATCTCAAAGAAAAAATCTTGTCAATGGATTAGACTAAATATTGTGTTATGTTTTATTATAACACAGTATAGAATACAAGATATGGTGTTTTGCAGTGAAGGTAAAAAGAGAGAAAGTGTCTTGAAGATTGATAAATCAAGGTTTTTACATAGGTGGTAAAATTCTTTTCTAATTTTTTTGAAAATAGAGTTAACAATTCTCAAATAAAAAGTTATCTGGAGACATAGCTAGATAGAACTTATAAAATAAGGTGTCTGATAAGATTTTAGATTGAAAAATGCTGTTGAAATTTGAAAAAACTGATACTGATTCTTGAAAAAGATTTCAAAAAATGATATAATCAGAAATTGTAAGGGTTATCAAAATATCCTAAAAAAGAATTATTTAAAGGAGAGTCTAATTATGGCTTCTAAAGATTTCCACATTGTGGCAGAAACAGGTATTCACGCTCGTCCAGCAACTTTGTTGGTTCAAACTGCAAGTAAATTTGCTTCAGATATCACTCTTGAATACAAAGGTAAATCAGTAAACTTGAAATCAATCATGGGCGTAATGAGCCTTGGTGTTGGTCAAGGTGCAGACGTAGTTATCTCTGCTGAAGGTGCAGATGCTGACGACGCACTTGCAGCTATTGCAGAAACAATGGAAAAAGAAGGATTGGCATAATATGACAGAAATGCTTAAAGGAATTGCGGCATCTGATGGTGTTGCTGTTGCTAAGGCATATCTATTAGTCCAACCGGATTTGTCATTTGAGACTGTTTCAGTCGAAGATACGAATGCAGAAGAGGCTCGTTTGGATGCAGCTCTTGAAGCTTCACAGAACGAGCTTTCTGTTATCCGCGAGAAGGCAGTAGGTAGCCTTGGTGAAGAAGCAGCCCAAGTATTTGATGCTCACTTAATGGTGCTCTCTGACCCTGAAATGGTTGGTCAGATTAAAGAAACAATCCGTACGAAAAAAGTGAACGCTGAAGCGGGTCTTAAAGAAGTAACGGATATGTTTATCACAATTTTTGAAGGTATGGAAGACAATCCGTACATGCAGGAACGTGCAGCGGATATCCGTGACGTTACAAAACGTGTTCTTGCAAACCTTTTGGGTAAAAAATTGCCAAACCCAGCTTCTATTAATGAGGAAGTGGTTGTCATTGCACATGACTTGACTCCATCTGATACAGCACAGCTTGATAAAAATTTTGTTAAGGCTTTTGTAACAAATATCGGTGGACGGACTAGTCACTCAGCAATTATGGCTCGTACGCTTGAAATTGCAGCAGTTCTCGGTACTAATAATATTACAGAATTGGTAAAAGACGGGGATATCATTGCAGCGAATGGTATCACTGGTGAAGTGATTATCAACCCAACTGAAGATCAAATTTCAGATTTCAAAGCAGCTGGTGAAGCTTATGCAAAACAAAAGGCTGAATGGGAATTGCTTAAGGATGCCGAAACTGTAACTGCAGATGGCAAACACTTCGAGTTGGCAGCTAACATTGGTACACCAAAAGACGTTGAAGGTGTAAATGCAAATGGTGCAGAAGCTGTCGGTCTTTACCGTACTGAGTTCCTCTATATGGATTCTCAAGATTTCCCAACAGAAGATGAGCAGTATGAAGCATACAAAGCTGTTCTTGAAGGAATGAATGGAAAACCAGTAGTTGTTCGTACGATGGATATTGGTGGAGATAAGGAACTCCCTTACTTCGATATGCCACATGAAATGAACCCATTCCTTGGCTTCCGTGCTTTGCGTATCTCTATTTCTGAAACTGGTAATGCAATGTTCCGTACACAAATTCGCGCTCTCTTGCGTGCTTCTGTACATGGACAATTGCGCATCATGTTCCCAATGGTAGCTCTTCTGACAGAATTCCGTAAAGCTAAAGCGGTTTATGATGAAGAAAAAGCTAAGCTGCAAGCTGAAGGCGTTGCAGTAGCAGACAATATCCAAGTGGGGATCATGATTGAAATCCCAGCAGCAGCTATGTTAGCGGATCAATTTGCTAAGGAAGTAGACTTCTTCTCTATCGGTACCAATGACTTGATCCAGTACACTATGGCAGCGGACCGGATGAATGAGCAAGTCTCTTACCTCTACCAACCTTATAACCCATCTATCCTTCGCTTGATTAACAATGTTATCAAGGCAGCTCATGCTGAAGGTAAGTGGGCAGGTATGTGTGGAGAAATGGCTGGTGATCAAACAGCTGTACCATTGCTTGTTGGTATGGGCTTGGATGAGTTCTCTATGAGTGCGACATCTGTTCTTCGGACTCGTAGCCTCATGAAGAAGTTAGATACTAAGAAGATGGAAGAATTGGCTCAACGTGCATTGACAGAATGTGCAACGTTGGAAGAAGTCTTGAAGCTTGAAAAAGAATATCTGGACTTTGATTAATTAATTTTATAGAGCGGGAAACCGCTCTTTTTTAGAACCATTTTCAAAATGGTTCTTTCTTTAAATTTCGTTCGTCAAAATAGCGACTTATATATGGATGAAAATGAATCAACAGGAAATTGGTATATAAGAAAACGGAGAGAGGTCAATCGTTCGGTTTTTGGAAAAAATTGCCAATATTTATGAAATTTACTTGAAAAAATGTCGAAATTAAGATAAAATAGAAACATAGAAAACGCTTACAAAGAGGTGATTGCATGGACAAAAACGAAGCATTAAGAACCTTTACAACTGGTGAAAACTTTCATTTGCAACACTATCTAGGAGCACATCAGGAAGAAGTAGATGGTAAGGTTGGCTACTCTTTCCGTGTTTGGGCTCCCAATGCTCAGAGTGTTCATTTGATTGGTGATTTCACTAATTGGTATGAAAATCAAATTCCTATGGCACGTAATGAAGCAGGTGTATGGGAGGTATTTACAGACCTACCCAAGGAAGGGGATATTTACAAGTACAATGTCAAACGTAGCAGTGGTCAAGAAATTTTGAAAATTGATCCACTGGCTGTATATTTGGAAGAGCGACCTGGAACTGGAGCTGTTATCCGTACGATTCCTGAAAAGAAATGGAAGGATGGTCTCTGGCTAGCCCGTCGGAAACGCTGGGGTTTCTTCTCACGACCTGTCAATATCTATGAAGTGCATGCTGGCTCATGGAAGCGTAATGAAGATGGCAGTCCTTATAGCTTTGCCCAGTTAAAAGAAGACTTGATTCCTTATCTGGTGGAAATGAACTATACGCATGTAGAATTCATGCCACTTATGGCTCACCCGCTAGGACTTAGCTGGGGTTATCAGCTTATGGGCTATTTCGCCTTTGAACATACCTATGGTACACCTGAGGAATTTCAAGATTTCGTCGAAGAGTGTCACTTGAACAATATTGGGGTCATTGTGGACTGGGTGCCAGGTCACTTCACTATTAATGATGATGCATTGGCCTACTATGATGGGACACCAACTTTCGAGTATCAGGACCACGACCGGGCCCATAATTATGGTTGGGGTGCTCTCAACTTTGATTTGGGCAAGAATCAAGTTCAGTCTTTCTTGATTTCCAGCATTAAATTCTGGATTGATTTCTATCATCTGGACGGGATTCGGGTTGATGCTGTCAGCAATATGCTCTATCTGGACTATGATAGCGGACCTTGGCAACCAAACAAAGATGGAGGCAATCGCAATTATGAAGGGTATTACTTCCTGCAACGCCTCAATACGGTTATCAAGTTAGCCCATCCTGATGTCATGATGATTGCTGAGGAAAGTTCCTCAGGCACCAAGATTACGGGTATGAGAGAGCTGGGTGGCCTAGGTTTTGACTACAAGTGGAATATGGGCTGGATGAATGATATCCTTCGTTTCTACGAAGAAGATCCGATTTATCGTAAGTACGATTTTAATCTGGTAACCTTTAGCTTTATGTACGTATTCTCTGAAAACTTCCTACTGCCGTTCTCACATGATGAAGTGGTTCACGGCAAGAAGAGTCTCATGCACAAGATGTGGGGCGACCGTTATAATCAATTTGCAGGGCTCCGCAACTTGCTGACCTACCAAATCTGCCATCCGGGCAAGAAATTGCTCTTTATGGGATCAGAATTTGGTCAGTTCTTAGAATGGAAGTCAGAAGAGCAACTTGAGTGGTCTAATCTGGACGATCAGATGAACAAGAAGATGCAGGGCTTTACTGCTGCACTCAATGCCTTCTATAAAGACAATCGTCCGCTTTGGGAGATTGATCTGAGCTATGATGGCATCGAAATCATAGATGCAGATAATGTTGATCAAAGTGTCCTCTCCTTTATTCGTAAGACTGAAAAAGGAGATATGTTAGTTTGTGTATTCAATATGGCGCCGGTAGAGCGGAAGAACTTTACCATTGGTGTTCCAGTGGAAGCCATTTATGAAGAAGTATGGAACACTGAATTAGAAGAATGGGGAGGTGTTTGGAAGGAACATAACGAAACAGTTCAGTCTCAAGAAGGACTTTGGAAGGATTATCCGCAGACCTTGACCTTCACACTGCCAGCTCTTGGAGCCAGCATCTGGAAGATTAAGCGTCGTATTAAATCAAAGTCGACTAGAAATAAAAAATAGGGTTATCCCATTTGTTGTAATTGAACTTGTATTAAAATATCGGAGAAAAATACGCAATTTGCGAAATGAAATGAGCCATAAGTTCGGATGCTGTAAGGTATAAGTCTTCCTTGGAGTACCGTTCCGTCAACACATTTCCTGTTTTTGATGTTTAATGCACTCGAACCTTAGCAAGGAGTAGTCTATGAAGAATGAAATGCTAGCTTTGATTCTTGCCGGTGGGCAAGGAACACGTCTTGGAAAGCTTACACAGAGTATTGCAAAACCTGCAGTACAGTTTGGTGGACGATATCGTATTATTGACTTTGCCCTGTCTAACTGTGCTAATTCCGGCATTCACAATGTCGGTGTCATTACTCAATACCAGCCGTTGGCTTTGAATAGCCATATTGGAAATGGGTCCAGCTGGGGATTAGATGGCATTAATACAGGGGTGTCCATTCTTCAGCCTTATTCTGCTAGTGAAGGAAATCGCTGGTTTGAAGGAACTAGTCATGCAATATTCCAAAATATTGATTACATTGACAGCATCAATCCAGAATATGTCTTGATCTTATCTGGAGACCATATCTACAAGATGGATTATGATGATATGCTCCAGTCTCACAAGGACAATAATGCCAGCTTGACAGTTGCCGTTTTGGATGTGCCACTAAAAGAAGCCAGCCGTTTTGGTATCATGAATACAGATGCTAATAATCGGATTGTTGAATTTGAGGAAAAACCAGAAAATCCTAAGTCAACTAAGGCTTCTATGGGGATTTATATCTTTGATTGGCAACGCCTGCGCAATATGCTGGTGGCAGCTGAAAAGAGCAATGTAGATATGTCCGATTTCGGTAAAAATGTTATCCCTAACTACTTAGAATCTGGCGAAAGTGTTTATGCTTATGATTTTGAAGGCTATTGGAAAGACGTTGGTACGGTTGAGTCTCTCTGGGAGGCTAATATGGAATATATCAATCCAGAAAATGCTTTGGATAGCCGTAACCGTCGCTGGAAGATTTATTCTCGTAACTTGATTTCTCCGCCAAACTTCCTCAGTGAAAATGCCAAAGTAGAAGATTCTCTGGTTGTTGATGGTTGCTTAGTTGATGGGACTGTTAAACACTCCATTCTTTCTACTGGGGCTCAAGTTAGAAAGGATGCTGTTATTGAGGACTCTGTCATCATGAGTGGTGCTATTATTGGTCAGGGTGCTAAGATTAAGCGGGCTATTATCGGAGAAGGAGCCATCATTGCTGAAGGTGTAGAGATAGATGGCACAGAGGAAGTATTTGTTGTCGGATACAACGAGAAAGTGGGGGTACCAAAAGATGAAGATTGATAAATATTCAGCGATTTTAGGAAATACAGTCGGGTTCCACGATATGTCTACTTTGACAGATCATCGTCCAGTGGCCAGCCTTCCGTTCGGTGGGAAATACCGCTTGATCGATTTCCCGCTTTCAAGTCTGGCTAATGCAGGAATTCGTAGCGTCTTTGGTATCTTCCAACAGGATAATATCAGCTCAGTATTTGACCATATCCGTTCAGGTCGTGAGTGGGGGCTATCTACTCTCTTAAGTCACTATTATTTGGGAATCTACAATACTCGTGTGGAAAGTTCTACAGTTGGTGAAGAATACTATGAACAGCTCTTGATCTATCTCAAACGTTCTGGTTCCAATCAAACGGTTGCACTTAACTGTGATATCTTGGTCAATATTGACCTCAATCAAGTTTTCCACTTGCACAATACAACAGAACAGCCGATTACAGTTGTCTATAAGAAACTGCATAAAGAAAATATTTCGGATGTGAATGCTGTCCTAGATATTGACGAAACGGACCACGTCAGAGGTCATAAACTCTTTGATGAGCGGGAAGATGCAGAACTCTTCAACATGTCTACGGATATTTTTGTAGTGGATACTCCATGGTTAATTGAAAAGTTGGAGGAAGAGGCTAAGAAAGAACATCCTCAAAAACTACGCTATGTTCTGCGTGATTTGGCGGTTGAAGAAGGTGCATTTGCCTATGAATATACTGGCTATTTGGCAAATATCTACTCTGTAGAAACATACTATAGGGCTAACATCGATATGTTAGAAAGCAAAAAATTCTATTCACTCTTTAGTCCAAATCAAAAAATATATACCAAGGTTAAGAATGAGGAACCTACCTATTATGCTCCTTCGTCAAAAGTGTCTCGCGCCCAATTTGCGTCTGGAAGTATTGTCGAGGGGGAAGTTGCTAATTCAGTGATCTCACGTAATACAAATATCAAAGCTGGTAGCCAAGTGAAAAATAGTATTCTATTTCCTCGGGCTGAAATTGGTGCAAATGCAACAGTTGAATATGCCATTCTTGACAAGGGCGTTGAGGTTGCAGAAGGTGTTGTAATACGAGGAACAGAAGATAATCCAATTGTTGTTAAAAAAGGTCAAAAAGTAACAGAGGACATAATTCGATGAAGATTTTATTTGTAGCAGCAGAAGGAGCACCATTTTCTAAGACAGGTGGTTTGGGAGACGTTATCGGCGCTCTCCCAAAATCACTTGTTAAACATGGTCACCAAGTTGGTGTTATTCTTCCTTATTATGATATGACGGATGCTAAATTCGGCGATCAAGTAGAGGATCTCTTCTACTTTGAGGTCAGTGTTGGTTGGCGACGTCAGTATGTTGGGGTGAAGCGCCTGGTCTTGAATGGCGTTTCCTTCTATTTCATTGACAATCAGCATTATTTCTTCCGAGGTCATGTTTATGGAGACTTTGATGATGGTGAGCGCTTTGCCTACTTCCAACTAGCAGCAGTTGAGTTGATGGAGCGGATTGATTTCATCCCAGATGTCCTTCACGTTCACGATTACCATACTGCGATGATTCCTTTCTTGGTTAAGGAAAAATATCATTGGATTCAAGCGTATCGGAACATTAAAACCGTCTTGACCATCCATAATCTTGAATTCCAAGGTCAATTCCCGGACAGTATGCTCTGGGAGCTCTTCGGAGTAGGCTATGAGCGCTATGCAGACGGAACCCTTCGCTGGAATGACTGCCTCAACTGGATGAAGGCTGGTATTCTCTACGCAGACAGAGTGACCACTGTATCTCCTAGCTATGCTGGTGAAATTCGGACTCCAGAATTTGGTTGCAATTTGGATCAGATTCTGCGGATGGAATCTGGTAAGCTAGTGGGGATTGTTAATGGTATTGATACAGAGATTTACAATCCTGAAACAGATCCATTGCTAGCCCATCACTTTGACAAATCTGACTTATCTGGTAAACTAGAAAATAAGAGAGCTTTACAGGAACGTGTAGGCTTGCCTGTTAGAGACGATGTTCCACTTGTTGGGATTGTATCGCGTCTGACTCGGCAGAAAGGTTTTGACTTAGTGGTTGAAGAGTTGCATAGTTTTCTTCAGCAAGATGTACAAATTGTCCTTTTGGGGACAGGTGATCCAGCTTTTGAACAAGCCTTTGCTTGGTTTGGTCAAGCTTATCCAGACAAGCTTTCGGCTAACATTCTCTTTGATGTGGGATTAGCCCAAGAGATTTATGCTGCCAGTGATATTTTCCTAATGCCTAGTCGCTTCGAACCTTGTGGTCTATCTCAAATGATGGCTATGCGTTATGGAACCTTGCCTTTGGTACATGAAGTTGGCGGTCTACGCGATACAGTAGAACCTTATAATGTTTATACAGGTCAAGGAACTGGATTTAGCTTTAATAATTTTTCTGGTTATTGGTTGAGCTGGACTTTTAAAGAAGCTCTTAACCTCTATACCCACGATAAGGAGGCATGGAAATCCATGCAAGAACAGGCCATGGAAAGAGATTTTTCTTGGGACACGGCCAGTTTGGCCTATAGTGGTTTGTACCAATCACTTCTATAACATTTACTTTGGAATCAGTATAAGCAAATCCTCTCTTGACCATGGGACAAGGGAGGATTTCCGTGAGAATTACATTTTTATATATTATCATGCTGTTTTGGAGCTTTGTTTTTGGCTTGTAGCTGAAGCGAGTATTTCCCATCTTGATTGAAAAAAGTATTTCTACATTAAAAAACTGTTTCCTGCTATCAAGAAAGGGAGATTATCGTCCACAATGGAACTGACAAAAGAGCAATTTATCCGAGATTTTAAGGATATTTTACATGAAAGACAATTAATAAAAGTAGCTGATGCAACGCCGAGAGAACTCTTCCAAGCTCTGGCTAATACTGTTCGTAAGTATATTACTCCGCTATGGTTGGAACGCCGTAAGAAGTTGGTAGAACACCGCCAAAAAACAGCTTATTACTTCTCTATTGAGTTTTTACCGGGTCGTATGTTAGAAACTAACCTACTCAATCTTGGGATCCTTGATACTGTCAAAGATGCTTTTGCAGAAATGGGCGTGGATTTTACAGCTGTAAAAAATGCTGAGCATGACATGGCTCTGGGAAATGGTGGTCTCGGTCGTTTGGCTGCTGCCTTTATGGATTCTCTTGCTACAACGGGCTATCCTGGTTTTGGAAATGGGATTCGCTATCGCTATGGTCTCTTCAAACAGCGGATCGTAGATGGATACCAGATTGAAATTCCCGATGACTGGTTTGGAAGACTGGGGAATGTCTGGGAGACTCGAAAGGATCATGATATTGTAGACGTTAAAATTTTCGGTAATGTTTATCTCCGTGCTAACGAAGAAGGAAGAATTGTACCGGTTTATGAGAATTCTAAAACCTTGCGTGCGGTGCCTTATGATGTACCTCAGATTGGTTTTGGCAATGATAATGTCAATAATCTGCGGCTTTGGGATGTTGAGATTCCAGAAGAATATGAGCTAGATTATCCGACGATCGAAGCTCGTCGCCGTGTACAGGACATTACAGCTATTCTCTATCCAGATGATTCTAGTCATGAAGGTAAAGAACTACGTTTGATTCAGGAATACTTTATGACCAGTGCAGGTTTGCAGACTATTATCACTTCTTATTTGAAGCAAGGCCTACCTTTAAAAGATATTCATGAGAAGGTTTCTGTCCATATCAACGATACCCATCCAGCTGTTGCACCAGCTGAATTTATGCGTCTTTTGATGGATGAATATGGTCTTGAATGGGCAGATGCTTGGAATGCAACGGTTAAGACCATGAGTTATACCAACCACACTATTTTATCTGAAGCTTTGGAAAAATGGGATGCTGAACTCTTTAAGAATGTCCTGCCTCGGGTCTATCAAATTATCTTGGAAATTGATAACCGCTATGTGACAGAAATGGCTAGTCGCGGGATTGCTCCGCAAATCATTGAAAATACTCGGATCGTCAAAGACAATCAAATCCACATGGCTCATTTGGCGATCATTGGTGGCCATTCGGTAAACGGGGTTGCTAAGCTTCACACAGAACTGCTCAAAGAAGACACCTTGCGTGATTTTTATAGCATTTACCCAGAGAAGTTCAATAACAAAACCAACGGAATTATCCAGCGTCGCTGGTTGCAAATTGCGGATGAGCCTTTATCAGCTGAGATTGATAAGCTAATTGGTAAGGGCTGGAGAAGTGATATCCATGAGCTGCGTAAGCTTTTGGAATTCAAGGACAATCAGCAAGTGCTGGGTGATTTCTACCGAGTGAAGCAAGAAGCCAAGACTCGTCTGGCTGACTTCATCAAGGAATCAACAGGAGTAGAAGTCTCTACAGATGCTATCTTTGATGTCCAGGTGAAACGCCTCCACGCCTACAAGCGTCAGTTGCTCAACCTGCTTCATATCATCAAGCTTTACTGGGACCTCAAGGACAATCCTGACAAGGATATGGTGCCACGTGTCTTTATTTTCGGTGCCAAGGCTGCTCCGGGCTACCACTTTGCCAAGTCTGTTATCAAGCTGATCAATGAAGTGGCCAATCTGGTCAACAAGGATGAAAGCCTGCAAGGCAAACTCAAGGTTGTTTTCCTAGAAAACTACCGGGTCAGCCTGGCTGAGCTCATCATTCCAGCAGCAGATGTGTCTGAGCAGATTTCTCTGGCTTCCAAGGAAGCTTCTGGTACTTCCAATATGAAGTTCATGATGACAGGTGCCATTACCCTAGCTACTCTGGACGGGGCCAATATCGAAATCAAGGACGAGGTCGGTGATGACAACATTGTCATCTTTGGGATGGACAAGGACCAAGTTTACAATCACTATGCTCGCCATGATTACTACTCACGCGGTGTCTATGAGAGCAATCCAGACATTCGTCGGGTGGTCGACACCTTTGTCAATGGAACGATTCCAAACGTTCGTGAAGAAGGCTCTGAAATCTACGAAGCCCTCATCACCCACAATGATGAATACTTCCTCTTGGAAGATTTCCATGCCTATGTAGAAGCTCAAGAGATGATTGATGCTCTCTATCGTGACAAAGAAAAATGGGCTCGCATGAGCTTGATCAATATCGCTACATCTGACAAGTTCACCTCAGATGATACCATTGAGCAATATGCCAAGGAAATCTGGAACTTAGAGAAGTAGTACTCTTTGGCAATTATGAATATTAAGAGATTGAGACTTTGTGCTTAGTCTCTTTTGGTATTCAACTGGGCTCTCATTTTAAACTGCCAAAATTAAAACCGAAATTAGAAAGAACATATGAGCTTAACTTATTTGAAAAACGGTGATAAGTTTTGAAAGACTACACAATCTTCTATCAACAATTAACGGCTCCCTTTCGTAGTCGTCCTCAGTGGGTGAAGGGATTTGCTTGTTTTAATCGGGCGATGACACTTTTCATGCCCTTAGTCTATGGACTAGTCCTGCTTAGTACCTATCTAAATAAAGGGTGGAAAGGACTGCTTGCTTTTTTCCTCCTACCAGCTATTGGATTTGCTCTGTTATCAGCTATTCGAAAAAGGATAAATCAGCCTCGTCCTTACGAAAAATGGGCTATTCAGCCTTTACTGGACAAGGATACATCAGGTAAGTCTATGCCCAGCCGTCATGTTTTCTCAGCAGCCTTGATTTCTATGTGTCTGCTCCGCTTTTTTTGGTTGCCGGGGCTTATCTGCCTCTTGCTTTCAGCTGGACTTGCCATAGTGCGCGTGACTGGTGGGGTGCACTATCCAAAGGATGTGCTAGTAGGCTATCTTTGTGGCATTTGCTGGGGGAGTATTCTTTTCTTATTCTAAAATATCTAAGGGGCTTTCGCTTATTCTATCGCTAATTTAACTAAAGATACTTAGTAGCGGTTGTTGATTTGTTATTATTGAATTAAAAAAGAAGAACAGTTTTAGCACTTTTGTCCTATTTAAAAGCCATCTTTCAGGAAAAAAAGAGAAAGAAATAGCGAAATATAGCGGTTTTTATTTACTATATTTAATGAAGAAAAGGGTAATAAATTAAAATCGCTTACAATGTATAAAAACATTTGACAAAACAGTTTTTTAGGACTAAACTAAGGAAGTAATTTTAAAAACACAAAAGGAGAATTCATCATGAATTTAACATTTTTAGGACTTTGTTTGGCCTGTATGGGTGTTTCGATTGCAGAAGGAATGCTTATGAGTAATCTTTTCAAATCAGCCGCTCGTCAGCCAGAGATTATTGGACAATTAAGAACTTTGATGATTTTGGGTGTTGCCTTTATTGAAGGGACTTTCTTTATAACCCTTGCAATGTCATTCTTGCTCAGATAGAAGAAAGTTATCCTTAGAAAAGGAGGTGGAGTTCGTTGGAAGAAAGTGTAAATCCAACCATTCAGTTAGGTCCTGTGACCTTTAATTTAACTCTGCTTGCTATGTCGCTTTTAGCTGTTCTTTTGGTTTTTGCCTTCGTTTATTGGGCGAGCCGCAAGATGACCCTCAAGCCGTCGGGAAAACAAAATGCCTTAGAATATCTCTACGATTTTGTGATTGACTTTACCAAGGGAAATATCGGAAGCAAATATATGAAGAATTATTCTTTGTTTTTGTTTTCACTTTTCTTGTTTTTGGTAGTAGCCAATAACCTTGGTCTCATGGCAAAATTGCAAACGACCAGCGGTGAAAACCTGTGGACATCACCGACAGCCAATATTGCTTTTGACCTTAGCATGTCTTTCTTAATTACTTTGATTTGTCATGTGGAAGGCATTCGTCGTCGGGGCTTTAAAAAATACTTAAAAGCTTTTGTGACACCGGGCTTTATGACGCCAATGAATATATTGGAAGAGTTTACCAACTTTGCTTCTTTAGCCTTGCGGATTTACGGAAATATATTTGCAGGGGAAGTCTTGTCTGGTTTGCTGGTCACTCTTTCTCATCAAGCAGTATTTTACTATCCACTAGCATTCGGATTAAACTTAGTATGGACAGCCTTTTCTGTTTTCATTTCTTGCGTTCAGGCTTATGTTTTCACTATGTTGACATCCATGTACTTGGGCAAGAAAATTAATGGTGAGGAATAAAGAGAAAGGAGTCGAATAAATGAATATAACCATAGGTGAATTGATTGGAAACTTTATCCTTGTGGCAGGTTCCTTTCTTCTTTTGATTGTCCTAATCAAGAAATTTGCTTGGGGCAATATCACCAGCATTTTTGAAGAAAGAGCAAAGAAAATTTCTGACGATATTGATAGTGCAGAATCTGCTCGTAAGAATGCAGAAGTCTTGGAGCAAAAGCGTGAAGAAGCACTGGCAGGAAGCCGTGAAGAAGCTGCTACTATTGTTGAAACAGCTAAAGAAACAGCTGAGAAAAACAAAGCGAGTATTTTAGCTGACACGACTGAAGAAGTTAGCCGATTGAAGCAAAAGGCAAATCAAGAAATTGCTCAATCAAAAGCAGAAGCTTTAAGATCAATCAAGGGTGATGTGGCAGATTTGTCAATTGATTTGGCTAGTAAGATTATTGGCCAAACCTTAGACAAGGAAGCTCAAAGTCAATTGATTGACAGTTATATCGACAAGCTAGGAGATGCCTAATGGACAAGAGAAGCGATGCGATCATTGAAAAGTATGCTGCTCCATTTGTCCAAATAGTGCTTGAAAAAAATCAGCAAAGAGATGTATTTAGAGAACTAAGTCAGATTAAGGGGATTTTTGAAGAAACCCATCTTGCTGACTTTTTATCGCATATTGGCGTCAGTCAAGCTGAAAAAAGTAAGGTTCTTCGTTTGTTTCAAACATGTGATTCGGTCTTGGTTAATAACCTGATCGAAGTCCTAATTACAAACGGACGAGAAGACTTCTTTTATCCAATCTTACTCGATATCTTGAAGAAAATCGAGAAGGAAACCAATGAATTTGAGGTAACTATCCATTCAGTAGAGGGATTATCAGAAGAGCAGAAGGCTCGGCTTATTCCTGTGATTGAGAAGAAGATGAACCTCAAGGTTCGTTCCATTAAGGAAAATTTGGATAGGAGCTTGATTGGAGGCTTTGCCATTACAGCCAATCATAAGATAATTGACACAAGCATTAAGCGTCAGTTGAAAGCAGTTAAAGAAAAATTGAAATAGAAAGTGGTGTTCTTTTGGCAATTAACGCACAAGAAATCAGCGCTTTAATTAAGCAACAAATTGAAAATTTCCAGCCGGATTTTGATGTTACTGAGACAGGTGTAGTAACCTATGTTGGTGACGGAATTGCGCGTGCGCATGGGCTGGATAATGCCATGAGTGGAGAGCTCTTAGTCTTTGAAAACGGCTCTTACGGGATGGCGCAAAACTTAGAATCAAATGATGTTGGGATTATTATTTTAGGAGATTTTACCGACATTCGTGAGGGGGATACCATCCGCCGTACAGGTAAAATCATGGAAGTTCCTGTAGGGGAAGCCTTGATTGGACGGGTTGTGGATCCTTTGGGTCGGCCGGTAGATGGTCTGGGTGATATTGCAACAGATAAAACAAGACCAGTTGAAACGCCTGCTCCAGGTGTTATGCAACGGAAATCAGTTTCTGAACCTTTACAGACTGGTCTCAAGGCGATCGATGCCTTGGTTCCGATTGGTCGTGGTCAACGGGAATTGATCATTGGGGACCGTCAGACTGGTAAGACAACCATTGCTATCGATGCGATTCTAAACCAAAAAGGCCAAGATATGATCTGTATCTATGTGGCCATTGGTCAAAAAGAATCTACAGTTCGTACACAGGTAGAAACTCTTCGTCAGTATGGTGCACTTGACTATACAATTGTTGTGACAGCTTCAGCTTCACAACCTTCTCCTTTGCTTTACCTTGCTCCTTATGCTGGTGTAGCAATGGCGGAAGAGTTTATGTACAATGGCAAGCATGTTTTGATTGTCTATGATGATTTGTCAAAACAAGCGGTAGCTTATCGTGAATTGTCCCTCCTTCTTCGTCGTCCACCAGGCCGTGAAGCCTTCCCAGGGGATGTCTTCTATCTTCACAGTCGTCTCTTAGAGCGTTCAGCTAAGGTTTCTGATGAATTAGGTGGAGGTTCTATCACAGCTCTGCCATTTATTGAAACTCAGGCGGGGGATATCTCAGCCTATATCGCTACCAACGTGATTTCAATCACTGACGGACAAATTTTCCTCAGCGACAGCCTTTTCAATGCTGGTGTTCGTCCAGCGATTGATGCGGGTTCTTCTGTATCACGGGTTGGGGGATCAGCTCAGATCAAGGCTATGAAGAAGGTAGCCGGAACCTTGCGGATTGACTTGGCTTCCTATCGCGAGCTAGAAGCCTTTACCAAATTTGGTAGCGACTTGGATGCTGCGACTCAGGCAAAACTAAACCGTGGTCGTCGAACAGTAGAAGTATTGAAACAGCCAGTTCATAAGCCGCTTCCTGTGGAAAAGCAAGTAGTCATTCTCTATGCTTTGACTCATGGCTTCTTGGACAGTGTTCCGGTTGATGACATTCTTCGCTTTGAGGAAGAATTATTTGCCTACTTTGATGCACATCAAGAAGGTATTTATGAAACAATCCGAACGACTAAGGATCTTCCGAGTGAGGAAGTTCTGGATGCCGCTATTACTGAGTTTGTCAATCAGTCTAGCTTTAAATAAGAATAGAGGTGTCAGATGGCAGTTTCATTGAACGATATCAAAAATAAAATTGCATCCACAAAAAACACCAGTCAAATCACTAATGCAATGCAAATGGTATCAGCAGCTAAGTTAGGAAAATCTGAGGAAGCAGCTAAGAACTTTCAAATTTATGCTTCCAAGGTTCGGAAACTCTTAACGGATTTGCTTCATGGACATGAGGCAGAAAATGCTAAACACCATCCAATGCTGACAAGTAGACCAGTCAAAAAAACAGGTTACATTGTTATCACATCTGACCGTGGCTTGGTTGGTGGCTACAATGCCACCATTCTCAAAGCCATGATGGAGCTGAAGGCAGAATACCATCCAAAGGGAGATGATTTTGAGATTCTCTGTATTGGAGGTGTTGGTGCGGACTTTTGTCGAGCTAGAGGGGTTCAGCCAGTTTATGAACTGCGTGGTTTACCCGATCAACCAAGCTTTGATGAGGTTCGTAAGATTATTAGCAAAGCCATCGAGATGTATCAAAATGAACTTTTTGATGAGCTCTATGTCTGTTACAACCATCATGTCAATAGTCTGACTAGTCAGATGCGGATTGAGCAAATGCTACCAATTATTGACTTGGATCCAAATGAAGCTGACGAAGATTATACCGTTAATTTGGAATTAGAATCTAGTCGGGAAGCTATTTTGGACCAATTGTTGCCTCAGTTTGCTGAGAGCATGATTTATGGGGCTATTATTGATGCTAAGACAGCTGAAAATGCTGCCGGCATGACAGCCATGCAGACAGCGACTGATAATGCTAAAAAAGTCATCAGTGATTTGACGATTCAGTACAACCGCGCTCGGCAGGCTGCCATTACGCAGGAAATTACTGAAATTGTGGCGGGTGCTAGTGCCCTAGAATAGGCCACTGATTAATTAGAAATTAAACGAGGGAAATAACATGAGCTCAGGCAAAATTACTCAGGTAATCGGGCCAGTCGTAGACGTTGCGTTTGCAGCTGGAGATAAGCTACCTGAGATAAATAATGCACTTGTAGTCTATAAAAATGATGAGAAAAAATCAAAAATCGTCCTTGAAGTAGCTCTTGAGCTTGGTGATGGAGTGGTTCGGACTATCGCCATGGAGTCAACAGATGGTTTGACACGTGGTTTGGAGGTTCTTGACACAGGTCGTCCGATTTCTGTACCGGTTGGTAAAGAAACCTTGGGTCGGGTCTTCAATGTTCTTGGAGACACTATTGACTTGGATGCACCGTTTGGGGATGATGCAGAACGTCAACCAATTCATAAGAAAGCACCGACCTTTGATGAGTTATCAACTTCATCTGAAATCCTGGAAACAGGAATCAAGGTTATCGACCTTCTAGCACCATATCTGAAAGGTGGGAAGGTTGGACTCTTCGGCGGTGCCGGAGTTGGGAAGACCGTCTTGATCCAAGAATTGATTCACAACATTGCCCAAGAACACGGTGGTATCTCAGTATTTACTGGTGTTGGAGAACGGACTCGTGAAGGGAACGACCTTTACTGGGAGATGAAAGAATCTGGCGTTATCGAGAAAACTGCCATGGTCTTTGGTCAGATGAATGAACCACCAGGAGCACGTATGCGTGTTGCCCTAACTGGTTTGACAATTGCTGAATACTTCCGTGATGTAGAAGGCCAAGACGTGCTGCTCTTTATCGATAACATCTTCCGCTTTACTCAAGCTGGTTCTGAAGTATCTGCCCTTTTGGGTCGTATGCCTTCAGCGGTTGGTTACCAACCAACACTTGCGACAGAAATGGGGCAACTCCAAGAGCGTATCACATCAACTAAAAAGGGTTCTGTAACCTCTATCCAGGCTATCTATGTGCCAGCGGATGACTATACTGACCCTGCGCCAGCAACAGCCTTCGCTCACTTGGATTCAACGACAAACTTGGAACGTAAGTTGGTACAATTGGGGATTTACCCAGCCGTTGACCCACTCGCTTCAAGCTCTCGTGCCTTGGCACCTGAGATTGTTGGAGAAGAGCACTACGCTGTAGCTGCTGAAGTCAAGCGAGTCTTACAACGTTATCACGAATTGCAAGATATCATTGCCATCCTAGGTATGGACGAATTGTCTGATGAAGAAAAGACTTTGGTTGCTCGTGCACGTCGGATCCAATTCTTCCTATCACAAAACTTTAATGTGGCCGAGCAATTTACAGGTCAACCTGGTTCTTATGTACCAGTAGCTGAAACTGTTCGAGGCTTTAAAGAAATTCTTGAAGGAAAACATGACAAGTTACCAGAAGATGCCTTCCGTGGAGTGGGTTCTATCGAGGATGTTCTTGCTAAAGCAGAAAAAATGGGATTCTAAGAGGTGAATGATGGCTCAAATGACAGTACAAATCGTTACTCCGGACGGTCTCGTTTATGACCACCATGCTGCATTTGTTTCCGTAAAGACCATTGATGGAGAGTTGGGGATTTTACCTCGTCACATCAATACCATCGCTGTTTTAGAAGTAGATCAGGTCAAGGTACGCCGGGTCGATGATGATAAACATATCGACTGGGTAGCAGTCAATGGTGGAATCATTGAAATTGCAGATAATGTCATTACGATTGTGGCGGACTCAGCTGAGCGTGAGCGAGATATTGATATCAGCCGGGCTGAGCGAGCTAAACTCCGAGCTGAGCAAGAAATCGAAGAAGCACATGATAAGCATTTGATTGACCAAGAACGCCGGGCTAAGATTGCTCTGCAACGGGCGATTAACCGGATTAACGTTGGAAGCAAATAAAAAGGAATCCAAATTTTGGATTCCTTTTTGTGTGGATCTATTGTTAACGAGCGATTGGTTGTTTGTTTTCGTCTAAAGTGAAGCCTTCTCCTAGAATCTCGTGAGCCTCAGTAATTGTGATAAAGGCGTGAGGGTCAATTCGATGGATAATTTCTTTCATCTGCTGCATTTCATTTCGAGCCAGGACGCAGTAGATGACTTTGTAATCTTGCTTTGTGTAGTAACCAGTACCATTCAGCAAGGTCACACCTCGATCTAGTTCCTCAACAACAGCCTGTGCTAATTCTTCAGATTTTCCAGTAACGACTAAGAAACCTTTACCGGCATAACCACCTTCAGCGATAAGGTCAATAACTCGGGAAGCAATAAAGACAAATACCAGTGTATAAGTTACAAGACGCAAGTCTTTAAAGACAATCACGACTAAGAAAAGAACAAAGAAGTCAACGGCAAACATGAGTTTTCCGATAGAAATATGGGTGTATTTATTTAAAATACGAGCAATAATATCGGAACCTCCGGTTGTTCCACCAGCGTTGAAAATGATTCCTAGTCCGGCTCCGAGGATGATACCAGCTATCAAAGACACAATGACCAAGTCTCCGTCTAAATCTACTACAAAAGGAATTTTTTCAAAAATGGCCAGCCAAGCTGATACAGAGAATGTTCCGATTAGGCTGTAGTAGAAAGATTGTTTCCCCAGAATCTTCCAAGCAAAGAAGAAGAGAGGGAAGTTGATCACTAGGTTCATAACGGAAACCGGAAGTTTAAATAAATAGTAGGTAATGAGGGTAACCCCAGTGACTCCACCTTCAAATAAATGATTGGGAATAGCTAAATAATTGATCCCAAAAGAAAAAAGGCCTGCACCAAATATAATCCAAAGTATGTTTTTTAATCTCAGCATAAGAATCTCCTCCAAAAACTTTCCTTTTTATATTGTATCAAATGTTTCTAACTTATGTAATGAATTTAATGATTTTTTTTGATAAAATAGTAAAAGAATTGTAAAAAAATAGAATGAGTATTGCTTTCTGGCAGTAAGGAATCTGTAAGTTTCCCACGTTTACATAAAAACTATAGGGGAGATAAATGAACTGTCAGGCAGATAAGAGCATTATAGGAGTATTCCTTGCTCTATAAGCATAGAAAAGGAACATATGAAAAGAGGATTGTTGGTTTCGCTAGAAGGTCCGGATGGAGCTGGAAAATCTAGCGTTTTAGAAGCTCTGGTACCGATTTTAGAAGCCAAAGGGCAGCAAGTAGTGACGACTAGAGAGCCTGGTGGAGTCCCTATTTCGGAAGCTATTCGAGAAGTGATATTGGATCAGAATAATACAGAAATGGATGGGAAGACGGAGCTATTACTCTACATTGCTAGTCGTAGACAGCATTTGATAGAAAAGGTCCTTCCTGCCTTAGAAGCTGGGAAATTAGTTATCATGGATCGTTTCATTGATAGTTCTGTTGCCTATCAAGGTTTTGGCCGTGGTTTAGATGTGGCAGATATTGAATGGCTCAATCAATTTGCTACGGACGGTCTTAAGCCAGATCTAACCTTGTATTTTGATTTAGATGTCGAAGAAGGTCTTGCTCGCATTGCTAAAAATAAGAATCGTGAGGTCAACCGTCTTGACTTAGAGGGACTGGAAATGCATCAACGAGTCCGTCAAGGTTATCTCTATAGCTTGGAAAAGGATCCAGAACGCCTAGTTAAAATTGATGCCAGCCAGGCTTTGGAAGATGTTGTAAAAGATAGCCTAGCTGTCTTAAACCAGCACTTAAATAGTAAATCATGAACATTAATGAATTAAAGGAACTTCAACCTAAAATTGTTGATTGTTTTGAACGAATTCTAGAGCAAGATAAGCTGAACCATGCTTATCTTTTTACAGGAAATTTTGCCAGCTTTGATCTGGCACAGAAATTAGCTCAGAGCCGTTTCTGTCAGGATAAGATGGGTGTTTGGCCATGTGGTGAATGCCGGTCTTGTCGTCTGATTGCAGAGGAAGATTTTTCAGATGTTACAGTGGTTCGACCGCAAAATCAAATCATCAAGACAGAACGTATACGGGAGCTACTCAAGAATTTTTCGCAGAGCGGAGTAGAAGGTAATGAGCAGGTATTTATCATTTGTGAGGCAGAAAAAATGCACCTGAATGCGGCAAATTCTCTCTTAAAAATGATAGAAGAACCTCAAAGTGAGGTATATATTTTCCTTCTGACTAGTGATGAAAATTTGATCTTACCTACGATTAAAAGTCGGACTCAGGTTTTTCATTTTCCTAAAAATGAAGATTACTTAGTAGCGAAATTGGAAGAGTCTGGCTTGCTTAAGGACCAGGCGCAGCTTCTTGCAGCTTATAGCCAGACTTTAGAGGAAGCTCAAAACTTGCAGACTAGCAAATCCTTCTTTGATGTAACACAAGTCTGTCAGCGCTTTGTTGACCTTTGTCTTGCTAAGAATGATTTGGCCTTTTTACAGGTTGCTAGATTAAGCAGTTTGGCTGATGATAAAGAAAAACAGGACCAAATTTTTAGAATTCTAGAGATTTTATTTTCTCAACATATAGAGAAAGAAAGTGGTCGGACTTTTTTAGATAGATTGTTTCAATCTCGAAAAATGTGGCAGGCCAATGTGAGTTTCCAAAATGCTTTGGAATATATGATCATACAGCCAGCAAAGCGTAGCTAAGGAGAAAAATAGATATGGATAAAAGAGAAATATTTGACGCTTTAGATGATTTTTCACAAAATCTAATGCTAACTCTGGCTGAAGTAGAAGCAATTAAAAAAAATCTAAAGAGTGTTATTGAGGAAAATACAGTTCTGCGCTTGGAGAATGACAAGCTACGAGAACGACTCGGAGAAGTGGAAAAAACAGGACCAAGTAAAGGTGGCGGTCAAGGACGCGAGAATCTTGAGCGAATTTATTTGGATGGTTTTCATATTTGCACAGACTTCTATGGTCAAAGACGAGATAATGACGAAGAAGAATGTGCCTTTTGTAATGAATTATTGTTCAGGGAGTAGCCATGCAAATTCAGAGAAGTTTTAAAGATACGTCATCCTATGGTAAGCTCTATCTGGTGGCGACTCCGATTGGTAATCTGCAGGATACTAGCACTCGTATGTTAGAAACTCTTGAGAAAGTGGATTATATTGCGGCAGAAGATACACGTAATACCGGTCGCTTGTTGGATTATTTCGATATCTCGACCAAGCTAATCAGTTTTCATGACCACAATTCCAGAGCCAGGATCCCAGAAATCATTGCTCTTTTAAAAGAAGGTCATGATCTTGCCCAGGTATCAGATGCTGGTCTTCCCTGTATTTCGGATCCAGGCCACGACTTGGTAAAAGCTGCCATTACAGAAAATATCATTGTCGTATCAGTGCCAGGTCCTTCGGCGGGAATTTCAGCTCTGATTGCTAGTGGTTTAGCTCCTCAACCCCACATTTTCTTTGGTTTTCTTCCTAGAAAAAAAGGCCAGCAAAAAGAATTTTTTGAAAGCAAGAAGGCTTATCCCGAGACGCAGATTTTTTATGAATCCCCTCATCGGGTCAAGTCGACTTTGGAAAATATGCTGGAAGTCTATGGAGACAGACAGGTAGTTCTAGTTCGCGAATTGACGAAGATTTATGAAGAATACCAGAGGGGACTGATATCTGAATTACTAGAAGCTATTGGTGATGAGCCACTCAAGGGCGAGTGCTTGCTAATTGTAGATGGTGCTAGTGAGGAGAAAGCTGAGAAGTCAGAAGAGGAATTATTGGCTGAAATTGATTTTCTCATTGAAACCGGCAGTCAAAAAAGCAAGGCTATCAAAGAAGTTGCGAAAAAATATGGTTTGAATAAGAGTGACTTGTACTCAACCTATCACCAGTAATCTTACAAGTGACTGAGAGCTAAAAGACAAAAAAGGAAGGGACTAGAAAAGTTGACTTATTATAAAATAATTTATCATTCTCCTTTGGGTCCTCTTTCTTTGGTGGCAGATGAAAGCGGACTGAGAGGTGCTTGGTTTGTTGGCCAGAAATATTTTGAGCGTGGTCTAAATGGACAAGTAATTGAAGCAAGCAATCCCATTCTCGAGCAGACTGCTCAGCTCCTTGATGCCTACTTTGCTAGTCAGGATGTAGATTTCTCAAGTTTGACTTTAGCAGATGCAGGGACTGATTTTCAAAAGCGCGTTTGGAGCTATTTGAGTCAGATTCCTAAAGGGAAGACAGTGACTTATGGGCAAATTGCCAGAGACCTTGGTGTTTCGTCTGCTCAAGCAGTCGGAGGAGCTGTTGGTCGGAATCCATTTTCCGTTATCATTCCCTGCCATCGCGTTTTGGGAAGTCAAGGACAAATGACAGGATATGCTGGTGGTTTAGATAAAAAGCTCTGGCTTTTAGACCATGAAGCAACAGAGATTGATAGAAAAAAATTGAGGTGAACTATGTTACAATTTATCGAATATCCCAAATGCTCTACCTGTCGTAAGGCCAAGGCTGAGCTCAATCAATTAGGAGTGGACTTTGAGGCAGTGGATATTGTCCAAAATACACCTAGCCGGGATCAACTCCTAGACTGGATCCAGAATTCTGATTTTGAGATCAAGTCCTTTTTCAATACCAGCGGACTCAAATACCGTGAACTAGGACTCAAAGAAAAAGTTCCACATATGACAGCTCAGGAAGCTGCAGATTTATTATCAACAGACGGTATGCTAATTAAACGACCACTATTGGTTCGAGATAACCAGATCTTACAGATTGGCTACCGGAAGGCGTATGAAGAGTTGGGGTTGTGATAAGATAAGGCTTGATAAAAAGGCTATTATATTCATCTGTAGTCAAATAGAACGACAAAATGAAATAGAGAACATCCAATTGTGTTAGATAATAAAAAAACAGACTGAAATCAAGAAATAGGAAAGATTTAGTCACAGGTAAAGAGGCGAATGGATTGAAAGCCTCTTTTTTCTAACATAGAATTTCTTACCAGTTTGTTGAAGCTGTGGATAAGGCTTCTAAACAATTTCATTTGATATTTTGTAAGATGATCTCCCACCTTGCCAGGAAAGTGATGTTGAAAAACATATGTAGGTAGGTAAGTCCAAGAATTTTGAGGTCTATATTATTAAAGATGAGGAAGAATTATAATGTTTCTATCTTTTAAAATACGATATCGATCTTTTAGAGAAGGTTAGTGAAAAAATATTATATTTATGTGAATTAGTTGTTGATTTAGATACAAATTAAATTGTACACCTTGATTTTCTTAATAGGTTGGAAAATATGTTTAAAATAATAAAAAAAGAATATAATCAGCAAGAGAAGTTAATATATAAAACGGATACAAAGGAATTAATAGCTACTCCAACAATAGCTAGTGATATTACTTTTAGTTTTATATATTTATTTTTAGGTTTTAATTCAGAAAATATGGAATCCACTCAATTTTGGGGGTATCATAACGACTTTTCTTGGATAAAAAGAAGTTTGGTGCCTCCTAAATTTGATAAAGGTGTTATTGTTGTTACAGATAATGATATTAATGGGGGAGATAGTTTTCGCATTGACTATGCTTACAATTGGGAAACGTATTATGATGAGCAATCAGGTTGGCTTAAAATCGGTTCTGAAATTTCAAGGGAAGATCTTAACTATGTTGAATTTTTCAGAAATACTATTGCTGGTATTGATGGGCATGGCAATATCCAAGAATTTTGGCTCAAACCTAAATTTAAATGATGTCAAACTAATATAGTGTTTCCTAGAATATGGATTTCCCTGTGACGAATATTTGATTCTCTATTTCGAACTGGTTGACAGGTTTGTCTTGGTTACAGACTGGTATCTATACTTTTATTTTCAAAGATTATGATTTCTTTTTGATTGATGATGAAGAAGAATAGTAAACCTTTAAATGGTAAGGAACTCCTTCCTGTTGGAATTAGGTATAAGGAGTACTAAGTGGGATGGAAATAATTATTATAGGTGAGGATTGTTCCATTTGGTATATTCAAGATCACTACCGATCTTTCATAAAAATAAAACAAGAGGTATATAGTGTCAAAAAAATTTAATGAAAGAACGTTTAGAAATATAGAGCAAATTTATAGAGTTTATTTACCTGACGAATTTAAAAAAGTTTATGGGAATATGACGAAACTTCCTAAAAACTGGTATGATTGGAGTGACTTTTCACCTCAGAATGTTAAAATGCTGAGCAATTACATACAAATAATCAAAGAAAATATAGCAGAAGAAATAGAATATGTTGATTGGAGTGATAATTGGGGAGAAGCTCCTAGCGATTTAGAACTTATGAAAAGAGAAATACGAAGTCGTTTAATAAATTCTCCAACATTATTTCCTATTTCTGGTCATAGGTATATTGCGTCATGTAATACTCCGATTTCGCCAGTATTTTCAATTGTTGGTTCCGATATAATTTATTATTCTAAAAGTTTAACAGATTATTTTCATGGAATTGCAATAAGCAGAGAGACAAATTTATCTGATTTACCCCAAATTTCTTTTTGGTCCGATATTGCACAGTGATAAAATTGAGATAAAAATATTTTTAGTCCCATCAACAGGAAATCTGCATTGAAAAGAGAAATATTTAGGAAAGAATATACAAGATGTCATGATTTTTCTTTTAGAGAATGTGGTTCAAGTAGATTGTATGATCGAATTTGGGTTAGAACGCGTGTCAGTTAGAAGCTCCTAATGACATTAAAAATCTTTTCATGATATAATAAATCTATCTCAATCTTAGAAAGAAGAATCATGGTTTTATCAAAAAAACGGGCTCGTCATGTGATTGAAGAGATTATTGCTCTCTTCCCTGACGCCAAGCCTAGTCTGGATTTTCGCAATCACTTTGAGCTTTTGGTTGCGGTCATGCTGTCTGCTCAGACGACAGATGCTGCTGTCAATAAGGCAACGCCAGCTCTGTTTGAAGCCTATCCAAGTCCGCAGGACATGGCTGCGGCTGGTGAAGCAGACATTGCTAAATACATCTCCCGCCTAGGGCTCTATCGCAACAAGGCCAAGTTTTTGAAGAAATGCGCCCAACAGCTTTTGGACGACTTTGATGGTCAAGTACCACAAACTCGGACGGAATTGGAAAGTCTAGCTGGTGTTGGTCGCAAGACGGCCAATGTTGTCATGAGTGTAGGATTTGGCATTCCAGCCTTTGCTGTCGATACACATGTGGAGCGAATTTGCAAGCATCATGATATTGTTAAAAAGTCGGCAACGCCACTGGAAGTAGAAAAGCGAGTTATGGATGTCCTTCCACCGGAACGTTGGCTGCCAGCCCATCAGGCCATGATTTACTTTGGTCGTGCCATCTGCCATCCTAAAAATCCCGAGTGCGAACACTATCCGCAACTCTATAACTTTAACGACATTTAAAAAGCGAGGTCTAATGACTTCGCTTTCTTATTCACTAAATCTTAAAAAATAACCATCTGGATCCAAAATCGCAAACTCATGAGGATAGATAAAGTTATCTCCCACTCGAAATTCTCTTTTTGTCAGCGGACGATGGATAGGATAGTCAGCTTCCAGCAGTTTTTGGTGGAGCTGAGGGACATCTTCAATGCCGAAGGAAATATTGACACCACGTCCGAAAGGATAGGTCAGTTGGGCTAATTCTTCTACGCTGCCTTCTTCTAGCATAAGTTGGCAGTCTTCAAGCGAGAGGAAGAGAAATTTCTCCTCTGGACGCTCGTATTCAATAGAGAATCCCAGCAAGTCGCAGTAGAAGTGGCGTGACTTTTCGATGTCAGATACCACAAACTCAGGAATGACAGCTTGATAGTCCATTTGTTTTCTCCTTAGAGTTCAATCTCCATGACAATGGGTGTGTGGTCTTGGCGCGCACCGGAGTCAATCATATCAGACTTGGTCACCTTGTCAGCTACACGGTTGCTGGTCAGCCAGTAGTCAATTCTCCAGCCTGTGTTGTTGATTTTAGAAGTCTTGCTACGTTGCGCCCACCAGGTGTATTGGTTAGGGATATCGCCGTGCAAGTGACGGAAGGTATCAGTGAAGCCTTTAGCCAGCAGGTTGGTGAAGCCGGCACGCTCTTCATCAGTAAAGCCTGGTGAACGGCGGTTGCTGGCTGGATTGGCCAAGTCGATTTCTTTGTGGGCTACATTGTAGTCGCCAGTAGCGAGGACTGGTTTTTGTTGATCTAGTGTTGCCAAGTATTCAGCGTATTTAGCATCCCAGACTTGACGGTCATCCAAGCGTTTGAGGCCGTCACCAGCATTAGGCGTATAGACCTGAGTGACGAAGAAGTCGTCAAATTCCAGCGTAATGATGCGACCTTCGACATCCATGGTTGATGGAGCACCGATTTCTGGGAAGGTTACGGTTGGCGTCAGTTCTTTTTTGTAGAGGAACATGGTTCCTGCATAGCCCTTGCGAGCCGGCTCTTGGGAGGAACGCCAAGTGTTTTCGTAGCCTGGGAAAAGATTTGCCAAAATCTCCAAGTGCTTTTTAGTCGGACCTGTCGCAGACAGTTTTGTTTCCTGAATGGCGATGATATCTGCATCTTCTGCTTGCAAGGTCTGAAGAACAGCCTGAGAGAGCTGAGCGCGGGCAGAGTCACTAGTCAATGCAGCATTGAGAGAGTCAATGTTCCAAGAGATGAGTTTCATAAAATTTCCTTTTCTAGTAGAAGTTTGCTGAGTTTATTATAACAAAATTCAGGACTGATTTATAGCAAAGTGATTGCAAGAGGTTTGGGAAGTTAGAAAGATTTTCTATGCTTATGTTTATGTTTTGAGTCAGACCAGTCAGAAAAACGGGGTTTCGCTTGCATCTTCTAGCACTAGCAAGTCAATCGGATCTGTCTGGTACGAAACATCTAACTCATCGTCGAATAAAGAGGTGAAGAAAACCATAAATATCCCTTATCACCAAATAATCTTGTCTAGATTGATATTCTGAAGTCTATTGACAAAACAGAAGAATGGCTGGTGGAGAGACTGGCTAAAGATGGCTATACTGATATTTCAAATATCTTCATCTCAGAATATGAGAGTGGAAATTTGAATGTTGTGACCTATTAAACCTAGAATAATTTCTGTTTTTTTAATTATATTTACTGTGGGTGACTGTCTTTTCTCAAACCTTGCAAAATATGGTATAATGAAGTGTTATCAAAAAAGGTTTCATTAGCCTTGAAAGGATTAAAAAATGACTGAAAAACAATCGTTTTATATTACAACCCCTATCTACTATCCGAGTGGTAAACTCCATATCGGTTCTGCCTACACAACCATCGCCTGTGATGTTCTAGCTCGCTACAAGCGTCTTATGGGCTACGATGTTTTCTATTTGACAGGTCTAGATGAGCATGGTCAAAAGATTCAGCAAAAAGCTGAAGAAGCTGGTATCAGTCCGCAAGCTTATGTTGATGGCATGGCAGTTGGGGTCAAGGAACTCTGGAAACTGCTGGATATTTCTTACGATAAATTTATCCGGACGACAGATGACTACCACGAAAAGGTTGTAGCCGATGTCTTTGAACGTCTCCTAGCTCAAGACGATATCTACTTGGGTGAATATTCAGGATGGTATTCTGTATCAGACGAGGAATTCTTCACAGAAAGCCAGCTGGCTGAAGTCTTCCGTGATGAAAATGGAAAAGTAACCGGCGGAATTGCTCCGTCTGGCCATGAAGTGGAATGGGTATCGGAAGAGTCTTACTTCCTTCGTCTCAGCAAGTACCAAGACCGCTTGGTAGAATTTTTCAAATCTCATCCTGACTTTATCACGCCAGACGATCGTCTCAATGAAATGCTGAAAAACTTCATTGAGCCAGGTTTGGAAGACTTAGCGGTTTCTCGTACAACCTTTACCTGGGGTGTGCCAGTCCCATCTAATCCAAAACACGTTGTCTATGTTTGGTTTGATGCCCTGCTTAACTATGTGACAGCTCTTGGCTACGGTCAAGACGAACACGCTAACTTTGACAAGTTCTGGAACGGAACCGTCTTTCACATGGTCGGAAAAGACATTCTTCGTTTCCACTCAATTTACTGGCCAATCCTTCTCATGATGTTGGATATTAAATTGCCAGAACGTTTGATTGGTCATGGTTGGTTTGTCATGAAAGACGGCAAGATGTCTAAGTCTAAAGGGAACGTTGTCTATCCTGAAATGTTGATAGAGCGTTTTGGACTAGATCCCCTTCGTTACTACCTCATGCGTAGTCTTCCAGTCGGTTCAGACGGAACTTTTACACCTGAGGACTATGTAGGTCGTATCAACTACGAGTTAGCCAATGACCTTGGAAACCTCCTCAACCGTACTGTTTCCATGATTAACAAGTATTTTGACGGTCAAGTGCCTGCCTACGAAGAAAATGTGACAGACTTTGATGGAGCTCTAGCTCAGGTGGCAGCTGAATCTATCGCTGACTACTACAAATACATGGACGCAGTGGACTACCCACGCGCCCTAGAAGCAGTCTGGACGCTTATCTCTCGTACTAATAAATACATTGATGAAACTGCTCCTTGGGTCTTGGCTAAGGATGAAGCCCTCCGCAATCAACTTGCAAGTGTTATGAGCCACTTGGCAGCTAGCCTTCGTGTTGTGGCGCACATGATTGATCCTTTCATGATGGAAACGAGCAAGGCTGTCCTCAGTCAATTAGACTTGCCTCAAGCCACGTCTCTGGAAAATCTAGCAATTGATCAGCTTCCAGCAGGTCTGACAGTCGTAGAAAAAGGAACACCAATCTTCCCACGTCTGGATATGGAAGAAGAAATTGCCTATATCAAAGAACAAATGGAAGGCAACAAACCTGCGGTTGAAAAAGAATGGAATCCAGAAGAAGTCGAGCTCAAACTTAACCGCAAGGAAATCAAGTTTGACGACTTTGATAAGGTAGAAATCAGAGTTGCTGAAGTCAAAGAAGTGTCTAAAGTTGAAGGCTCAGATAAGCTTCTTCAATTCCGCTTGGATGCTGGTGACGGTGAAGACCGTCAAATCCTCTCTGGTATTGCGAAATACTATCCAAACGAGCAAGAACTGGTCGGTAAGAAAGTCCAAATCGTTGCCAACCTCAAGCCACGTAAAATGATGAAAAAATATGTCAGCCAAGGGATGATTCTCTCAGCCGAACACGGTGACCAACTGACTCTTCTTACTGTGGATGAGAAGGTCCCAAATGGAAGTTTGATTGGATAGAAAGATTGAGTACTAACTGATACTTGTCTTATCTATTGTGGATATAAGAAAGACCGCGAAGGCGGTCTTTTATTCTCTTCCCAGATATAATAAGTTTTCTATACTAGAAGATATTTCTTTGATTAGGTCGGTTTCATCCTAGGATTTTACCAAGATGAAGAATTAAGGTATACTAGGTGTAAGATTTTTTATTGGAGGTATGAGTAATGATAAAAAAATGGGACAGAAAAACAAGTCTTAACCTTACTATATAGTTTTGTAGCACTGGCTTTAGCGGTGACAGTTTGTTTTCTTCTTATGTCTAAGTTTAGTCATAAGGAGCAGCCAAAACAAGCGAGTTCTTCTACATCAGTTTCGACATCTAAGTCTGACAGCTCAGAGCAAAAAGTTAGTATTTCAGGTGAATATGTAGCGAATACGGGTGATAAAGCTAAAATTGACGGTGGCAATAAGGAATGGAAGATTAATTACCAAACTCCTGATGGTGCTGTTTCAGCAGAATTTACGACAGAATGGAAATCTGAAGGAGAAACTTTAATAGCGACTGATAAGATGAGAAAGTCAGATGGCAATAGCGACTTTACCATTACTGTCCGTATTTTCAAGTATAAGACCGCCAAGCAACCTCTCATAACGATTACCATGTCAGACGGCAATCCTGCCCATGAAATGGTTTTTGCCAATCAAAAAGATTTTTTTGAACCGAGCGATGAGAATGGTGAAGGAACACAGACTACAGAATAAATTGATTGAGAGATAGAATTACGAGAGAAGATTTAATTTGTGTTGGTGGAAAAGTGAATAACACTAAGCTCCTCTCACCTAATTCTCATTCTAGCAGTCAATTTCCTACCCTAAATGTTCGGTCTGGGAATACGGGATATCTAATTGCTCTATTAAAAATTGGATTTCCTAATCTTTATGGAGACCTTTCAGATTCAAGTAAAGCTAGATTGGCACTGGGGCAAAACATTGGAAATATTCCTGCTAATCAGTATTATTATAGACAATAGAAGAGTAAAAGACGAGAAGGGAGTATAACTCTATTCTCGTTTTTTTAGTTAACAAGACAAAAAAATGTTTGAAATAAACAGAAATATGTGGATAAAATGAGAGAAATGAGTTATAATGAACAAAACCAAGCTAGAGAGGATGGAGTATGGGTAAGAATCAAAGACAAGATGAAATTCTTAAATTTGTGGATCGAGCTGGAACTGTAACGGTTGCTGAGATCATGGAGACCATGAAGGTTTCAGATATGACAGTTCGCCGTGATTTGATAGAGTTGGAAAACCAAGGAAAGCTTACGCGAGTATTTGGTGGGGCGAAGAGTAATAAGGTGCAACAATATCGAGAGCTTCCACATGAAGAAAAGCTTTTTAAAAATATTGAGGCCAAGCGAACTGTTGCCAAGAAAGCTGTCCAGCTTATCGAGGAGGGAGACACTATTTTTCTAGGTCCTGGAACATCGGTAGAGGTGCTAGCTGAGGAAATATCAAATCAACATCTGCGCGTGATTACAAACTGCTTGCCTATTTTTAATGACTTACTCAAGAAAAAATCAGATACCTTTAAAGTTTTTCTGTTAGGTGGAGAAATGCGTGATGCTACTCAAGCTTTTGTCGGTGAAATGACCAATGCTCTTATGGATCGTATGTATTTTAGTAAGATGTTTTTCAGTGGAAATGGCATCAAAGATGGTCAAATTATGACATCTTCCTTTGAGGAAGCTTATACTCAGAAGCTAGCATTAGAACGTTCGAAAGAAAGCTATCTTCTTATCGATTCATCTAAAGTTGGCAAGGAGGACTTTACGGCTATCTGCTCCTTATCGGAGATAACAGCCTTAATCACGGATCAGACTTCAGAAGCTGTTCAGGGAGAGTTGGAAGTTTATACAAAAGTAATTTTCTAGTTTAACCTAATTTAATAAACAGTTAGTCAAAAGCTCTTCAAAGGGCTTTTTTTGTTTATTTTAATCAACAGGTAGAATTTCTATGAAAAAAACAAACAAATAATGTTGACAAAAAACGATAATTTTAGTATATTGTTAATATATTAAAAGAAAGCGTTTTACTAAAATTCTTTCTGATATATTTAACAAAGGAGAATGCTCATGGCAATTATTATAGGTGCAGATGCTGCTGGAAATAAGCTGAAAGATGTGGTTAAAGATTTTCTCGTCGGAGAAAACTTTGAAGTAGTGGATGTGACGAAAGAAGGTCAGGATTTTGTTGATGTGACATTGGCAGTTGCGGCTGAAGTGAACAAAGAAGAACAAAATCTTGGTATCGTGATTGATGCTTATGGTGCTGGTCCATTCATGGTCGCAACTAAAATCAAAGGAATGGTTGCAGCAGAAGTATCAGATGAACGTTCTGCTTACATGACTCGTGGTCACAACAACTCTCGTATGATCACAATGGGAGCTGAAATTGTTGGAGAAGGCCTGGCTAAGAATATTGCCAAAGGCTTTGTCAATGGTAAATACGACGGCGGACGTCACCAAATCCGGGTCGACATGCTCAACAAAATGTGCTAAGAAAAGGAGAAGTCAAATGAAAATTGCAATTGGATGTGACCATATCGTTACCAATGAAAAAATGGCGGTTTCAGATTTTTTGAAATCAAAAGGCTATGAAGTCCTTGACTTTGGTACTTATGACCATACTCGTACTCACTACCCAATCTTTGGTAAAAAAGTAGGGGAAGCTGTAACTAGCGGTCAAGCTGATCTTGGGGTATGTATCTGTGGTACTGGTGTTGGCATCAACAACGCTGTCAATAAAGTTCCTGGTGTTCGTTCTGCCTTGGTTCGTGATATGACAACAGCTCTTTACGCTAAAGAAGAACTCAACGCCAATGTTATTGGTTTTGGTGGTAAAATCACTGGTGAATTGCTTATGTGTGATATTATTGAAGCTTTCATCAATGCTGAATATAAACCATCAGAAGAAAACAAAAAATTGATTGCGAAAATTGAGCACATTGAAACTCACAATGCTCATCAAGCAGATGCAAACTTCTTTACAGAATTCCTTGAAAAATGGGATCGCGGTGAATACCACGACTAAGAGGTGACGCATGATTTTAACAGTCACAATGAATCCATCCATTGATATTTCTTATCCTTTGGATGAATTGAAAATTGATACTGTCAACCGTGTGGTGGACGTGACCAAGACAGCTGGTGGAAAGGGACTCAATGTTACACGAGTTCTTTCAGAATTTGGTGATTCTGTTGCTGCTACTGGTTTAGTTGGGGGTAAACTTGGTGAGTTTTTAGTAGAGCATATTGACGATAAAGTAAGGAAACGTTTCTTCTCGATTAAAGGAGAGACTCGAAACTGTATCGCTATTCTACATGGTGACAACCAAACAGAAATCCTTGAAAAAGGTCCTGAAGTATTGGAACAGGAAGGACAAGATTTCTTGGTTCATTTCAAAAATCTCCTTGACACTGTTGAAGTAGTTGCCATCTCAGGTAGTCTTCCAGCAGGTCTTCCAGTTGATTATTATGCGAGCTTGGTAGAGCTTGCTAATCAAGCAGGGAAACTAGTTGTTCTGGATTGCTCAGGTGCAGCTCTTCAGGCAGTTCTTGAATCACCCCACAAACCAACAGTAATCAAACCAAATAACGAAGAATTATCTCAGCTTCTTGGGAAAGAAGTTTCTGAGGATTTGGATGAATTAAAAGAAGTTCTTCAAGAGCCTTTATTTGCAGGTGTTGAGTGGATCATTGTTTCACTTGGTGCAAATGGTGCTTTTGCAAAACATGGTGATACTTTCTACAAGGTAGATATCCCTAGAATTCAGGTAGTTAATCCTGTTGGATCTGGAGATTCTACTGTGGCAGGAATTTCATCAGGACTTCTTCATAAGGAATCTGATCAAGAACTTCTCATCAAGGCCAATGTCCTTGGTATGCTCAATGCTCAAGAAAAGATGACAGGTCATGTCAATATGGCTAACTATCAAGCTCTATATGATCAATTAATAGTAAAAGAGGTATAAAATGGCTTTAACAGAACAAAAACGCAAATATATGGAAAAACTTTCTGATGAGAATGGTATCATCTCAGCTCTCGCATTTGACCAACGAGGTGCTTTGAAACGCCTCATGGGTCAATACCAAACTGAAGAGCCAACAGTGGCTCAAATGGAAGAACTCAAAGTCTTGGTAGCAGATGAATTGACCAAATACGCATCTTCTATGCTTCTAGACCCAGAGTATGGTCTTCCAGCTACAAAAGCGCTTGATCCAAATGCTGGTCTTCTCCTTGCTTATGAGAAAACTGGCTACGACACAACAAGCACCAAACGCTTGCCAGACTGCTTGGATGTTTGGTCTGCAAAACGTATCAAGGAACAAGGCGCTGACGCTGTTAAGTTCTTGCTTTACTATGATTTAGACAGCTCTGACGAACTCAACCAACAAAAACAAGCCTACATCGAACGCATTGGTTCTGAATGTGTGGCGGAAGACATTCCATTCTTCCTTGAAATCCTCGCTTACGATGAAAAAATCGCTGACGCAGGTTCTGCAGAATACGCCAAAGTAAAACCACACAAGGTTATCGGTGCTATGAAGGTCTTCTCAGATCCACGCTTCAACATCGATGTCTTGAAAGTGGAAGTTCCAGTCAACGTCAAATACGTTGAAGGTTTTGGTGATGGTGAAATCGTTCATACTCGTGAAGAAGCAGCAGCCTTCTTCAAAGCACAAGATGAAGCGACTAACTTGCCATATATTTACTTGAGTGCGGGTGTATCAGCTAAACTCTTCCAAGAAACCCTTGTCTTTGCCCACGAATCAGGCGCAAACTTCAACGGTGTTCTTTGTGGCCGTGCAACTTGGGCTGGATCAGTTGAAGCTTACATCAAAGATGGTGAAGCAGCAGCTCGTGAATGGCTTCGTACTGAAGGACGTCAAAACATTGAAGAATTAAATCAAGTTTTAAAGAGCAGTGCAACCTCTTGGAAATAGAATCATAGATTATATTTTAAAGAGAAAATCAATATATGTCTTAGCATAATTTGTAGGCTTTTATTTATAAATAGTAGATTGATTTTATATTGAGATAAAGATATATTAAATATAGAAAGGGGTGAAGTATTATGGGACTTAATCAATTGTTTGATAAGAACTTGGTCTTCTGCCTACAAGCAGATAATCAAGAACATCTTTTTAATCAAGTCGCTAACCTTCTTGAAGAAAGAAAGATTGTAACTCCTTCTTATAGGACTGCATTAATCGAGAGAGAAAAGTCATTTCCAACTGGATTGGACATGGAGTTTCTAGGAAAAGACTTACCGAATGTAGCAATCCCTCATACAGATATTGAACATAACTTAGCTGAAAAAGTTGTTGTAGTACGCTTAAATCAAGCTGTGACTTTTCACAACATGATAGCACCTGATAAAGAAGTAGAAGTTTCACTTTTGTTCTTTATCATTAACAATTCAAGTTCTAGTCAGACGAATATTCTGGCACAATTGATGGATTTCTTTACTAAGAATGGAAATTTAGATAATTTATCTAAGTTGGCAAATGAAGATGAATTATATGACTATATAACAAAAGAAATCGGATAAAATAATCAAGAAAATATATAAAACGGAGGAAATCCAAATGATTAAAATTTTAGCAGCCTGTGGGGCTGGTGTTAATTCAAGTCACCAAATTAAGAATGCGGTAGAAGAAGAATTATCTAACCGTGGTTATGATGTTCGCTGTGATGCAGTGATGGTTAAAGATGTCAATGAAGATTTGATTAAAGGCTATGATATTTTCACACCAATTGCTGCGACAGATTTAGGTTTTGATCCTGGTATTCCAGTTGTAGAAGCTGGACCAATCTTGTTCAGAATTCCAGCAATGAGCGCTCCAGTGTTTGATAATATTGAAGCAGCCATCAAAGAGCATGGCCTGAGTTAATTTTTTTAAAGTGTATGAAAGCGCTGTCTAAAGAGTGCGCTGGAGTTCTCATATTATAAACAATATATAAATTAATATAAATCGGGAGGATTTATTATGGATGGCATTATTAAATTAGCCAACGATATTTTTAAGCCAATTTTGGCGATGGGTGGTCCAATCATCATGTTAATCATTTTGACGGTCCTAGCCCTCTTGTTTGGGGTTAAATTCTCCAAAGCCCTCGAAGGTGGTATTAAATTAGCGATCGCCTTGACAGGTATTGGTGCAATTATTGGAATGTTGAATGGAGCTTTTTCATCTTCATTAGAAAAATTTGTAACCAATACAGGGATTCAACTTAATATTACAGACGTAGGTTGGGCACCACTTGCAACGATTACTTGGGGTTCTGCTTGGACTCTGTATTTCTTGCTTGTTATGTTGATCGTCAATGTCGTGATGCTATTGATGAAGAAAACAGATACACTCGATGTAGATATCTTCGACATCTGGCACTTGTCAATCACAGGTCTCTTGATTAAATGGTATGCAGATAAAAACGGAGTAAGTCAAGGTGTTTCTCTTTTTGTAGCAACTCTTGCAGTCGTACTAGTAGGAATCATGAAGATTATCAACTCTGACTTGATGAAACCAACTTTTGACGACCTCCTAAATGCTCCAAGTTCATCTCCAATGACCTCTACTCACATGAACTACATGATGAACCCTATTATCATGGTGTTGGATAAGATCTTTGATAAATTCTTCCCTGGACTTGATAAATATGACTTTGATGCCGCTAAACTAAATAAGAAAATTGGTTTCTGGGGTTCTAAATTCTTTATTGGTTTCCTTCTTGGTATTGTAATCGGAATTATGGGAACACCACATCCAGAAGCGAATGTGGAAGACTTAAAAACATGGGAATTGGTTATTAAATCTTGGTTGAGCCTTGGTTTAACAGCTGGTGTCTCCTTGGAATTGTTCTCGTTAATCGGTTCATGGTTCATTGCAGCGGTAGAACCACTTTCACAAGGTATTACAAACGTTGCTACTAAACGCCTTCAAGGACGTAAATTCAATATCGGTCTTGACTGGCCTTTCATCGCTGGTCGTGCTGAAATCTGGGCTTGTGCTAATGTACTTGCACCAATCATGTTGATCGAAGCAGTGCTTCTTTCTAAAGTTGGTAATGGTATCTTGCCACTTGCTGGTATCATTGCGATGGGTGTAACTCCAGCTCTCTTGGTTGTTACTCGTGGTAAATTGATCCGTATGATTGTTTTTGGAAGTCTTCTCTTGCCACTCTTCCTTCTTTCAGGAACTCTGATTGCTCCATTTGCAACTGAGTTGGCTAAGAGTGTTGATGCCTTCCCTAAAGGGGTAGCTTCTACTCAATTGATTACTCACTCAACTCTTGAAGGTCCAGTTGAAAAACTCTTGGGTTGGACAATTGGTAACGCAACAACCGGCGATATTAAAGCTATTCTTGGTGTTGTAGCCTTCCTTGTATTCTATATCGGTATCTTTGCTTGGTACAGAAAACAAATGATCAAACGTAATGAAGAGTACGTAGCTCAAGGTAAAAACTAATAGGTAGTTCTTTTGAGAAAAGAATGAAAACATAATAAGTTTGTTTATTCTTAGATAGAAATAGATTAAATTGAAGATAGAAGAGACCTAAAATCAAGGGAATAATGAATATGAACTTGCTGACGGTCTCTTTCTAAATAGAATTGACTAGTTAGCTTCTAGATTTTTATGAGCTGTCTTAGTATGATAATCTTGAATAGGACACTAGTAATTTATTCTTATATTTTGTCCCCCTCCCATTTCTGTTTATCAGATTTGGGATTTTTTATTTGCAATCAGACCTTCAAGAAGACAAAAGATTGTTTTATTTCACTTCTTTTAGCTTAGTTTATGCATAGAGTTTTTAATAAATAAATTGGTTTAAGATGTTTTTATACTTATTTAAAGATAATTGGTAAAAATAGAGATGTTATTCCTTATTTTTTCTTGAATATGTAAGAACCATTAAGTTTGTTTAGAGAACCCTTGTTTATTTTCATCATTTTTTAAAAAGATATGATGAAAATAAACAAGAAAGTGTTGACAATAAACTAAATATGGTGTATAGTATGAGTATAAGAAACAGATGGTGTTTTTTATAAACAATAATCTGTGCAAAAAATCAAACAAAGGAGAATGCTCATGGCAATTATTATTGGTGCAGACGCTGCTGGAAATAAGCTAAAAGATGTAGTTAAGGACTTTCTCATTGGAGAAAACTTTGAAGTAGTCGATGTGACAGAAGAGGGCAAGGATTTTGTTGATGTGACATTGGCGGTTGCGGCTGAGGTGAACAAAGAAGAACAAAATCTTGGTATCGTGATTGATGCTTATGGGGCTGGTCCATTCATGGTAGCGACCAAAATCAAAGGTATGGTTGCGGCAGAAGTCTCAGACGAACGCTCTGCTTACATGACTCGTGGTCACAACAACTCTCGTATGATCACAATGGGAGCTGAAATTGTTGGAGAAGGCCTGGCTAAGAATATTGCCAAAGGTTTTGTCAATGGTAAATACGACGGCGGACGTCACCAAATCCGGGTCGACATGCTCAACAAAATGTGCTAAGAAAAGGAGAAGTCAAATGAAAATTGCAATCGGATGTGACCATATCGTTACCAATGAAAAAATGGCGGTTTCAGATTTTTTGAAATCAAAAGGCTATGAAGTCCTTGACTTTGGTACTTATGACCATACACGGACTCACTACCCAATCTTTGGTAAAAAAGTAGGGGAAGCAGTAACTAGCGGTCAAGCTGATCTTGGGGTATGTATCTGTGGTACTGGTGTTGGTATCAACAATGCTGTCAATAAAGTTCCTGGTGTCCGTTCTGCCTTAGTTCGTGATATGACAACAGCTCTTTACGCTAAAGAAGAACTTAATGCCAATGTTATTGGTTTTGGTGGTAAAATCACCGGTGAATTGCTCATGTGCGATATAATTGAAGCTTTCATCAATGCTGAATACAAACCATCAGAAGAAAACAAAAAATTGATTGCGAAAATTGAGCACGTTGAAACTCACAATGCTCATCAAGCAGATGCAAACTTCTTTACAGAATTCCTTGAAAAATGGGATCGCGGTGAATACCACGACTAGTGAGGTAGCCAGATGATTCTTACAGTGACCATGAATCCTTCTATCGATATTTCCTATCCCTTAGAAGAATTGAAAATAGATACTGTTAATCGTGTTGCAGAAGTCAGTAAAACAGCAGGCGGAAAGGGTCTCAACGTAACCAGGGTCTTGGGAGAAATTGGAGACAATGTTGCTGCGACGGGCCTGATTGGTGGGACTAATGGAGAGTTCTTATTACAAAACCTTCATCCTAATGTTAGACAATGCTTTTATAACATTTCGGGAGATACGAGAAACTGTATTGCTATCTTACACGAAGGTAAGCAAACAGAAATCCTGGAAGCCGGTCCGACTATTACAGCGGATGAGGCAAATGGTTTTTTACATCATTTTAAATCATTAATGGAATCAGCTGAGGTAGTTAGTATCTCGGGAAGTCTACCAGCCGGTTTACCAGTTGAATATTATATTCAATTGGTTGAAATGGCTAATCAAGCTGGCAATAAGGTGGTGCTGGATTGCTCCGGAGCAGCTCTGGAAGCTGTACTCAAATCAGATGTGAAACCAACTGCCATCAAACCTAATAACGAAGAACTTTCTCAGTTGTTGGGTCGCGAGGTTTCAAAAGATTTGGATGAGTTAAAAGCTGTCCTTTCAGAACCGCTATTTGAAGGAATCGAGTGGATCATCGTATCACTCGGTGCAGATGGAGCTTTTGCTAAGCACTGGGATACTTTCTATAAAGTAGATATTCCTAAAATCCAAGTAGTCAATCCAGTTGGCTCTGGAGACTCAACTGTTGCAGGGATCTCTTCAGCCTTGAGTCATCAAGAAGATGATGTCTCTCTGCTCAAAAAAGCAAATGTTCTGGGCATGCTCAATGCCCAAGAAAAAATGACTGGTCATGTCAACGTTGAAAACTACGATGGCCTATACAATCAAATCACAGTAAAAGAGGTATAAAGAATGGTATTAACAGAACAAAAACGCAAGTACATGGAAAAACTTTCTGATGAGAATGGCATCATTTCTGCTTTGGCATTTGACCAACGCGGTGCTTTGAAACGCCTTATGGCTCAACACCAGGAAGCAGAACCAACAGTAGCTCAAATGGAAGAACTGAAAGTTTTGGTCGCAGAAGAGCTAACTCCTTATGCCTCATCTATGTTGCTGGATCCTGAGTATGGACTGCCTGCTACTAAGGCTTTGGACAAGAATGCTGGCTTGCTATTGGCCTATGAAAAGACAGGCTATGATACTTCAAGCACCAAGCGCCTGCCAGACTGTCTGGATGTTTGGTCTGCAAAACGCATCAAAGAACAAGGTGCGGATGCAGTGAAATTCCTTCTTTACTATGACGTAGACAGCTCCGAAGAACTTAACCAACAAAAGCAGGCTTATATCGAGCGTGTGGGTTCTGAGTGTGTGGCAGAAGATATTCCATTCTTCCTTGAAATCTTGGCTTACGATGAAAAGATTGCGGATGCTTCCAGCGCTGAGTATGCTAAAGTCAAGCCTCATAAGGTTATCGGAGCTATGAAGGTCTTCTCAGACCCACGTTTCAATATTGATGTCTTGAAAGTGGAAGTTCCAGTCAATGTTAAATATGTTGAAGGCTTTGGCGATGGTGAAGTGGTGTATTCTAAAGAACAAGCAGCTGCCTTCTTCAAGGAACAAGATGAGGCAACCAACCTTCCATACATTTACTTGAGCGCAGGTGTATCTGCGAAACTTTTCCAAGAAACACTTGTGTTCGCTCATGAGTCAGGTGCAAACTTCAACGGAGTTCTTTGCGGACGTGCGACTTGGGCTGGCAGTGTCAAAGACTACATTGAGCAAGGTGAAGAAGCAGCTCGCAAGTGGCTTCGTACAACAGGATTCGAAAATATTGACGAACTCAACAAAGTTCTTCAAAAAACAGCTACCTCTTGGAAAGAAAGAGCCTAAAATTTGTTAAAAAATAAATAAAGTAAGGGTTTACATTCTGAGACTGATATGCTATAATGAAGTCAGAAATTGAATAGGGTGAGCGTTACTAAGCTAGATTAGGCGTGACCGCAAATAAATTGAGGGAAGATATAGCCTTAGTTTGTTTGTGGTCTTTTTGTTTTGCCAGAACCCTAGAAAATGAAGAGGAGGAGATATGTATCGAATCATACATCCTATGAACAACAATGTTGCTCTAGCCAAACATGAAAATGGTGAAGAGGTTGTTCTGATTGGCAGTGGCATAGCTTTTAATAAAAAGAAGGGTGATATCGTTCTTGAAAGTAAGATTGAGAAAATCTTTCGCCTAAGAACGGAAGAGTCTAAAGAAAACTTTGTGGCCTTGCTCAAAGATGTTCCGCTGGACTTTATCACAGTGACTTATGATGTGATTGATACCCTTTCTAAGAAGTATGATTATCCTGTACAGGAGTATATCTATGTCACGCTGACGGATCACATCTACTGTTCTTATCAGGCTGTGCAGCAGGGCAGATACAAGGAGAGTGACCTGCCGGATGCTTCGGATAAATACCCTGTTCCTTATCAGATTGCTCAGGAAGCCTTAGCGATATACCGCGAGAGGTTGTTGGATAATTTACCTAGCGACGAGGTCAATCGCATTGCTTATCACTTTATCAATGCTGAAGGGGAGACCAATCTAGAGGGGCAAAGCCACTTAGGCAGACGAAAAGATATTCTGGCTGCTGTTGAGGCAGAGCTGAAGAAAAATGGTATTAAAAGAAGTGCAGAAAACAGCAACTTTTATGACCGTTTTATGATTCACCTGAACTACTTTTTGGACTATCTGGACAGAAGCCGTGATGACAATGTTTCCCTGCTGGAAATGGAAAGTCAGATTCAAATGACATACCCTCAAGCCTATCAGGTCGGAAGTGATATTTACCAAATCATTGCCCAGAAGACGGGAATTGATCTCTACCGCAGCGAACGGGTCTACCTGGTGTTGCATATTCAACGTCTTTTATAAATAGAAAACAATAATAACATTTTACATAAGAATACAAGGAGGATCTCTCATGAATAGAGAAGAAGTAACATTGCTCGGTTTTGAAATTGTGGCCTACGCTGGTGACGCTCGCTCCAAGCTCCTGGAAGCATTGAAAGCTGCAGAGGCTGGGGATTTTGCTAAGGCAGATGCCTTAGTAGAAGAAGCCAATGGCTGCATCGCTGAAGCTCACCACGCTCAGACCAGTCTCTTGACAAAAGAAGCTGCTGGTGAGGACTTGGCTTACAGTGTAACCATGATGCACGGCCAAGATCACTTAATGACTACCATCTTGCTAAAAGACATGATGCACCATTTGATTGAACTATACAAAAGAGGAGTAAAATAATGAACAAACTCATCGGACTTATTGAGAAAGGGAAGCCTTTCTTTGAGAAGATTTCTCGGAATATCTATCTCCGAGCTATTCGGGATGGCTTTATCGCTGGTATGCCAGTCATCCTCTTCTCATCTATCTTTATCTTGATTGCCTATGTGCCAAATGCATGGGGCTTCCATTGGTCTAAGGACATTGAAACTTTCCTAATGACCCCCTATAGCTATTCGATGGGGATTCTGGCTTTCTTTGTGGGTGGGACCACTGCAAAGGCTTTGACAGACTCTGTCAACCGCGGCCTGCCTGCGACAAACCAGATTAACTTCTTGTCTACTATGCTGGCATCTATGGTCGGCTTCCTCCTCATGGCAGCTGAGCCTGCCAAGGAAGGTGGCTTCCTGACTGCCTTCATGGGAACCAAAGGTCTTTTGACAGCTTTCATCGCAGCCTTTGTTACGGTTAATGTCTACAAGGTTTGTGTGAAAAATAATGTCACTATTCGCATGCCAGAAGAAGTTCCACCAAATATCTCGCAAGTATTTAAAGACTTGATTCCATTTACTGTCTCAGTCGTTTTGCTCTATGGTTTGGAACTGCTTGTTAAAGCAAGTCTGGGAGTAACCGTTGCGGAATCCATCGGAACGCTTCTTGCTCCGCTCTTCTCAGCGGCAGATGGCTATCTGGGAATTACTCTTATCTTTGGTGCTTATGCTTTCTTCTGGTTCGTGGGAATTCACGGTCCGTCTATCGTTGAGCCTGCCATTGCTGCCATTACTTATGCTAATATCGATGCCAACTTGGCTTTGGCACAAGCTGGTCAACATGCGGATAAGGTCATTACTTCTGGTACTCAAATGTTCATCGTTACCATGGGTGGTACTGGTGCGACCTTGATTGTTCCATTCCTCTTTATGTGGATCTGTAAGTCAGAGCGTAACCGTGCAATTGGGCGGGCATCTGTTGTCCCAACCTTCTTTGGTGTCAATGAGCCCATTCTCTTTGGTGCTCCAATTGTACTGAATCCGATTTTCTTTATTCCATTTATCTTTGCTCCTATCGCAAACGTATGGATTTTCAAATTCTTTGTTGATGCGTTAAACATGAACTCCTTCTCAGCAAACCTTCCTTGGGTGACACCTGGACCTCTGGGAATCGTGCTGGGCACCAACTTCCAGCTTCTGTCCTTTGTTCTTGCAGTCCTTCTTGTCGTAGTAGATGTGATTATTTACTATCCATTTGTCAAGGTTTATGACGAACAAATCCTAGAAGAAGAACGTTCTGGTAAAGCCAACGATGCTCTCAAAGAAAAAGTAGCAGCTAACTTTAACACTGCTAAAGCAGATGCTATCCTTGAAAAAGCAGGAGTGGATGAAGAAGCTCCAGCGCAAAACAATATTAGCGAAGAAACCAATGTTCTGGTGCTTTGTGCAGGCGGTGGTACTAGCGGATTGCTGGCCAACGCTTTGAATAAAGCAGCAGCTGAATACAATGTTCCTGTCAAAGCAGCAGCGGGTGGCTATGGTGCTCACCGTGAAATGCTGCCTGAGTTTGACCTGGTTATCCTGGCTCCTCAAGTTGCTTCAAACTTTGAAGACATGAAGGCAGAAACTGATAAATTGGGTATCAAGCTAGCTAAGACTGAAGGTGCCCAATACATCAAATTAACCCGTGATGGCAAAGGAGCACTGGCCTTCGTGCAGGAGCAATTTCACAACTAATTTGTTAGTTCATTTGAGGTGAAGCAAAGTTCAATTCCCCTGTTACTAACCTACTTACTTGTTTCACCTCAAAGGCTATTGAAAGGAAAATAAGATGACAAAAAGCTTACCTAAAGATTTTATTTTCGGTGGTGCAACAGCGGCCTATCAAGCTGAGGGAGCAACCCACACAGATGGAAAAGGACCAGTTGCCTGGGATAAGTACCTAGAGGATAACTACTGGTACACGGCAGAACCTGCCAGCGACTTTTACCACAAATACCCTGTGGATTTGAAATTGGCTGAAGAATATGGTGTCAATGGTATTCGAATCTCCATTGCTTGGTCACGGATTTTCCCGACAGGCTATGGAGAGGTCAATCCAAAAGGTGTGGAATTTTACCATAATCTTTTCGCAGAATGCCACAAACGTCATGTAGAACCTTTTGTGACCCTTCACCACTTTGATACACCAGAGGCACTTCATTCAAATGGAGATTTCCTCAATCGGGATAATATTGAGCACTTTGTGGACTATGCAGCTTTCTGTTTTGAAGAATTTCCAGAAGTTCGCTATTGGACGACTTTCAATGAAATTGGTCCTATTGGTGATGGTCAGTACTTAGTCGGAAAATTCCCTCCAGGTATCCAGTATGACTTGGCCAAGGTTTTCCAATCCCATCACAACATGATGGTCTCCCATGCCCGTGCCGTTAAGCTCTATAAGGACAAGGGTTACAAGGGTGAAATTGGTGTCGTTCATGCACTTCCGACAAAATATCCTTACGATCCAGAAAATCCAGCAGATGTCAGAGCGGCAGAGTTGGAAGATATTATTCATAACAAGTTTATCTTAGATGCGACTTATCTGGGGCACTATTCTGATGTAACTCTGGCAGGTGTAAATCACATCCTTAAGGTTAATGGTGGCCAGCTGGATCTGCGAGATGAAGACTTTGCGGCTCTAGAAGCAGCTAAAGACCTCAATGATTTCCTTGGCATCAACTACTATATGAGTGATTGGATGCGCGACTTTGATGGTGAAACAGAAATTATCCATAACGGAAAAGGCGAAAAGGGAAGCTCCAAGTACCAGATTAAGGGTGTAGGGCGCAGAGAATCTCCAACCCATATACCAAAAACTGATTGGGATTGGATTATCTATCCGCAAGGTCTCTATGACCAGATCATGCGGATTAAGAAAGATTATCCAAACTACAAGAAGATTTATATCACAGAAAATGGTCTGGGTTATAAAGATGAATTTGTGGACAATACTGTTTACGACGATGCTCGGATTGACTATGTCAAGCAGCATCTGGAAGTTTTATCCGATGCGATTGCGGACGGGGCTAATGTCAAGGGTTACTTTATCTGGTCTCTGATGGATGTCTTTTCTTGGTCTAACGGTTATGAAAAACGCTACGGCTTATTCTACGTAGACTTCGAAACGCAGGAACGCTATCCGAAGAAATCCGCTCACTGGTATAAGAAACTAGCTGAAACACAAATGATTGAATAAAAAGTAAAGCCGTTAGAGTTGAACTCTTTCGGCTTTTCGAAAAGAGGGAAGCCATGCTTGAAAAAAACAAAGAGTTTGCTAAAAGCAGTATCGGGTTCTCTATATAAACAAGTTTAAATTATTAATTTTGAACGATGTTCTCAAGCACCTCGGATTAAAAAAACGGAGCTTATTCTTATTGGAGATTGGTTCGTATCAGAAGGTTTAGAAGGGATTTGCCATTCTAAGTTGACTATTGATAGTTTTGAGTACATGTTTCTAAGTTTGGTTGAGGAATCTGATAGAAGTTTGGGTAGTTTTGATGTAGATATAATACCTTATGAAAAGGATAAATAGTAAAAAGAGAGGTAAAAATATGGTACTAGAGTTATCTAATGATTTTCTAATAGTTCAATTTAAGGAAAAGGGTGGAGAATTATCTTCTATAAAAGATAAGGATGGCGTGGAATATTTATGGCAGGGAAATCCTGAATATTGGGGAGGACAGGCTCCTGTCTTGTTTCCTAACTGTGGTAGTGTCCGTGATGATGCTCCTCTCTTTATTATGGGAGATGAAGGAGTTATAGAAGGCCATCTTCCTCGTCATGGTTTAGTTAGAAAGAAAGATTTTGAGCATAAGATAATAAATGACCATCAAATTATGTTTTCAATTGAGAGTAATTCGGAAATGTTAAAACAATATCCTTATCCTTTTCGTTTAAGTATATTTTATACTTTAGATAAATCTAAGATTGAAGTAGAATACATAGTTGAGAACTTAGGATTAAATCAAGATATGCCTTATTTCATAGGCGCACATCCGGGTTTTAATTGTCCCTTGTTTGAAAATGAACGGTATGAAGATTATTATCTCGAATTTGAAAAAGAAGAAAATTGTAGTATTCCAGCATCATATCCCGAGACGGGATTGCTTGATATAAAAAGCCGTTCACCTTTTTTAAATAAAGAAAAAGTATTAGCTTTAGATTATGATCTATTTTCAAAGGATGCAATTACTTTGGATAAGCTGGTTTCTCGTTCGGTAACATTAAAGTCTAAAAATCATAATAAAGCAGTAAAAATTGATTTCCAAGATTTTCCATATTTAATTTTGTGGTCTACTGCGAATAAGGGGCCGTTTATTGCAATTGAACCATGGGGCGGCTTATCTACATCAAAAGAAGAATCTGGATTTTTTAATTACAAGGAAAATGTAACTTTTATCGAGCCTGAAATGTCTGATTATAAAACTTATTCCATTGAGATAACAGGAATTTAAATGAATAATTGATAAAAAGTAGTTGCTTTATTAGATTAGTAGGTAAAAATCTGTAAAGGTATCGTTGGGAGGGGGATTATTATGTCGTTTCAAAAGTTACTCCAAGATACTATTTATAATGCATTATTTGCCAAGATAAGCTCGTATATTTATGAATGTAGAGAATCATTGGACGTATCCACGTATTTGATTCAAAAACCAAAATATATTAGGTCGGATGATTTTACTATTAAAAGCATACCTATAAGTAATAAAAGATGAGGATTTCATTGTTTCGGATTTACTTGTAATAGGTTATTTAGAGATTGCTGGATATTCTAAATATGGCGTAGACCTCCCAATCTGTATCTTGATTCAGCTCCATCCATTACTAGACAATAAAACATCAGGAGCAACCTTGTTGTTGCTCCTGATGTTTTATATTCTTTATTTAAATTTAAAGCCTTCATAGACCAGATCTGCTTTAGGATTGGTCTTTTTAAATTCGTTGGCTAGTTTATCCATCATCTTGACAGGTCCGCACATGAAGACCGTAGTTTTGTCGTCCAGAGGATAATTCTTGAAGTCCAAATAGCCAGAAACCTTGCTATCGACCAAATGAAGGTCAAATTGCGGATTCTTAGTTGCGTAATCCTTGAGTAGATCTAGGTAAACAGCATTTTCTGCTCCGGTATAAGCATAGTAGAAGCTGACTGGACGATCCAGATTAGGATTTTCACGGATATAGGAAATGAAGGGTGTAATGCCAATCCCACCAGCAATCCAGATTTGTTTTTCCTGCCCTTGGTCAAGAATCATGTGGCCATAAGCTCGGTCAATGGTGATTTTGGTTCCCTCTTGGATTTTGTTATACAGTTTCTTAGTGTGATCGCCAGAGTTTTTGATAGTAAAGTAGACAATGTTGTCATGTCCACCAGAGATAGAGAAAGGATGTGGCGCTTTTTCAAATCCTTCTTGGAAAATCTTGACAAAGGCAAACTGCCCATACTGGTAGTCTAGCTTTTGACTGAGTTGGATCTTCAGCTCCACGGTATCGTGGTTTAGGCGTTTGACTTGCAAGATTTTCCCCAGATGGCGAAAGGCCAAACTTTGATAGAGGAAGATGATGTAAAAGCCAGAAGCCAAACCGGTGATAGCGTAGAATCCGACTACGAAGCCCAGCAAGGTCGGTGTCAGGAGTCGACCGCCCATCAGCATATAGGCGTGGAAGAGACCAAAGATATAAGCCAGATACACAAAACGGTGAATCCAGCGCCAAGCCTCATACTTGATGTGCTTGCCAAGATAGGCCACCAGAACAATGCTGACAAAGAGATAGATGCCGACATTACCAAGCTGGGCTGCCAGATGAGAGCCCCAGAGACTGCCACCCATGGCAACATTGTGGAGAGCGAGCAGAACGACGGAAAAGATAGCTGTAAACTTATGATAAGCGTACATCTTTTCGATGCCATGGAACCATTTTTCCAATAGGGCGTTCCGAGTCGCAAGTAAAAAGGTCAAGGAAAGGGTTGTTAAGGCCAGACCGGGTACGATAAAGTTGGTCATCCCAGCTGAAGCCCAAGCATAGATAGTCAAGAGTATGCTGACAGTAATAAGGGCAAGTCCTTTGATAGATTTCATAGTTTGTGTCCTTTCTAAAAATATCACTAATTAGTTGTAATGTATTTTGTTACATTTTAACAAAGAAAAAACAAGCTGTCAAGGACAAGCTTGTTTCGTTTTTAGGATGGATAGGTCAAGTCTATTGTTAGATAAGATAGAGAGCACTTTTGCGATGTTACTCTTGAACATCTGAGGTGGTGTCTTCCGTTTTGTCAGTATCAGACTGGCCGAAAGGAAGCTGCTTACTCCAGCGTGATAGATTTTCTCGGATATCTTTGCCAATTTCAGAAAGGTTAGGTAGGCTAATATCGTCCTTCCAGCTTTGGACTCGCATATCTACTAAAAGACTAGTGAGTCGTGTCAGCATTTCTCTTTCCTCATCCGATAATGCGTTGGCGTTTTTAAAAATCTCTAAAACTTTTCTAACGTTTGAAATCTTAGAGAAATCATCAATAGAAGTGATACCGGCATCTAGTACAAGTCCGAAGAACAAATCAAAGAAATCTTTTAATTCTTCATCAGATGTACTTCTTACCCAATTCTTCAATGTTTTATCCGTCTGAAGACTATCTGGATTTAAGCTGTCTAGGAGGACAAAACTGTCTCCCTCAATCTGCCATGAAAAAGTATCGTGTTGAGCTAGACCTCCTAGGGCAGTACTTTTGACAATTGCCATCTGTTTAGGAATTTCTAACATCATGCCCACAATAGAACCTTGAGGAATGTAATGCTGGATTTTATTAGCAATCGCTTTATAACCATCGCTTTCAATGATTGCTTTGTTTAGTCCAGGGGCATCATAACTATAGATTTTTTTAATACGCTCCTGCAAGAGAGGATTAACTTGACTAGCAGCATAAGCAGCCAAGTTCCCTCCCTTGGAGTGCCCAGTCAAAATAAAGTCTCCATCGAGTTCGCTGAGAACTTCCTTTAAGTATTTCTTGGCATTTTTTTGGGCTGGAACCCGATCCATATAGGTCATATGAAAGTCTTCTTTCCAGCCAATGATAGAGTCATCGGTTCCTCTGTAGGCTAGGACATAGGTAGCAGGTTTAGACTGAATACAGTATACTAGGGCAGCAAATTGTTTTTCAATCTCCAAGTCAATGTCGTTTATAAAGCCCATCAGTTTAATATTCTTAAAACGTTTAGTTTGGGAGGCTTTTTCAAGTAGTTTAAGACGATTGCGGGTATGCATCATAGATTGTTCTTGAGGGTAATTTTCAGCAATGTCTTGTAGCCGCTTGCTTTTATCTAGATCCAGGTCGCTAGCGACAAGTCCGTCAAAAGAAAGGTAGGCTAATTCTGTTAGGATGAGCAGGTCAAGTTCATTAAAGGGACGGTCATAGATATTATCATACTGCGTATCATCTAGGTACTTAAAAATATTTTCCATTTGTCTATCTCCTAGGAATCGATATATAGATAGTATATCATAAGCTAGTACGGTTTGCTGGAAGAAGACAAAAAAGAACAGAGGACAAAAGCTTAACTTTTGAGCCATCTGCTCTTTATTTTATTAGTAGGCTTTACCAATCACTAATGCGTAGATGAAGAAGAAAGCAAAACCAAAGAGGAAAATAAGACCGAGGATAGAGAGTGCTTTCAACCATTTTGCTAGGTTTTTATTTTCACCAGTAACTAGAAGGTAGTTCAATAGGGCAAAAAATGGAGTAGTTAAGAAGGATGCAATCATAGCAAATCTTAGCATAGGTGCAACGCTTCCTTGGAAGAAATATATGATGATACCACCAATGATAGAAGTAGCAGTCATCCAAATATTCAGCTCTTTTTGTGAGATTTCTTTTTTCTTGAAAAGAAGGCGAAGAGACTCAGCATTGACGCGAGAGTAGCCGTCAATGACTGTGATTACAGTTCCAAATATACACAGAAAAGCGATAAAGGTAATCAAGAAGCGTGACCAATCCCCAAGAACAGAAGCGTACATTCCCACGAATTGTTGGATGTAGGCTGCTCCAGCTGCTTGGACTTCCTGCCCAGTTGGGTATTGGATTAAAGCGCCCATGGCGACGAAGAAAACGGCTAAAATAGCAGTCCCGATGAAACCAACGTTGAAGTCAAAGAGACCATCCTTGATAGAGATGTCAACTGTTTTTCCTTTTTCGGCAGTCCAGAGAGAATTGATGGCAGAGATTTCAATTGGAGCTGGCATCCAACCCATAAGAGATACGATAAATGGTAAAGCAGTCATTTGCCAAGGAGTTTTTTCAACAAAATCTGCCCCATATTCTGGATGCTCAATGATTGCAACAATGACAGCTAGGACAGTAGCGAGAGTCAAAGCAGACATAATCCATTTGGCCAGCCCGTCGAGGAATTTGTAGCCTCCAAAGAGAAGCATAGCCCAAATGATAACGATCAAAATTAGGGACCATTGGGTGATGCTGAGGCCTAGAGCATTAGGAAAGGCACTTGCTACGATAGCAGCACACAAAATCCCAACGGCAGCAGTGTTGACTAAGGCAGAGAAAACATTGAGGATAAAGAAAATACCCAAGTAGACCTTTCCTTTTTCAGCGTAGCCTTCTACCAAGTTTTTTCCTGTTTCTAGCGTATACTCAGCACCAAACCGGAAAAATGGATACTTAAAAAGGTTGGCAAGAATGACGAGCAAGAGAAGGGACCAGCCATACATAGCGCCTGCTTGAGCAGATGAAACGATATGAGAGCCACCAACAGCAGCAGAAGCCATAAGGATCCCTGGCCCTAAGGCTTTTATTTTTGACTGCCAGGTAGATGTTTGAGTTTGTTCAATCATAATAATCTCCTTTTCTTACAAAGAATGAATTTTCAGATAATTCCGAATGTTCTGTTATTCTATCAATTTATAAAGAAAATGTCAACAAATTTTCGGAAAATGCTTGAAATTTCATGAAAACGTCTGATTTTTGTCTCATCAAGAGAACTTCTGTGAATTGCTAAAGAATTTGGTATAATAGCTATAAATAATTTTGAGCGAGGCGAAAATGCATAAGATTATGTTAGTAGAGGATGATCCAGTCATCCGTCAAATGATTAAAAAGATGTTGGAACAATGGGGCTATCAAGTTTTTGCGGTTGAAGATTTTATGGAGGTTTTATCTCTTTTTGTTAAGGAGGAACCTCAGCTGGTCTTGATGGATATTGGTCTGCCCCTCTTTAATGGCTATCATTGGTGCCAGGAGATTCGCAAGATTTCAACGGTTCCAATCATGTTTTTATCTTCACGAGATCAGGCTATGGATATCGTCATGGCTATCAATATGGGTGGTGATGACTATGTGACCAAGCCTTTTGACAATAATGTCTTTCTGGCTAAGGTTCAAGGACTGTTGCGCCGCTCTTATGAGTTTGGTACAGATCAAAATCTCCTAGAACACAGAGGCGTGATTTTAAATCTCAAGTCTATGGACTTGATGTATAATGGTCAGGTCATTACGCTGACTAAGAATGAATTCCAGATTTTACGTGTTTTATTTGAGCGAGCAGGAAGTATAGTTGAGCGGGAAGATTTGATGAAAGAGCTATGGAACAGCGATTTCTTTATTGATGATAATACCCTATCTGTCAATGTCGCTAGGCTCCGGAAAAAACTGGAAGAAACGGGTCTCAAGAACTTTATTGAGACGAAAAAAGGGATTGGATACGGTCTGACAAATGGACACACGGAATAAGTTTTTCTTTATCAAATATTACATTTACTCAAGACGCTATTTTTTATTGCAGTTCTTATTGTTTTTTTGCTTGCTACTATTTTTCAGTTTTATATTTGAAGATAGTCGGGTAGTTCTTCAGTATATTTTTACTCTTTTACTGGTTTTGGGGATTCTGTCTCTTTCTATAGATAGCTTGATAGCCTATAAGAACTATCACAATCAGCTACTTTATGGACAAGAACAGGCTCAAACAGCTGTAGAAGCTCTGCTATTTGATAAGATCCAAAAAATGGAAGCTGAAAAAAAGAGTCAATCAGTCCTAGAACGAGAGCGTTACAACGACTTGATGGACTACTATACCCTCTGGGCCCACCAGATTAAGACACCAATCGCTGCTGGATCTTTGCTGGTGCAGGACTTGACAGATCCAGATGCCAAGAAGCAACTGGGGCAAGAGTTTTTCAAAATCGAATCTTATGTCAACCTAGTCCTTCAATATCTACGCTTGGAAAGTTTCCATGACGACCTCGTCTTGAAGAAGGAAAATCTGGAAGATTTGGTCAAGGAAGTGGTCAAAAAATATGCTATTTTCTTTATCCAGAAAGGTTTGACACTGAACCTGCACGATTTGGATCGAACCATTGTGACAGACAAAAAATGGTTTATGATTATCTTGGAGCAGGTCCTGTCTAATAGTCTCAAGTATACCAAAGAAGGTGGAATTGAAATCTTCTGCCAAGATGATGTCCTCTATTTGAAAGATACTGGTTTGGGGATTAAGGACAGTGATATTTTGCGGGTCTTTGAAAGAGGTTTTTCAGGCTATAATGGTCGCCTGACTCATCAATCATCTGGTTTAGGCCTCTATTTATCAAAAAAAATATCCGATCAACTGGGTAATTCCTTGTCCTTAGATTCCCAAGTCGGTCAAGGCACTACAGTAAAAATCGGACTAGCAGAAAAACGCTTGGCGATTGATTGAGTATAATCCCTAGTAGAAAGTTCTAACTGAAAGGTAAGTGAAAATGTGAAGTCAATCATTAATTTAGGAATCTGGAATAATAAAAAATACCATTTTGATTGGGAAAATAAGATCCTAATGGAGGAGACTTCTACTCCAAGTAACTGGTATTACATCTGGGTCCCCATCACTTTATTCCTTATAGATAAAATTTCTGCTCTGATCACTCAAATTGGTTTATTGGAAAATATGTGGACCAGAGTATTTTTGGTCATTTTCCTGAGTCTACCAGCTTATTTTTCAGCAAAGTTAATAATCCGCTATTATCATTCTAGTCTAAAATTAAAAAGATCAGAGTTAGAAGGTGCTCAAAAAGAAGCATTTATTAAGGGATTAAAAAGACGAAAAGTTTTTTTGCAACTTATACTATCTTTTTTCATCATCGCAACTCCATTTTCCGTAGCTTTATTTATTATAGAGAAAGAAGTCAAGGCAGTGATTTTTTGCTTCCTCTGTCTGTTAGTAATCTTCATGTTCAGATTTGACTATCAATTTAGAAAATGGTCAGAGATTATGCAGTTACTTGTGGAAGAAAAGAAGGCTAGTGAGAGAAACGTTTCATAAGAGAAAGAACTGGGGGAGTGGTAGTATGAATCAAATAAAAGCAAATGGACTTATCATAACTGAAGAAAATGGTTGTTATACAATGTCCTGGATGACAGGGGGACTTCAAGAAAGAGAAGTTACTTATCCAGTTAGTAAAGAATTAGTAGGCAAGGCTTTGAGATCCGAACAAGATGCTTATGAGGTGGAACTATTCTTAGAAACTGGAGAATGGGTGACTAAGGAAAGTACGGAAATCGCTAGACAAAATTATTTTAGATCAACCCCTACTCGTATTTTAGTAAATCCGTCGTCAGTGAAACGGTTGTTTTCTAATCAAGAATTTGGAGAATTGTTAAACAAAGCCATCTTTTCAGAATTAAATTCAACTGAACTTGATGCTATTGGTAGAGTTGATAATCATTTGGAGCTTCTCCTAGTGGATCCAGTTGGCTGGCAGGAAGAAATAGAGGCAGTCCATCTGGAAATTCTGCAAGAAAAACTCAATAATTATATCTACTTCCTCGAAAGCAAACAGTATGTGGAACGATACGGTGATAAGTTTGATAAAAAAGTCATCCATATCACATTCCAGTATTCCCCATCTGATAATGGTCTAGCCTTTCTAGCGGCAGTTCAGAAAGTGTTACAACCTACAGATATGAGCTTGAAGGTAGAATTGCCGGAGTAAAAAAGAGAGCGAGGAATACGGTCTGTCAAGTCCAAGGCACACATTCTTTCGAGAAAGCAGAAATTTTCCTCCACATCATAACTTTCTCCTAACCTTACAAATTTGTAAGGTTTTTCTTTTGAATTGAAAGGTTATGTTATGGCAGGTGTTCTTTAATTTTTATAAGATAAGACTATAAAAGAAAAAGGAGAAGGAAAATGAAAAAAGGGAATGGCCTCAATGGCTTTCAAATAAAACTAATCATGGCACTTTTAATGGTTTTGGATCACGTTGATAAGATTCCTGGCTTGCTACCAGCTGGATGGGATGGTATTTTTCATGCAGTGACCCGCTGTGTAGGAGTTTGGTTTGCCTTTGCGGCAGTAGAGGGTTTTATTCACACGCGCAACCGCATTACATATAATCTTCGTCTCTTTTTCTGGGCGGGGCTCATGTTCTTTGGAAATGTAATTTTAAATTTTCTTTTACAGTCAAAAGAAATACACAACTCCAATAATATATTTTTAACACTAGCTTGTGGTGTTTTGAGTTTGGGGATTTTCTTTGGATTTTCTAAAGAGAAACTTGAACTTAATGGGTGTGATAAATGGATCCGTTATGGCTTAGGCGCAGTAGTCTTTCTAGTAGCTGCTTTCTTGACAGAAGGTGGTATGGTCATGATCCCCTTTATGCTTATCACCTATGGGTGCAGAAAGAACAAAGTTTTACGTAATCTACTTTACCTTGCTCTAGCTTTTCTGCTGTTTGTCATGAGTATCGAAGTTTATCCAAGCTTGTCAGAAACCCTTTCGATGATGCTCTATAATTCGGACTGGCTCTTTATCACTGTCTTACCTTTTCTTTATCTCTACAATGGCGAGCGCGGTTATACCAGTAAGTGGAGCAAATATTTCTTCTACATTTTCTATCCAGCCCATCTGTGGCTGATTGCTTTGATAGCCTTTTGGGTAAAATAGGGCTCATTCTATCTTACAAAAGTGTAAGATTCCTTTCTGGATTGTAAGGTTAGGTTATGGAAAGCCGAGTGCAAATTCGGTAGAATAAGATTATAAAAAGAAAGAAGTGTTTAGAATGAAAGTATTTAAAATCAGCCAAAAGAAAGACAGATCTTCCATTCGTCCAAGTCAAAAAGAAATTGAATGGACGAAATTCGGATGCCAAGCCAATCAGGCAGCTCAAGAAATGTACTTAGGATTTTAAAGGAGAAGTTATGAGTTTATTAGATGTACAACATGTAAAAAAGATTTACAAGACCCGTTTTCAGGGCAATCAAGTAGAAGCGCTCAAGGATATCCACTTCACAGTGGATGAGGGCGACTATGTGGCCATCATGGGAGAGTCTGGCTCAGGTAAGTCAACACTCCTCAATATCTTGGCCATGCTAGATAAGCCAACAGAAGGCCAAGTCTTTCTGAATGGAACAGATACAGCGACCATCAAAAATAGCCAAGCATCCAGCTTCCGAAGAGAAAAGCTAGGCTTTGTCTTTCAGGACTTTAACCTGCTGGATACCTTGTCAGTAAAGGACAATATCCTCTTGCCTTTAGTGCTTTCTCGACGCCCCGTCACCGAGATGATGCAAAAGCTAGTCACCACTTGTACTGAATTAGGTATTAACAAGCTGCAAGAGAAGTTTCCTTATGAGATTTCCGGTGGTCAGAAGCAGCGGGTTGCGGTGGCGCGTGCCATCATCACTGAGCCAGAGATTTTATTAGCGGATGAGCCAACAGGGGCACTGGATTCCAAGTCATCGGCTGCGCTTTTAGATGTTTTTGACGATATTAATGATCGGGGTCAGACCATTCTCATGGTGACCCACTCGACATCAGCAGCCAGCCGTGCCAAGCGGGTACTCTTTATCAAGGATGGCATTCTTTATAATCAAATTTTCCGTGGTGACAAGACCGAACGTCAGATGTTCCAGGAGATTTCTGATACTTTGACTGTCATGGCAAGTGAGGTGGGTGATTATGTTCAAACTAACCAGTAAACTAGCTCTTTCAAATCTTATTAAGAATCGCAGTCTTTATTATCCATTTATCCTATCTACATTTGTGGCAACCGCTATTCTCTATAGTTTTATTTCCTTGACTTATAGTGGTAATATGGAGACAACTTATGGTGGAACAGCAGCTCGTATGACCCTGCAATTTGGGATTTGGGTTATTCAAATTGCGGTATTGATTCTTGTGACTTATGCTAATAGCTTTGTCATGAAAAATCGTTCCAAAGAGCTGGGAATTTATAGTATACTTGGTATGGAAAAAAGGCACCTACTCACTATGACGTTCATAGAGCTGTGTCTTTTATATACTGGGGTTGTCGGACTGGGGATTATCTGTGGGATGCTACTAGATAAGCTCCTTTATGCCCTGCTCTTAAAGTTTATGGGGATGCCTGTTGTGTTGACCTCAACCTTCCAATGGTCTAACATTTGGTTGACTTTAGTCAGTCTGGGACTAGCTTTTGTTATCATTCTTTTTCTTAATTCTATGAGGCTTTTGCGCTATAGCTCGCTCCACCTGATGCGAGAAAAGAAAGCAGGAGAAAAGAAAGGAAAATTCTTAGGTTTGCAGACTCTTTTGGGCGTCATTCTCATGGGAGTTGCTTATTATATAGCCTTGACAGTTACAAAGCCTGTTGCGGCTATTGCCAATTTCTTTCTTGCGGTCCTCATGGTTGTTGTAGCGACCTATTTGCTCTTTAATGCTGGATCAATTACACTTTTAAATTTTCTAAGAAAACGTAAAAGTTACTATTACAAGCCTCAGAACTTTATTTCAGTATCTAACTTGATTTCTCGGATGCGTAAAAATGCTGCAGGCCTGGCTACGATTTCCATCCTTTCAACCATGCTTCTGGTGACCATGGTAGGAACAATTAATATCTATGTAGGCGGCAAAGACTATATTGATACTCTCTATCCAAAAGACTATAATGTCACAGTATCCTTGCCAGATACAGTAGATAGAAATGAACCTCTACTAGAAAAAGTGAAACAAATCGCTCAAGAGACTGGACTGAAAAATCCGATTTACTCAGACTATCTCTATCAAACGTCTATGCTTTCTAAGATATCAGGAAATGAAGTAACTGTTGGCGACCGTAACTTTATGCAAGCACCTCAATCTTTCAGCAAGGCAGTAGGTAGCTTTATGCTTGTAAGCCGTCAGGATTATGAGAAGATGACAGGAGAAACATTAGACTTAGCTGATGGTGAAACACTTATCTATGGTAGAAACTTATCTTTAGATAAAAATCAACCCTTACGTATCAATGGCAAGGATTGGAAAATCAAGCAAATTTCCTCACAAGATTTTACTCATGGACACTTGCCCAATGGGCATATCATGGTTGGGGGTGCTATGCTAAACATGGTTGTCAATGATATAAAAGAAGTCGGTTTGGACGCTTTGCATGAATATTATATTGGTATCTCCAGTAACACGAAGAGCAACCGGGAGTTTTCTGATAAAGTACAAAAAGCAGTAACAGAAGAAATGGACCGTCTGCAAGTTGGTGGTTATACTGTAACTACTAATAAAGAAGAAGCTAAGCAAAACCAAAAACAGGTGACAGGTACCTTACTCTTTATAGGTCTGTTTCTCTCAGTCATTTTCTTATTGGGGGCTGTTCTGGTAATTTACTACAAGCAGATTTCTGAAGGCTATGAAGATCGTGATGGATTTGTCATCTTGCAAAAAGTTGGTCTTGATGAGAAGCAAACCAAGCGCACTATACGTAAGCAAATCGTAACTGTGTTCTTCTTGCCACTTATTTTTGCTTTCTGCCATGTTGCAGCTGCTTTTCATATGCTTAGTTTGATTGTGGCGCTTTTAGGTGTGACCAATACGCCCTTATTAATTCAGACAACGATCATAACCTGTAGCGTCTTTTTACTAGCCTATATTTTAGTGTTCTTATTAACTTCACGTAGCTATCGAAAGATTGTTACACGCTAGTCTATTATCCCTGACCTTTGGTCGGGGCTTTTTAATGTCTGGATTTTTACCTCTTGTCTCCCTCATTTTACCGCTTGTCCAAAAAGCTGAGATTTTTCAAAAAAGACTTGCTATTATAGTCTCAGAAGTTAAGGACAGGAGAAAATATCATGTTAGTAGAAACAAAAAATCTTAGCAAGCTTTATGGCGATAAGGTGGCAGTCAATGGCCTTGATATTCAGATTGAGAGAGGCAGTTTTACAGCTATTCTAGGACCTAATGGAGCAGGCAAGTCTACGACTATCCAGATGCTGATAGGTCTCTTGAAGCCAACGTCCGGGCAGATTTGCTATGCTGAAAAGCTTAGACTGGGTGTGGTTTTCCAAAACAGTGTGTTGGACGCTCGGCTGACAGTTTTGGAAAATCTGACCATCAGAGCCCAGCAGTACAAGGAGATGCCGGCAGGTAGAATCGAACGCTTGGTCTCTCAGCTTGGCTTATCAGCCTTTGTCAAGCAACCGTATGGGACGCTGTCTGGTGGTCAAAAGCGTCGTGTGGACATTGCGCGAGCCTTGCTCAATAGTCCAGACCTGCTTTTCCTAGATGAGCCTACAACGGGGCTGGATATTCAGACTCGGGAGAGTATTTGGAGCCTACTCAAGCAAATTCAGAAAGAAGAGCAGATGACCATTGTTCTGACAACCCACTATCTCAATGAAGCAGACGATGCGGATAAGATTTATATCGTAGATCATGGTCAGGTTATTGCTCAAGGCTCTGCAGACCAGATTAAGGGAAACTACGCCCGCAATATCTTACGGATTTTGAGTCAAGATGCAACAGGTTTAGAGAAAAGTTTGCCAAAAGACTGTGCTTGGGAGCAAGTCAAGGAAGGGGAATTTATCCTTCATCCTAAAACGACTCAAGAAGCACTGGCCTTATTGGCTCAGGCAGGTCCCTATATTGAACAATTTGAATTCCAACCCGGAACCATGGACGATGCTTTTATGGCACTGACAGGAAGAGAGGTACGCTAATATGCTCGCTTTGATTAAACGCAATTTTTTACTTTATTTTCGCAACCGCAGTGGGGTAATTTTGTCCCTCTTCGGAGCCATTATTCCCTTTGTGCTTTATATCGTTTTTTTGAAAAGTAATTCTGGAGGCTATTCCAGCCAACTGATGGACTTGTGGCTGATTGGTGGTGTGTTGGCAGTTACAGCATTAACAACCACATTGGCAGCTTTCTCACGGCAGGTCGAAGACCGGGAGCGGATGGTAACAGACGATCTTTTTATCACGGACTTAGGACCGTGGGGCTTGCAGCTTAGTTATCTTATCAGCTCTATTATAATCGGCTTTTTGATGCAGGTCATTATGTTTACCTTTATGCTCAGCTATTTTATGCAGGCGGATAAAATTTCCTTTGAATGGGGAAATCTTTCTTACCTGGTGCTTCTGATGATCTTGAACAGCCTCTTGGCCACACTGATAAACGCTCTGATTGTTCAACGCTTCAAATCAGTGGATAGTCTAGGTAAATTAGCGACAGTAGTCGGAGCGACCTCTGGTTTTCTAGTGGGAACCTATATCCCTATTGGAAACTTGCCGAACATGGCACAAAACCTGATGAAGCTTACGCCTTCTAACTACATGGCATCTCTTTTCAGACAGCTTCTCATGAAGGAAAGTCTAGCAGACACTTTTGCCAATAACAGCCAGTCACGAGTAGCTTTTGAAAAAACAATGGGAATTCGCATTGAATGGCAGGAGCTCTTGACAAGGACAGAAACTTTCTATATAGTTGGAATAGTTTTAGTTGCAATAGCGCTTATTTGGATAGTGCAAAATATGATTGTCATCCGCCGGCTGAAACTACAATAGAATGTGAATAGGGAGCTTCCTCTTGCAAGCAAAATTTGAAACAGATCCAACCATTTCATCCAAGGATCCGCTGGTTGTGGTCAAGGCAGACCAGCTAGCGGCAGAAGCCAAGGCCATCTTAGATTATTTAGAGCAGTACAAGGCTGGGCCAAGTGGTGTCCTGCCTATCAAGTCGGACGATAAGCTTATCATGCTGAAGACTGAAGATATTATCCTAGCAGACATCAACCAGACAACTTTGATGATTTACAGCAGAGAAGGCATTTATCAGACGACAGAGACATTGACTCGCTTTCAGCAGCGGATTAGCAGCTCGAACTTTATCCAGGTTTCCCGGCATGCTGTCATCAATATTGACCATTTGGAGTCTTTGTCTGACAGCTTTTCTGGCAATATGACGGCCAAGCTGACCAATCAAATCAAGACCGAAGTCAGCCGTCGGTATGTCAAGCTCTTGATGGAATATCTGGGAATCTAGGAGGTAAGTGATGAGTATAAAAAAATGTCTACATGCTATATTAATGGGCATCCAGACAGGGAGTGCAGTCTATCTGATTGTCCTTGCTTTCTCTATTCAAAAACATCCGCCCACAACTAGTAATATCATCAGTGTCATGGTGATGAGCGGTTTGATTGGGATTGTCAGTTCAATTTTAAAAACTCTTGAAGACCGATTCTCTTTTTTAGTCTCGATTTTACTGCATTTTGTCGCTGTCGCAGTCTTAGCATGCTGTTTCATGGTCTACAATAACTGGGGATTTTTAATTGCCAACTGGCATTTCTGGCTAGATTTTATTCTGATTTATCTCTTTGTATGGCTCTTTCTTTACTTGGATACAAATCTTAAGACCAAGAAGATTAATAGTGCCTTGGACAAACGCAGAAGGGAAAAAGAAGGCAAGTAATCTACTGAAAAACGTTCTGACAAGCATATCTTAAAAAAAAGGAGCTGGGATTGTATCCTGCTCCTGTTTTTATATATAAAAAACTCAAGCTGGAAAATCTAGCTTGAGTTTTATGTGACATTACACTCCCAATTTGATATGAGGGAAGTAATTGTAGAGATAGTCAAAAGTAGACCGAAGTTGAATATCTGTCGTTTTGCCAATATTTCGAATAGGCATCTGATATTTCTTGTTATTTGATCGAACAGCAATCAGAGTAGAATTTCTGTTGGATGCAAAGCCTCGATGCATGGTGAAAATATGGTGGTAGAGGTGGATAACCTGTTTTAGGTCAACAGTTCTTACACCACGATAATAAGTGATCAGGTGATCTTTATAGATGATGATTTTCAATTCTTCGTCATGGAAGGAAGCTTGTTCTAGTAAGAGATTAAGATTTCCTTGGACTTCTGGATAAATTGAATAAATTTCATTATAAGCTTGCACATTCTTTCTGCGGTTGAAGAGTCCAGTTCCGATAAAAATGGCAGATAAACCGACTAAGAATAGGACATAAAAGATGAATTTAGAATGATCAGAGTCAAACTCAGAAAGAGAGATATAAGAGCTGGTTGCAATTTTGGCCGAGATATCTCCAACTTCATTTCTTAGACTAAGCATCAAGCTAGAAAAGTTGGAAATATATGATTGGTCCTTCTTTTGAACGCTTGTATTTATGTAAGTACCGACAAGTCGTGCGGGATTTTTCTTTAGCTCTCCTTTATTTGCTTGCTCCACTAGCTTGGCGATCTGCTTGTCACCTTTTTTTGCTTGAACACCAACATATCCATCCTTATATTGAACCAGCCAAACCTCAGTTTTATCATTTACCGGGAAAATAGGTTCTGGAGAGATATCATAAACTTCAGTATAAACTGTTTCAGAAGAAACTTTAGCGGTGTCTGCTGAGTAGGCAATTTTAGGATTAGCCTTTTGGTACTGTATAAAGGCCATGGCGCCAGCTATTCCAAGAAAAATTAGAGTAATAAATAGTAGGCCAATCATTCCCTGATTGCGTTTTTCTTTAAGCATTACTAAACCTCCAATAAAATTCGGTATAATAATTTGATATTCAAAGAATATCTAGACTGTAGTATAGCAAAATACTTGACTTTTGTAAAACAAGTGTTAAAATATGAATGAATATAAAATGAAATTCATTCACAAAAGAGACAGGAAAATGAATAAAAAAAATGAGCTCCTGGCTGCGGCTAGAGAAGTCTTTGCAGAAAAAGGCTATAAGGCAGCTGGAATTTCTGATATTGCTAAGAGAAGCCAGATGGCTGTCGGATCCTTTTATAAGTATTATGAGTCTAAGGAAGCTATCTTCTTGGAAGTTTATATAGCTGAAAATAGCCGTATACGCGAGGAAACTATGCGACGTGTGGACTGGCAGGGCGAGCCCGAGGCAATCGTTGAACAACTTTTTGCAGTCACTTTTGAGTTGATTTCGCCCAATAAAATTTTAGCCGAGTGGAACAAGCCAGGCATTTCTCAGATTCTGCACAATTACTATAATCAAGATTCCGGCCGAGCGTACAATGCCTTTCATCAGTTTCTTATTCAGACTTTCAGCCAGCGCTTGCAGGAAGAGGGGTTTTCGGAGGAAAAAGTTGCTGAGATCATGAAGGTTTATGACTTGATATACTACATAGACATGCATGTCACAGAGCAGGAATTTTCAGGCTACTTCGATAGTCTTGAGACTTTAGTGAAATATTTTGTTAAGGGAATTTTTTCCAAATAGAGGAAATTCCTTTTCTTAGAAGATAGCATGAGTGAATATAAAAAAATACTCATTCATAAATAAAGGAGGTGATGAGCTATCTATGGTGATGCGGAAATGGAAAGGAACATAGTTAGATAAAGTGTATTATTTTTTAGAAAGTTTTGAATGAATATTAAAAATTGTTCATTCAAAAGTAGAAAGTGAGGAAAAGTATGAATAAGCAAGGAGGATTTGCTATGAGTGGATTGGCTATTTTGGGTGTCTGTCTGGTGCTGATTGGTTTTTTGACCATTGGCTACGGCGGTGTAACAGTTGGTTTTAATTTTAGTTTGGATTTTCAGTCATTCTTAGTCGGAGGTCTCATCCTTGTCCTAATTGGAGCAGCTTTGATTCCGGGATTGCCAGTAGTTGCGAAGCTGACGGCGCTGGCTTTAGCAACGTTGTCATTGCTGATGTATATTCACATGATGCCGGATTTGGAGTTTATGCTTATGCTCATCTCAGATGTCGTGGTTTTAGGCTTTGCGGCTTGGTTTGCCATCCTTTTTTTAAGAAAGTAGGTGATGAAGATGATTGTAGTTTATGATTCTAATACTGGTGTTGGTAAACGATTTGCAGAATCACTGGGCTATCCGACCCAGAGCATCAAGGAGAAACTAGAAGAGCCCTGTATTCTCATTACTCGAAATGCTGGTGCTGGGAAAATTCCTTGGTCTACCAAACGCTTTATCAAGAAACATCCTGGGCTGATTAAAGGTTTTGTTAACAATGGTGACTCTGTTAAACATGGCCGGACCTTCTGTGGGGCGACTACCTTGATTATCGAAAAATATGGGCTCCAGCATATCTGTGATATTGACCGAGGCGGTAGCCCAGAAGATGTCAAGGCTGTGCAGGAGTTTTTGGCGGAGTGCTAGTCTCAACAAGCTTTGCCTAAATGGAGAACTCCTATGTCTAGGTCCAAGAAAATTGGGGCATCTGACTGGCTCTGATTTCCGTTCTTATCCTAAGGGATCGAGGGCTTGCATAGAAATAGTACGACACCTCAGATAAGGCGGAAAGAAAATCTTCCAAACAAAAAGAACCAAGTAAGAAACAGGTTAATGCAACTTCAAGTTTGGAAGAACACGGATTGATTGGACAAAAAGTGCTGAAAGCAGAAAAATTTAGACTCTTTTGTATAAAATTCGTTTCTTCTTCTGCAACTTGTTAAGAGATTTCTTCCGGTTGCTAACGCTGGGTAGCCACTTGCTGAAAATCTCTTGTTTTTGTTTCAGAATTCTCTATAATAATTGTCAAATAGAAAAAGGAGGCAAGAAACATGATGAAAACAAAGATACAAGAGAAACTGAAGTCAGGCTTGGAGGTGGATGATTTTCAAAAAGATGGAGACATCTACCTGGCTCTGAATCCAGACTATATCTCTGGCGACAATGCTAAGTATATGACCATGTATAATCGCTTCGCTCGCTGGTATGATTTGAGCGAAAAATGGCTGGGTGGCTTTCTCTATGGAAAGGCAGTCGATAAGCTGAGAAGGGAGCTAATGGCAGAAATAGAATGGAAGGACCATCTGTCAGTTCTTTATGTTTCTATTGGAACAGGCCATGATCTATGCTATATTCCTAAGGATGTTGATCTGAAAAGCTTAGACTTTTTTGGAGCGGATATTTCTATAGGCATGTTGAAGAAATGCCAAAAATCTTGCTCCAAGAAGACCAATCTGCAACTCTTTCAGGCCTGTGCGGAGGATCTGCCCTTTGCGGATAATAGTTTTGATATCGTCTATCATATCGGTGGAATCAATTTCTTTAGCGATAAGACCAAGGCCATGCAGGAAATGCTAAGGGTGGCTAAACCAGGGACTAAGATTTTGATTTCAGATGAGACGGCAGACTATGTAGAACAACAGTATAAAAAGAACCATTTCAGCAAGGACTATTTTAAGGATGCTACTGTTGATCTTGGAGAAATTGAAGCAGCAGTTCCAGCGGGCGTCAAAGAGAAAGAGTTGAAATTCCTCTGGGATGGTAAATTCTACGCCTTGACTTTTAGGAAATAAATCAGAAGAACCGGACTTTGTTTCCGGTTTTTTGTGGTATGTCAGACACAAAAAAGTAAGAAAAGATTGGATTTGGTAGCGCCGGATTTAATTTGAAAGTTAATGTAATTATTTGTTCAATGCTAGCAAGTTAATGAAATTAGAATAAATATTTAAAAAAAGGCTTATAACATATGGTCTTTTTATTGATAGTATGGTAGAATGAAGGCGTAATGTATCTATAAAAAATGTTTACTTTTTTGTAAAGGTAAACACTGATAAGATGGGGAAATCAGTTAGTATACAATTACATTGTACATTCAAAACTGAATATTATGAGAAAGGAAGATTGCATGAACAAAAGAATTAGAACTTGGCTTCACGTCATTATTCTTTGTTTAGGAGTGGTTTTGCCATCATTAACTCCTCTTGCCCAAGTGCAGGCGGCCGAATTTAATGATGTCATTACTGAGATGAGTCTCAAAAATTCTTCTGGAGGAGACTTAACACAAGGGATTGATATTTGGCAAGATTTCCGCGTTTACGCAAAATTTGTATTGCCTGATAACCAAGTACATCAAGGAGATACGACGACAATCACCTTGCCACCAGAGTATGCTTTTGCGAACTCTTCAGCCATTGAGCTTAAGGACGAGTCAGGTAATCTTGTTGCAAATGGATTTTTGGATTCTGCAAACAAAACGATTACCTTAACATATACAAATTATGTTGAGCAAAAATCTGGTGTCCGTGGAGAATTTTTCTTCTATGCTCGGGTTGACCATGATGTAGTGAGTCAAGAAGGTGACTTGAATGCTGGATTTACAATAGGAACACGGACATTAGTTCCAGGAACTGTTCATTATAATGGACCTCCTAAACAGTATGACTCTAAGATTGAAAAGAGTTCCTTCCAGTATAAGGATGACGAGAAAAATGTCATTCGTTACAATATTACTGTAAACCGCAATATGGCCAACTATAGTGATATAACCATCAAGGATGCGTTCTCGTCTCCAAATTTCACCTTCTTACCAGATACTTTTCGTATTTATAAAGTAGATTGGCGTTGGAATAACGGAGATTGGAAATGGTCTAATGCTCAGGATATGACAGAAACATTTAAGAAACAAATGACTGTAAATCCGGGCGGAGATGGATTTACTTTACCTCTAGGAGATACTAATGGCTTTGGTTATATGATTGAATATAGGGCTAAAGCAAATTATGATTTAGTTGATGGCGAAAAAATTACGAACGTAGCCAAGATGAATTATAATGGTGGCTTGACTGAACAATCAACTAGCACTCGTACCTATCAGATTGCTGGTGGTGTAGCCGAAGGATATGTATTCTCTATTAAGATCCATAAGGTAAATGAGGCGGGTGAAAATCTTCAAGGCGCTGAATTTGAAGTGGTTCGTGACAGTACTGGGGCAGTAGTTGGCAAGTTGACAACAGATGCTGATGGTAATGCGAGCGTAGGAGAGTTGTTGAGAGACAACTATACTATCCGAGAAGTGCAAGCACCAGAAGGATATGACAAATCAACTGAGGAAATCAAGATTGGTTCACAAGATTTCGGAACTGATAAATCGGTATCTCGTGATATTGTCAACAAGAAGACACCAACTGAAAAAGCGATTACTTTCAGTAAAGTAAACCTTGGTGGTACTGAAATCGCAGGTGCTCAAATTAAGATCTACAAGGGCGATAAGGCAGAAGGCACAGCAGTAGAAAGCTGGACATCTGAAGCTGGTAAGTCTAAAGAATTGAACTTAGCACCAGGTACATACACTTTCCATGAGGAAGCAGCTCCAACAGGTTACCTCAAGGTGACTGACATCACATTCCAAGTCAAACATGACGGTACAGTGGAAGTGACCAATGTTGGAGAGAAAGACTCTAAGGGTGAAGACAACCGTGTTGTAGCTAATGGTGCAACTCTAACTGTAACCGATAAAGACGATGACAGTCCCAAAGCCATTACTTTCAGTAAAGTTAACCTTGGTGGTACAGAAATCGCAGGAGCTCAAATCAAGATCTACAAGGGCGACAAGGCAGAAGGTCAAGCAGTAGAAAGCTGGACATCTGAAGCTGGTAAGTCTAAAGAATTGAACTTAGCACCAGGTACATACACTTTCCATGAGGAAGCAGCTCCAACAGGTTACCTCAAGGTGACTGACATCACATTCCAAGTCAAAACAGACGGCACAGTGGAAGTGACCAATGTTGGTGAGAAAGACTCTAAAGGTGAAGATAACAAGGTCGTTACCAACGGTTCAACTGTGACTGTAACCGATAAAGACGATGACAGTCCCAAAGCGATTACTTTCAGTAAAGTAAACCTTGGTGGTACTGAGATTGCTGGTGCAGAGATCAAGATCTTCAAAGGCG
>NZ_KI391973.1:207223-492057 GCF_000161955.2 Streptococcus sp. 2_1_36FAA
AAGACAACAAGGTCGTTACCAACGGTTCAACTGTGACTGTAACCGATAAAGACGATGACAGTCCCAAAGCGATTACTTTCAGTAAAGTAAACCTTGGTGGTACTGAGATTGCTGGTGCAGAGATCAAGATCTTCAAAGGCGACAAGGCAGAAGGTCAAGCTGTAGAAAGCTGGACTTCAGAAGCTGGTAAGTCTAAAGAATTGAACTTGGCACCAGGCACTTACACCTTCCATGAGGAAGCAGCCCCAACTGGTTACCTCAAAGTGACCGATATCACTTTCCAAGTCAAACATGACGGCACAGTGGAAGTGACCAATGTTGGCGAAAAAGACTCTAAAGGTGAAGATAACAAGGTCGTTACCAACGGTTCAACTGTGACTGTAACCGATAAAGACGATGACAGTCCCAAAGCGATTACTTTCAGTAAAGTAAACCTTGGTGGTACTGAGATTGCTGGTGCAGAGATCAAGATCTTCAAAGGCGATAAGGCAGAAGGCCAAGCTGTAGAAAGCTGGACATCTGAAGCTAGTAAGTCTAAAGAATTGAACTTGGCACCAGGCACTTACACCTTCCATGAGGAAGCAGCTCCAACCGGTTACCTCAAAGTAACGGATATCACTTTCCAAGTCAAAACTGACGGTACAGTGGAAGTGACAAACGTTGGCGAAAAAGACTCTAAGGGTGAAGATAACCGTGTTGTAGCGAATGGTTCAACTGTTACAGTAACAGACAAAGACGACGATCTTCCACGTAAGATTACTTTCAGTAAGGTTAGCCTTGGTGGAGAAGAAATCGCAGGTGCTCAAATCAAGATCTACAAGGGCGAGAAAGCTGAAGGAGATGCAGTAGAAAACTGGACTTCAGAAGCTGGTAAGTCTAAAGACCTCAACTTGGCACCAGGCACTTACACCTTCCATGAGGAAGCAGCTCCAACAGGTTATCTCAAAGTGACCGATATCACTTTCCAAGTCAAACATGACGGCACAGTGGAAGTGACGAATGTTGGAGAAAAAGACTCTAAGGGTGAAGACAACAAAGTCGTTACAAATGGTTCAACTGTTACAGTAACAGACAAAGATGACGATCTTCCACGTAAGATTACCTTCAGTAAGGTCAGCCTTGGTGGAGAAGAAATCGCAGGTGCTCAAATTAAGATCTACAAGGGCGAGAAAGCTGAAGGAGATGCAGTAGAAAACTGGACTTCAGAAGCTGGTAAGTCTAAAGAATTGAACTTGGCACCAGGTACTTACACCTTCCATGAGGAAGCAGCTCCAACTGGTTACCTCAAAGTGACCGATATCACTTTCCAAGTCAAGCATGACGGCACAGTGGAAGTGACGAATGTTGGAGAGAAAGACTCTAAAGGTGAAGACAATAAGGCCGTAACCAACGGCTCAACTATGACTGTAACCGACAAAGACGATGACAGTCCTAAAGCTATTACTTTCAGTAAAGTTAACCTTGGTGGAACTGAAATCGCAGGTGCTCAGATTAAGATCTTCAAAGGCGATAAGGCAGAAGGCCAAGCCGTAGAAAGCTGGACTTCAGAAGCTGGTAAGTCTAAAGACCTCAACTTGGCACCGGGCACTTACACCTTCCATGAGGAAGCAGCTCCAACAGGTTACCTCAAAGTGACCGATATCACTTTCCAAGTCAAACATGACGGTACAGTGGAAGTGACAAACGTTGGTGAAAAAGACTCTAAGGGTGAAGACAACAAGGTCGTAACCGATGGTTCTAAAGTAACTGTAACCGATAAAGATGATGATCTTCCACGTAAGATTACCTTCAGTAAGGTTAGCCTTGGTGGAGAAGAAATCGCAGGAGCTCAGATCAAGATCTTCAAAGGCGATAAGGCAGAAGGCCAAGCTGTAGAAAGCTGGACATCAGAAGCTGGTAAGTCTAAAGATCTCAACTTGGCTCCAGGTACTTACACCTTCCATGAGGAAGCAGCTCCAACAGGTTACCTCAAGGTGACTGACATCACTTTCCAAGTCAAACATGACGGTACAGTGGAAGTGACAAACGTTGGTGAAAAAGACTCTAAGGGTGAAGACAACAAGGTCGTAACCGATGGTTCTAAAGTAACTGTAACCGATAAAGATGATGATCTTCCACGTAAGATTACCTTCAGCAAGGTTAGCCTTGGTGGAGAAGAAATCGCAGGTGCTCAAATTAAGATCTACAAGGGCGACAAGGCAGAAGGCCAAGCTGTAGAAAACTGGACTTCAGAAGTTGGTAAGTCTAAAGATCTCAACTTGGCACCAGGTACTTACACCTTCCATGAGGAAGCAGCGCCAACCGGCTACCTCAAAGTAACTGACATCACTTTCCAAGTCAAACATGACGGCACAGTGGAAGTGACCAATGTTGGAGAAAAAGACTCTAAGGGTGAAGACAACAAGGTCGTAACCGATGGTTCCAAAGTAACTGTAACCGATAAAGACGACGATCTTCCACGTAAGGTAACTTTCAGTAAGATCAACCAATACGGTACCGAAATTGGTAGTGCACAAATTCAAATTTTCCGAGGCAACGAGGCAACTGGTAATCCTGTAGCAGAATGGACTTCAGAAGTAAACAAATCACATGATTTAGAATTAGCTCCTGGAGTATATACTTTCCATGAAGCGACAGCCCCAGCTGGTTACCTAGCTGTTAAAGATATCACTTTCCAAGTGAACTTCGACGGAACGATAACAATTTTGAACGCTAATGGAAACACAGTAGAGTACAAGGATGGGAAGTTAGTAGTAACAGACCAAAGTATTCCAACAATTCCAAGTGTCCCAAATCAACCGAAAAAACCAAACAAACCAAACAAACCAAATAAACCTGATAAACCAGATAATAAAGATCCTAAAGATCCAGGCAATGGAAAACCAAAGGATCCGGATAAGAAAAATCCTAAAGATCCTGGTAAGACAAATCCAAAAGATTCAGAAAAACCACAAGAAAAAGATGAGACTAAGAAAACTTTACCATTAACAGGTACAGAGCTTAGCTTTACACTTCTTGCCCTTGGTTTAACTATGATTGTTGGATGGGGAGTTTATTACGGGACTCGTTTTAAAAACTAAAACAAGAAACAAGTGTCAATGAAAATTGACGCTTGTTTTTTTTATGTTTTGTACTTTTTATCAGAAATAAGTGACAGAACTGAACAGATAAAAATTGCTGATAACTGAAGAAAATTCTATGATTCTCCTAATTTTAGAAAAATCACTCATAAATATGAAAACGGCTTCATTTGTATTGAGATTATGCAACTTGTTTTATAAAATAAGGTGAAGAAAACTATAGAAATAGCTTGCTTCTGTAAAAATGGAAGCGGTTACTCGGTGGAGGACCTTATGGAAAAAGGATATTGGAATCGTAAAAGAGTCTATAGCATCCGGAAATTTACTGTTGGTGCATGCTCAGTGCTTATTGGGACTTGTGCAGTTTTGTTTGGCGCTAGTCTTTCTGCAGGAAACCCTGTTTATGCGGAAGAAGTGGCCGTTAACGCTAGTGCTGAAAGCGTCAAAGAAGAAGGAAAGATTGAGGAAGAGCACTCTGATAAGGCAGTTTCCACTAGTGAATCATCTGAGACTGCAGATGCTAGTCCAACTCTTTCAACACAGGAAACTTTTCCAGAGAAAACAGAAGAGAATTCACCTAGTCCTAAGGTAGAAAAAGAGTTTTCTGAATCAGTAAAGAGTGAAGCAAAAGAAACTAGCGAGTCCTCTGCCCAAGAAGGATCAGAAAAGGATAAGGTGAAATCTGTTACTGAGGAGGAAGTGAGTCAAATGATTGAGGATAGAAAGGTCAATTTTAATCAGAACTGGCACTTTAAATTAAACGCAAATGCTAAGGAAGCAGTAAAAGAAGAAGCTGACGTGACTTCATGGAAAAAATTAGACTTACCTCATGACTGGAGTATCCACTTTGACTTTGATCATGACTCTCCTGCACAAAATGAAGGTGGGCAGCTTAATGGTGGAGATGCTTGGTATCGCAAGCCCCTTAAATTAGATGAAAAAGATTTAGATAAAAATGTTCGCCTGACCTTTGATGGGGTCTATATGGATTCGCAAGTCTATGTGAATGGCCAGCTGGTCGGTCATTATCCAAATGGCTATAATCAATTTTCATACGATATTACAAACTATCTTCACAAAGATGGCCGGGAAAATATCATTGCTGTTCATGTGATTAACAAGCAACCAAGTAGTCGTTGGTATTCAGGAAGCGGAATCTACCGTGATGTTTCTCTTCTTATTAGAGATAAGGTTCATGTCCAAAAGAACGGAACAACTATCTTGACTCCTCAGTTAGAAAGTCAAAAAGATGGAAAGGTAGACACCCTTGTTAGCAGTAAGATTGCTAATACTGATGATAAAGATCATGAAATCACAGCTGAATATCAAATTGTGAGACGAGGTGGAGAAGCTGTAACAGAAGTGATTCGTACTGCCAGTCAAAAACTGAAAGCTCATGAGACTAGTACAATTCAGACAAAGCTACAAGTTGAAAGACCAGAACTGTGGACTGTGCTGAATGATAAGCCTGCCTTGTATGAGCTAGTAACACGGATTTATCGTGATGGTCAGCTTGTTGACGCTAAGAAAGACTTGTTTGGTTATCGCTATTATAACTGGACTCCTAATGAAGGTTTCTCTTTGAATGGTCAGAGAATCAAATTTCACGGGGTTTCCTTGCACCATGATCACGGAGCCCTAGGAGCAGAAGAAAACTATAAGGCTGAGTACCGTCGTCTCAAGCAAATGAAGGAAATGGGGGTTAATTCAATTCGTACGACCCATAATCCTGCTAGTGAACAGACTTTGCGGATTGCGGCAGAGTTAGGATTGCTAGTCCAAGAAGAGGCTTTTGATACTTGGTATGGAGGCAAGAAGCCGTACGATTACGGTCGTTTCTTTGAAAAAGACGCCACTCACCCAGAGGCCAAAAAGGGCGAAAAATGGTCTGATTATGACTTGCGGACAATGGTAGAAAGAGGTAAAAATAACCCTGCCATCGTCATGTGGTCTATCGGAAATGAAATCGGTGAGGCTAATGGAGATGCTCATTCTTTAGCGACTGTTAAACGTCTGGTCAAGGTTATTAAGTCAGTTGATAAAACCCGCTATGTCACGATGGGGGCAGATAAATTCCGCTTCGGTGATGGTAGTGGTGGCCACGAAAAAATCGCTGATGAGCTAGATGCAGTTGGTTTTAACTATTCAGAAGATAATTACAAAGCCTTGCGTGCCAAACATCCAAATTGGTTGATTTATGGTTCTGAAACGTCTTCTGCGACTCGTACACGTGGTAGCTATTTCCATCCAGAGCAAGAATGGGTTGGAAGCAATCAGTCTTGGCGAAACTATGAACAATCGGACTATGGAAATGACCGAGTTGGCTGGGGTAAAACGGCAACAGCTTCTTGGACTTTTGACCGAGATAATGCTGGTTACGCAGGACAATTTATCTGGACTGGAACAGATTATATCGGTGAACCAACTCCTTGGCACAACCAAAACAGCACTCCTGTAAAGAGCTCTTACTTTGGAATAGTGGATACAGCCGGTATTCCTAAAAACGACTATTACCTTTACCAAAGTCAGTGGGTTTCTGCTAAGAAAAAACCAATGGTTCACCTGCTTCCTCACTGGAATTGGGAAGATCAGGAATTAGCAGACAATGTTGCAGATGCTGAAAATAAAATACCAGTCCGTGCATACTCCAATGCTGCTAGTGTTGAATTATTCTTGAACAACCAATCTTTGGGACTCAAAAAATTTAATAAAAAAGAGACAAGTGATGGCCGTAGTTACCAAGAAGGGGCTAATCCTCAAGAACTCTACCTTGAGTGGAAAGTAGCATATCAGCCAGGGATTTTGGAAGCAGTAGCTCGTGATGATCAAGGTAAAGAAATCGCCCGAGATAAGATTGTAACAGCAGGTCAACCTGCAGGTGTACGCTTGGTCAAGGAAGAGCATGCTATTGCAGCAGATGGAAAAGACTTGACCTATATCTACTATGAAATCGTAGACCGTGATGGCAATGTCGTGCCAACTGCTAATAACCTCGTTCGCTTCCAGTTGCATGGGCAAGGTCAACTTGTCGGAGTAGATAATGGCGAGCAGGCTAGTCGTGAACGTTACAAGGAACAAGCAGACGGATCTTGGGTTCGCAAAGCCTTTAACGGGAAAGGGGTTGCCATCGTCAAATCAACAGACCAGGCTGGGAAATTCACCTTAACGGCTCATTCTGATTTATTAAAATCGGACCAGGTGACTATTTTCACTGGAAAGAATGATCAGAAAGACAAGACAGTTTTAGGTACGGAAGTGCCAAAAATCCGAACAGTTTTGGGACAAGCTCCAAACTTGCCAGCGACAGTTCCTTTTGTTTACAGTGACGGAAGTCGGACTGAACAGCCTGTGACTTGGTCACAAGCAGATGTTAGTCATTCAGGCATTGTAACTGTCAAAGGAGAGTCAGATGGCCGTCAGGTAGAAGCGCGAGTTGAAGTTCTAGCCGTTGAAAGAGAGTTACCAGTTATCAAACGAGTAGCACCAGGGACAGATTTGAGTGCTGTAGATAAGTCAGTTGCTCTTGCCTTAACTGATGGGAGTCTTGAACATTATGATGTGGATAAATGGGAAATTGCGCCAGAAGATAAGGAAAAACTTTCTGTCCCAGGTTCCCGCATTCAAATGACTGGGCAACTTGCAGGTACAAAGGTTTCAGCAACCTTACTGGTGACAGATAGTGAAGCAGAAGCACCTGTGAATCCAGCTGTAACTCTTGACGGTGATTCTGTAGCAGGACTAACTAGTCAGAAACCAGTTCATTACCATAGCCTGGCCTACGGATCTCAACTTCCTTTAGTAGCAGCTACTGCTGAAAATGCAGATGTCACAGTTGTTCAAGCTAGTGTTGCAAATGGGTTGCGGGCCAGCATTTATGTTCAACCTAAGGATGGCGGTGCCCTACAGACCTATGCTGTTCAGTTCCTGGAAGAAGCTCCTAAAATTGAACGTTTGAGCTTACAAGTTGAGCAAGCGAATCATTTAAAAGAGGATCAGACTGTTCAATTAACCGTTTTGGCCCATTATCAAGACGGTACTCAGGCGGTCTTACAGGCTGATAAGGTTGCTTTCTCTACAACAGGAGAGGGAGAGCTGGCTGTTCGTAAAGGAATGCTTGAATTACACAAGCCTGGAATTGTCACACTCAAAGCTGAATACGAGGGAGCAGAAGGACAAGTAAACTTGACGATTCAGGCTAATACAGAAAATAAAACGGTTCAATCCGTTCGTCCTGTTAGTGTGGTAACTGATTTGCATCAAGAACCAAATCTTCCAACCACTGTTACTGTTGAGTACGACAAAGGATTCCCTAAAGTTCATAAAGTTACTTGGCAAGCAGTGGCTAAGGAGGAACTTGATCGCTACCATACTTTTGAAGTAGTAGGAAAGGTCGAAGGTATTGATCAAAAAGCCATTGCTAAAGTTTCTGTTGAAGGGATCATTGCAGTCGAAGAAGTCAGTGTTACGACACCAATTGCAGAAGCTCCACACTTGCCAGAGAGTGTACGGACTTACCACTCAAATGGTCAGGTCTCGTCAGCAAAAGTTACTTGGGAGCCTATTGCACCTAGTCAATATCAAAAAGAAGGCGTCTTTACTGTGTCAGGACAGGTGGAAGGAAGTTCTTTACCAACCAAGCTTCATGTACGAGTATCTTCTCAAACAGAAAATGGGGCTAACATCTCTGATCAATGGACAGGTTCAGAATTGCCACTTGCTTTTGCTTCAGATTCTAACCCTAGCGATTTAGTATCTAATGTTAATGATAAAGTGATCTCTTATACGGATCAGCCAGCCAACCGTTGGACTAACTGGAACCGTCGTGAAGAAGATTCGGTAGGGGTTCTCTTTGGAGATTCTGGTATCTTGACTAAACGGTCAGTAGACAATCTAAATGTAGCCTTCCATGAAGATCACGGGGTTGGGGCACCTAAGTCTTATGTGATTGAATATTATGTTGGTAAAGCTACGCCAACAGCTCCAAAAAATCCTAGCTTTGTAGAAAGCGAAGAACATGTCTTTAATGATGATAGCAATTGGAAACCTGTGACCAATCTGAAAGCTCCAGATCAGCTAAAAGCAGGTGAAATGAATCACTTTAACTTTGATAAGGTAGATACCTATGCTGTTCGTATTCGTATGGTGAGAGCAGATGACAAACTTGGAACCTCTATCACAGAAGTTCAAATCTTCTCGAAACAAGTTGCTCCAGCTAAGCAAGCACAGACTAGAATACAGGTGGCGGGACAAGATTTGCCAAACTTTAATCCGGACTTGACGGACTACTATTTAGAAGCTAAGGATGGGAAGGCGGATGTAGTAACCGCAAGCGTCAGCAACAATGGTCTGGCAACTGTTGTACCAAGTGTCCACGAGGGAGATCCCGTTCGTGTTATCGTCAAGGCTGAAAATGGAGATATTCTAGGTGAGTATCGCATCCACTTTACAAATGATAAAGATCTGTTAGCACGTAAACCAATAGCGACAGTAAAACAAGCTCGCCTGCTCCAACTAGGTCAAAATTTAGAGTTGCCAAGCAAGGTCCCTGTTTACTTTACAGGGGAAAAAGACTATGAAGTGAAAGATTTGGCTGTCGAATGGGAACCTGTTCCAGCTGAAAGCTTATCAAAAGCTGGGCAGTTTACTGTTCATGGTCGTCTGGTTGGAAGCGACTTATCTGTCGAGCTAAGAGTCCGAGTGACTGATAAGTTAGGCGAATCTGTATCAGACAATCCTTACTATGATGAAAATAGCAATCAGGCTTTTGCATCTGAGACAAATGATGCTGATCCAGATTCTCATGATCGAGTGGATTATATCAACGACGGGGACCTTGATGAGAGCCGACGTTGGACAAATTGGTCTGCGACACCATCAGCTAATCCAGATGTTTCAGCAGGTGTTATCTTCAAAGAAAACGGTAAGATTGTCGAACGAACAATCAATCAAGCCAAACTGCACTTCTTTGCTGATAGCGGTACAGATGCTCCGTCTAAACTAGTCTTAGAGCGTTATGTTGGCCCAGACTTTGATGTTCCAACCTATTATTCAAACTATCGAGCTTATGAATCCAACCACTTGTTTAACAATCCTGATAACTGGGAGTCCGTTCCTTACAATATGAAGCAAGATATCCAGGCTGGTACAGAACTGACAGCAACCTTTAATGCTGTGAAATCCAAGGCTATGAGATGGAGAATGGATAGAAAAGCGAATAAGAATGGAGTTGCCTTGATTGAGATGACTTTCTTGGCACCAAGTGAGTTGCCTAAAGAAAGTACAAAATCAAAAATCTTGCTTAATGGCAAAGAACTTCCGGACTTCTCTGCGGAGCGCTTAGAATATCAAGTGTCCTATAGTGGTCAACGTCCTAAAGTGACAGTAGAAGAAAATGACCAAGTGGCTTCGACTGTTGTAGATAGTGGAGATAACCGTTTGCCAGTCTTGGTTCGACTTCTGTCTGAGAGTGGTAAGCAGGTTAAGGAATACCGTATTCAATTGACGGAAGAAAAAACTACTGCTGGTAAGGTAGCAGCTGCAGTTCAAGAAGAACTTCCACGTCTAGAAGTCGAAGAAAAAGCACTTCCTTATCAGACATTTGAAAAAGAAGACGCCAATCTCTACCTTGGGGAAACCCGTGTAGAAGAAGAGGGGCAAAATGGTAAGGAAAGAATCTTTACTGAAGTTGCTTCAGACGGTCAGCGAGCAGAAAAACTACGAGAAGTGGTTCAAGCTCCTATCAATCGTGTCCTGCTTGTCGGTACTAAGAAAGGAACAGCTCTTCCAGAAGATGATATCAAAGATTTGGTTCTCTATAGACCAGAGCTTCTGATAGAGGAAGAAGAGGTTGATTTCCAAGTGCAAGAGCGAAAGAATCATATGCTTCCAGCTGGTCAAACGCGTATCATCCAAGAAGGCCGTAAAGGTATTCGTGTGAACTTAGTCGAACTTGAAAATGGCAAGCGCACTCTTAAAGAAAGCTACAATAAATTAGAAGCACAAGATCAGATTCTAGAAGTGGGAACTGCCCTTTCAGAAGAGAAAACAAAGTCACAAGATACTTATAAAGCTAATTCACAAACTTCTGGGCAAGACAAAGATCAGATTATAGAAGAAAAAGTTCAAGTCACCAAAGCTGTGAAAGAAGATCATACAGAAGCTAAATCTGAAGAAGTGAAGCTTCAAGAAGCAAAAGTCAAATCAACCGAAAAAGGTTACTTACCGAATACAGGAAGTCAGTCCGATCAAGCAGCGATAACCACGGGCTTAGCTCTATTGGGCTTAGGCACGGGTCTCGCAGCAAGGAAACGTAGAAAAGAAGGCTGAGATTCAATGATAAGGTAAGAGGACAGTTAGTTGAACCAGACGAAGAGATCAGGGAGTAGTCCCTGATCTTTTTTGTACCATTAAGATCTTTCTAACAGGCTGATTCTAGCAAGATAAGCTTCATATTGTCTTCTTGTGTTGAAAGATGACAAAATTGTAAGCTTTAAAAGCCCAAATGAAAGGTTAAGTTATGGAAGCGAGTTTAAAAAAGCAGTATCCTTATAAGTGTAAAGGAAAGGGAAAGAAAGTTTCCCTTGATAAAAGCAAATGTTATAAAGGAGGCCTAATATGAAAACGAAACTTTTTAACCAAGACAAACGTCCTCTAAAAGCACAAAAGATTTCTAAAGAAGAAATCGAGAAGACTCGCTTAGGCTGTGCCTCTAGTCAATATTACTTCTGGTTGCAGTATAGTCATTAAGGAATATCCAGTTCCAACTTCTATAAAGAGAAAGTTTATCAAAACTTTCTCTTTATACGATTAAAAATCAAAGATGACAAAAATGTAAGATTAGAAGTAAGATTGTAAGGTTAGGTTATGGAAAGCCGAGTACAAATTCGGTAGAATAAGATTATCAAAAGAAAGAAGTGTTTAGAATGAAATTATTTAAGATCAGTCAAAAGAAAGACAGACCTTCCATTCGTCCAAGTCAAAAAGAAATTGAATGGACGAAATTCGGATGCCAAGCCAATCAGGCAGCTCAAGAAATGTACTTAGGATTTTAAAGGAGAAGTTATGAGTTTATTAGATGTACAACACGTAAAAAAGATTTACAAGACCCGTTTTCAGGGCAATCAAGTAGAAGCGCTCAAGGATATCCACTTCACAGTGGATGAGGGCGACTATGTGGCCATCATGGGAGAGTCTGGCTCAGGTAAGTCAACACTCCTCAATATCTTGGCCATGCTAGATAAGCCAACAGAAGGCCAAGTCTTTCTGAATGGGACTGATACAGCGACTATCAAAAATAGCCAAGCATCCAGCTTCCGCCGAGAAAAACTAGGCTTTGTCTTTCAGGATTTCAACTTGCTGGACACCTTGTCAGTCAAGGATAATATCCTCTTGCCTTTAGTGCTTTCTCGACGCCCCATCACAGAGATGATGCAAAAATTGGTCAGCACTTGTACTGAATTAGGAATTAATCAGCTACAAGAAAAGTATCCATACGAGATTTCCGGTGGTCAGAAGCAGCGGGTTGCAGTGGCGCGTGCTATCATCACTGAGCCAGAGATTTTATTAGCGGATGAGCCAACAGGAGCACTGGATTCCAAGTCATCGGCTGCACTATTAGATGTTTTTGACGATATTAACGATCGGGGTCAGACTATTTTGATGGTGACCCACTCGACATCAGCAGCCAGCAGAGCCAAGCGGGTACTCTTTATCAAGGATGGCATTCTCTACAATCAAATTTTCCGAGGAGATAAGACGGAACGTCAGATGTTCCAGGAGATTTCTGATACTTTGACTGTCATGGCAAGTGAGGTGGGTGCTCATGATTAGATTAACCGGTAAGCTTGCGCTTTCCAATCTGGTGAAAAATCGTAAGCTCTATTATCCCTTTGCCCTCGCGACCTGTCTGGCAGTAGCTATTTCCTACATCTTTTTCTCTCTGACCTTTAATCCCCATTTGGCAGAAATGGCTGGAGCGAGTGCCGTTTCCATGGTCTTGGCTCTAGGATTAATTATTGTTAGTATTACCACATCTATTATTGTTTTTTATGCCAATAGTTTTGTCATTAAAAATCGGTCCAAAGAATTAGGGCTCTATAGTATGCTGGGGCTGAATAGATTTCATCTCTTTATCATGATGATCATAGAGTTGATAGTATTTGGGCTGGTGACACTCATAATTGGTCTGGGGCTAGGACTTTTATTTGACCAGTTGATTTACGCTTTATTGCTGAAAATCATGGATCTGAAAGTTGTTTTGACTTCAACTTTTCAGCCTCTGGTACTATTCCTAGTCACTTTCTTCTATGGCTTTGTATTTTTCTTCTTGATGATTAAAAATGGCTTGTATTTGAGAAAATTAGATGCCCTCCAGCTCGTCAAGGAAAAAAATAGTGGTGAAAAGAAAAGTCGCTTCCTAGGACTGCAAACCATTTTAGGTTTAGCCTCTCTTATTTATGGTTATTACTTAGCATCAGGAGTAACCAATCCAATAGCAGCAATCCTTGTTTTCTTTGTTGCAGTTCTCTTCGTCATTTTAGGAACGTATCTTCTCTTCAATGCTGGAATCACGAAATTTTTACATTTCTTACAAAAGAGAAAAACTTACTACTATCAGCCCAATAATATGATTTCGGTGTCCAACCTAATCTTCCGAATGAAAAAAAATGCTGTTGGTCTGGCAACAATTACAATCTTGTCAACCATGGTTCTGGTGACCTTGTCTGGCGGTGCTAATATCTATGCTGGTGGAGAATATATGCAAAATGCCATGTTCCCTCATGATATCAGCCTACAAGGAAAGGGTGTGAATGGTCAGCAAATAGATCAAGTCTTGACAGAGTTTGCTCAAGAGCAGAACTTACCCGTGACTAAAAAAGCTGTCTATCAGTACTATACTATGGGAGTCAAAAGTCTAAATGGCAATCAGCTGGACTTATACCCAAGTACTCAAAAAGCAGTAGCGCCCAATATCTATATCTTGGCTGTCTCTGAAGCGGTTTATCAAGACATGACTGGAAAGTCACTTAATCTTGAAGAAAATGAAGTGGCAGTATTCCAACAAGGTTTGAAACTGCAAGATCAAGAAACACTGACAATCGCTGACCAAACTTTGAAAATCAAGAAAGTATTAAAAGAAGACTTTATTTTTGGTCATTTACCAGATCAGATGAATATGATTGTTCCTGGGAAAATCTATATGGTGGTTAAAGATTCAAGTAAGACCTTCGCTAGCATGATGGAAAAATATGCTGTCAATAGCAACTATTACGGAGGTCTGAATCTGGATCTGCCAAAAGACCAGCAAAGTAAATTGAGAGATGCCTATCAAGAAAAGCTCAGTGCCTATAATACAACTCTGCCTGAAAATCATGCAGTCTATGGATCAATATCGACTTCTGATAAGCAAGAAATCAAGGGGATGCTGGGAGGTATGTTCTTTATCGGAATCTTCTTATCCGTCGTCTTTATGCTTGGAACTGTACTCATCATCTATTACAAGCAGATATCTGAAGGTTATGAAGATCGAGATCGCTTTGTGATCCTGCAAAAGGTCGGTTTAGATGAAAAACAAATCAAGCAAACCATTCGTAGACAGATCTTGATAGTTTTCTTCCTACCTTTGGCCTTTGCCTTTATCCATCTAGCCTTTGCTTACCATATGCTAAGCCTCATCTTATCAGCTCTTGGAGTACTCAATGCTAGCTTAATGTTGGCAGTAACCTTGGGAGTCTGTGCAATCTTCTTTATCAGCTATATTATTGTCTTTGCGATTACATCACGTAGCTATCGCAAAATCATTTCAATGTAAGAAGTTGGGAATTTCCCAACTTCTATTTTTATGGATGGAAGCAAAGTCAAAAGTGATGTTGCTATTTCTAAATACGGAAACTTGTGATATAATGAACCGTCTATATTTTGGAGGAGATGGTGATGGATATTTTTCGTAAAAAAGATGTCAGCAAGTCTAGGACTGGGATGAAAAGACATCTAAAGATTCACGATTTGATTTTATTAGGAATTGGAGCTATGGTGGGAACAGGGATTTTCACTATCACAGGGATTGGAGCAGCCAATTATGCTGGTCCGTCCTTGATTATTTCGATTATCATTTCAGCGCTTTGTGTGAGCATGTCAGCTCTTTTTTACGCTGAATTTGCTTCTCGCATTCCGGCCAATGGTGGGGCTTATAGCTATATCTATGCTGTCTTTGGTGAGTTTCCGGCATGGATTGCTGGCTGGCTGACTATTATGGAATTTATGACTGCTATCTCAGGTGTTGCTTCTGGCTGGGGATCCTATTTAAAGGGGCTATTGAGTGGCTTTGGCATCCAGCTCCCTACTGCCTTAAATGGCACCTTTAATCCTAAAGAGGGGACTTATGTAGATCTCTTGCCTATCTTGGTTTTACTTTTTGTCACCGCAGTTGTCTTGTTAAATTCTAAAGCTGCTCTGCGCTTTAACTCAGCCTTGGTAGTTCTGAAATTTTCAGCTTTAGCACTTTTTGTTATTGCGGGTCTTTTCTTTATCAAGCCAGAAAATTGGTCTAACTTTGCTCCTTTTGGTTTTGGTGAGATTTATGGCGGGAAGGTCGGTATTATGGCTGGGGCTTCGCTCATGTTCTTTGCCTTTCTAGGCTTTGAGTCCATTTCTATGGCGGTCGACGAAATCAAGGAACCTCAAAAGAATGTTCCGCGTGGGATTGTCCTGTCCTTAACCGTTGTGACCATTCTTTATATTTTGGTGACCTTGGTCCTGACAGGGATTGTTCACTATACTAAGCTTAATGTTTCAGATGCGGTAGCCTTTGCTCTTCGCAGTGTTGGCCTTGGCTTGGCGGCAAATTACGTTTCAGTTGTGGCGATTCTGACCTTGATTACCGTTTGCATTTCCATGACCTTTGCCCTGTCTCGAATGATCTACAGTATTGCGCGTGATGGTCTCTTACCTCGATCATTTAGACAATTGACAGAGACCAGTCGGGTACCAAAGAATGCAACGATTCTGGTAGGGATTGCTTCAGCCATCTGTGCGGGTATCTTCCCCTTGGCTAGTATCGCATCTTTCCTTAATATCTGTACCTTGGCCTATCTGATTTTATTAGCTGTGGCAGTCTTGAAATTGCGGAAAGACAAAGGAATGCCCAAAGCTGGAGAATTCAAAACGCCTTTAGTCCCTCTGACGCCAATCTTGTCCATTGTTATCTGTCTATCCTTTATGACCCAGTATACTAAGGAAACCTGGCAAGCTTTCGGTATTGCTTTACTGGTGGGAAGTTTGATTTATTTTGGATATGGCTACAAGCATTCTGAGATTTATGCAGATCATTAATTTTTATCGCGAAAATATTAGACAGAGCTGTTTGTAGCTCTGTCTTTTTTAAGAAAAAAATCAGATTGATATGAGAAAGCAAAAGTTTTCCAAATAGAATCTTTCGTCTAAAGAAAATCGGAAGAAGAACGGTCACCTGAAGACAGCAGGGAAGGCTACTTTTCTGATATAATAAAATGTAAAACGAGGTGACAAATGATTCGTAAAGTAAAACTAAGTGACGCCGCAGCCATTCAGCGAATTAATGCTGAGAGTCTAGGATATGATTTTGATAGGGAAGCGACGGAAGCGCAACTAAAGAGGCTTCTAGAGAATGACCAGCATTTGATTTTGGTAGCTGAAGAAGGCGGTCAGGTCATAGGCTACGCTCATGCGGCTAGCTACGACTGTCTCTATTTCCCGTCCTTGCTCAATCTCTTGGCTTTGGCCGTCGCTCAGGATTTTCAAGGGCAGGGACATGGCAGAGCGCTAATGCAAGCATTGCGTGACGAGGGAAAAGCGGCAGGTTACACAGGAATTCGGATTAATTCAGGCATTGCCCGCACATCAGCCCATAAATTTTATCGTAGTCTTGGCTGCAGCGAAAAAGCAGACCAAAAACGATTTTATTGGGGATTTTAGAGAAACTAAGGAGACGGTCATGAGAAAAAAGAAGTTAGTATATGTTTTATTGAGTATTCTTTTGTTGGGAGCTTTAGGTCTACTCTCCTTATGGGTTATTGGAATAAATACTAAAGTTTATATCAATAGACAAGAAACAAAATTCAAAAGCATTCAGCTTTTCGATAATAATAAGTTTGTATTGGTTGCTGTAGGTGAGAAAGATAATTATGGTCATATTTACTATGGACAAAATTATGTTTCAACTATTGCTGTTCATTCTTGGCGAATTGGAGAAGTTAAAAACTCTCCACCAATTGGGAAAGAAGAATACTATAAGATAATCAGCTACGATTTAAATAGCCCTAATCTATCAAAGAAAGAACTAGACCTGTATGAATTACCTAGAATTCAGACACAAAAATTTAGACTCAATGAAGTCTTAAGCAGTTATTATGGTAATGGGAAAGACTATATGGCACGAGACAATCTTTACCAATATGTTAATGGAGAATATTTTGAGCAAAGTTTTTTACTGGATATTGATAATGAGGAGCTCTTTTTCAAAGATGTTGCTCAAAGAAGAAATGAGATGGATACAAATAGCTCTTATAATCAAAATATTAGTTTCGGACCTGGAAATCTTTTTGATAGCTTTCGATTTAAGTTGGAGGAGCTACATTTAAGTGAAAGTGATGGGAAACTTAGGCCAGATCCTGATTATCGCAATAAAATTGATATTTCCAATACCAACTTTGCTCAACTATATCCAGAAGTAGCTAAGAATATGAAAGATATAGATCGACTTTATTTCCGACCTGAACAGTATAACCAAAAAGAATGGTTTGATAACCTCTTGCATTGGTTTGCGCTTAAGGGGCAGGATGTAATGGAAGTGTATGCGACGGATTCTGCAACAGGTGAGAAAACACAAATCAAGTCATTTGATGACTATTTAGCATGGCGAGAAGCCCACCCTGAGGAGGTGAAAAAACATGAGTAATAAAATTAAACCGCTAACTCAGAAGCATGCTTTGGAAATTGCTAAGGACTGGCATTATGAGGCGCCCTATGATTTTTATGATATGAAAAATGACCTGGAGGATTATGAAGAAATAATCTCCCCAGAGGCGCGTGGGGACCGTTATTATCAAGTCATGCGAGAGGGGAAGCTATATGGATTTTTCTGCTTGGAGCAGAAAGGAGAGCGAAATTTGGAGCTTGGTTTGGGCATGAAGCCGGAGCATTGTGGAAAGGGTCAGAGCGCTACATTTCTGCAGGAAATTCTGGACTTTATCATGGCAAATTTTGCGCCCCAAGTCATAAGTCTATCAGTGGCTGACTTCAATCACCGAGCCCAGCAACTTTATCTCAACATGGGCTTTGAAGTGGTGAGGCGCATTCCGCAGGAAAGCAATGGCGATATCCATCTCTTTGTGGAGATGGAGAAAAACGCTGATTTTTAGATCATCTTTCAGAAGGAAGATAAGATTAAATTGAACTTTCTGATTATAAAGATGTTTTAAACCGTGGTGATTAAATATGAGAAAAATAATTTTTATTGGACAGAGCGGTGATGAGGCTGTCTACTATAATACACGAACGAGAGAGGCCTTAGTGGCGAGTAAAAGTGCCCTCTTAAATACAGAAGGCGCAAGGAAGTCCAATAGGGCCATTATTCCTTTGATGTTGGTTTTTGCGTTATTTGGTGGAGGTGTTGGACTTGCTATTTTTCCCTTTATTTCTCCATTTAGATTAAACGAGAGGATGATTCCAATCATTTTACTAGCCATATTTTTAGTTTTTGTTGGAAGTATTTATATGTTGGAAAAAGCATTGTATAAAAATGTTCGTTCCACAGTTTTGGCAAACGAAGAACAATTTAAAGCTGCAGTGAATGGAAATTTATTTTGGGAAGGATTTTCCGATAAGAAAGCAACATTAGGTAAAATTTTCTTTTTCTTGTTTGTTATCTTGGTTCTTCTATTTTGTTTAGGAATTGTAAGTTTATTTGGAATACCAGGAATGCTTATTCCTTATTATAACCATGAGTGGTTTGATCTTTCATTATTATTTTCACCAGTGGCAGGGGTACTTCCAGCAGTGGTCGTAATTGCTCTATTCCAAAACAACCCTATCCGCTGGTTCTTAGCTGTGCGGAAGTATGAGCAGGGGAAAGTGATATTTGAGGAAGAGAAGTGAGAGGAGGATAGGATGAAAGATAGATACTTATTTTTCTGCTTCTTCCGGACCTAATGGTATTAGGAGATACAATACAATGATTTGATCACAGAAGGAGCAAACTAATATGAAAAAAACTATCCTAAGTCTCTTCGTCCTCCTTGTAGCAGGTCTCTGTATCTTTGGTTTTCTGAGATATCGAGACTATGACTCTCTAAAAAACCCAATTGATGAAATCTATTATGCGAGTGTTCATTATAAAAATATTCTGGGCTTACCAGATATGAGTAAGATTATAGAAAGTAATACGGCTTATGTAGGTGAGCCAGCCTGGATATACTATCGTCGTGCCAAACCTAGGTTGGCAGATGATGAAGATTTGCAGCTATATATCAATTCCGATGGTCTGCTTGCTGTTCTGTATAGTAAAAAGTTATCAGGAGATACTTATCTCAATATTGACTATGTATATGAGGACAGTCTCGTTAAACAAAATGTTTCCATTGCTTTCTCCAAAGTTTCAGATTTTACTGTTCAAGCATTAATTGATCAGTCTAAAAAAATGGGATATGATGAAACTGCTAGTGAAATATATCGCTTTAATGGAATGGAAGAGCCACCGCCTAAGAGTCTAGTGTCAAAAGAGGAGATATTGGACTATCTGAAGGATTACGATATTGGTCAGGCTTGGTTGGCAGAAAAATCTGATCAAATTCTCTACACCTATTTTCTAGATATTTGGTTTAAAGAGGGAAGTCAGCGCTATTCAAAAGAAAATATGGGCGATTTGAAAGTGAAATACTCGGATACCATAGGAAAACAGTGAGTATGCCATATAGAATTTAATAAGTTTTTTTCATTAAAAAAGTTATACACCTTTTCGATTCAAAGGTGAATTATCATAAGACAGTGTAGCTCTTAGAGGATATTAATACGAAATTGAAATAGATCGACTATCGCTATATTTCCGTTAGAATCTGTATGGTATTTTTCCCTTGTTTGAATTGGTTCACAATCAAAATGATTTACTGATTGACTGAGTGGTAATTTTTGGGGGAACGCGAATGCGTAAGAGATTTTGATCTGATAGTTTTCTCTCTTAAGACTGGTATAATATCTGTAGAGATATTGAAACACTTTCTACTCCCTATTTAGTTAATATAATTGGGAATTTCTTATCAACATCTATGATGAGATCAGACATGATAAAATTGAACTTTCTGATTATAAAAATGTTTTAAACCATGGTGATTGAATATGAGAAAAATGATTTGTTAAGCAGAAGAGGTACACTAGATGACAAAAAATCTGAATAAGATATGTAAATTTATTATTTGTTTAATATCTATATTGTTTATTTCAGCTTGTTCTTCAAAAGAGAAAAATGAGAAATCAAGTAATATAAAGGAATCTTATCAATATACAATTTATAATGCTAATGCAGATATTCAAAATTTTGAATTTATCCATAATAAAAACGGCATCGTTGTTGAATGGAAATTTGATGAAAAAGAACGTAAAGAATCAATTGCGTCTCCGGATTCATCAGATTGGGTTAGGGTAAATTCAAATTATTTGGTTAGGCACAGGGAGCGAGTGAGAGGGGTTGTTCCGTCTATAAAAATGAAGTCAGATGAATACGCCTATCTAGATATCTTTGATTTAACCAATAAAAAAGCTACTAAAAAAGAAGTTGACGTTTGGAAATTGATGGTCAACTATTTGAAAAATGACAATATTGAGCTACATGGGACCTTACCAACCCTTAGAAGAATAGGTGACAACGATTATGTTGTACTTTCAATAACCGAACAGAAAAAATATCGTTATTTTTTACTAAATCTAAAAACTCTTAAAATAGATGCAGAAAAAACAGAGCAAGAGTTGAATGAGAAAAATAAAATAGATCTCATGTTAGATACGAAAGAGGCTCTTAGAGCAGGTGTGGAACCTTTTGATAATGGATTTTGGAAATCAGAAGATTATAAGGGGGATATCAATTTAAGAAATTCTAACTCATCAGCCTTCAAGCTATTTTCTAAAAAGAACAGCTTTGCTTATAAGGTAATTCAATCAGAGAATGGGGCCATTACAAATGGTAAGGAGCTCATTGAACTCGAAACGGAATTTTTGAAAACAGGAGTATCTGTTTATGATGGATTATACTTGCCGGGTAAGTGGAGCACTGAAGGGCAGGACACAAAAATCATGAGCTATGAAGATATTCAGAAATATTATAATGGCAAATTAGAGTTAGAATAATGAGCACAATCTTGGGCAAAATTTCATATCTCAACCAGAGAACCAAATTGCCAAGAGCAATCATCGTCTAATATAATTACTAATGCTAAGTAGTAAATTTGTAAGTAAATATCAATAAAACAAAGGAGAAAACCATGACATTTGAAGAGATTTTACCTGGCCTTAAGGCCAAGAAAAAATATGTGCGTACAGGCTGGGGCGGGGCAGAAAACTACGTCCAGCTTTTTGACACGATTGAGCAGAATGGGGTGGCTCTTGAAGTGACACCTTATTTCCTCATCAATGTTTCAGGTGAGGGGGAGGGTTTCTCCATGTGGAGTCCGACTCCTTGTGATGTCCTTGCGACAGATTGGGTGGAAGTAGATGACTAAGACAGTACTAGTGACGGGGGCTAGCTCTGGTATTGGTAGAGCTCAAGCCCAGAGCTTTTTGGAAAATGGTTACCGAGTTTACGGGGTGGACAAGGATGAAAATCCTGGCTTTCTAAATGAGCTTCGTTTTGTCAAGTTGGATTTGACAGGTGATTTGACACCACTCTTTACCAGCTTGCCTGAGGTAGACATTCTCTGCAATACAGCAGGAATCTTGGACGATTACCGTCCCCTAAACGAGACCAGCGATGAGGACTGGGATCAGATTTTTGCGCTTAATCTGACCGCTACCATGAAAATTACCCGCTTTTACCTACAGAAAATGCTGGAGAAAAAGTCTGGTATCATCATTAATATGTGTTCGATTGCTAGCTTTCTGGCTGGCGGTGGCGGTGTTGCCTATACAGCCTCTAAGCATGCTCTGGCTGGTCTGACCAAGCAGATAGCATTGGACTATGCGGATAAAAATATCCAAGTCTTTGGCTTGGCGCCTGGCGCTGTCAAGACAGCTATGACTGCCGCAGATTTTGAGCCAGGCGGACTAGCTGACTGGGTTGCTGAGGAAACGCCAATCAAGCGCTGGCTGGATCCTCAGGAAGTAGCTGATGTCAGCCTCTTTCTAGCCAGTGGTAAGGCAGCTGCTATGCAGGGCGAGATTATCAAAATCGACGGTGGCTGGAGTTTGAAGTAAGTGAATGAAGAATGCGAACAATGAAAAAGCTAAGAATTTTTTCAAATCCTGGACCAAAAATATGGTACTTTACGGTTTGGATGCTGGCCTAGGGCAGTTCTTTGTGAACGCGCCTGAGACATCCTGCCTTTACCAACTAGGAAATTTCATTTTTCCGGCTGGTCAGGTGGATTTGGATTTTTGGCAGGATTATAGTAGCCAGTATGGTCTGGCTGATAAGATTATCATCTCTGAAGATTTCAGCTGGCAAGAGTTTCTGGATAGTCAGAGTGGACTGGAGCGGTTTACTCGCTACGCTTTTTCGGACAGGGCTGATTTTGATACAGAGGATTTGGAGAAATGGCTGAGCAGGCTACCAGCAAACTACCACCTTTGTTCGATCGATGTGATGAGCTATGAGCGTTTGGCTGAGGAAGTCTGGTCTCAGGATTTGCAGGGTAACTTTTCCGATTTTGACCATTTTCAAGTGTCGGGTGGCTTTGGTTTTTTAGTATATTCAGGAGAGGAAATCATCGCTGCTGTATCGACAGGATTAGTCTATCGTGGAGCCCTTGAGATTGAAATTGCTACCAAGCCAGCCTACCAAAGGCAGGGCTTGGCCAAAATCTTGGGTGCCCAGATGATTTTAGAAGCCCAAAACCATTCACTCTTTCCTCTCTGGGATGCGCACAATGAAGCTTCCAAGAAGGTTGCAGAAAGCTTGGGCTATCAGTGTCTAGGAGCTTATCCGGCTTATGAATGGAAAGGGACTTTTGACCAATGAAGAAAAACCAAACCTATGACTTAAAAGATATCATTCAGGCTGTAAAATCGGAAGAGCTAGATGATTTCTGTTTATATGCTAAGGAAAATGGAAAACTGAATTTTCAGGACAGCTACTTGCTTGCTGATTATCCTCAAGTAGTGGACAATAAGGATGTTTATCCTAGACAAGTAAGGGAGCAAGAGCTGGAGCTGATTTATTACGGTGAAGATTTTGCGGATGTTCTCTTGTCAGTCATGGAGCAGAAAGCAGAAGCGACTGATCAAGAGTGTTTACAGGCTCTGCTTTACTATTATGAGCATGATGACTTTATGGATTTTGATAAAGATACAGTTTTGTAGGAAGATTTTTTATAAACAATAATTTTCATTTTAGAAAGACAGGAGAAGTGATGACTCCAAAAGAAATGTGGCAGGCATACAAGAAAATCAATCTAGAGATTGGCGACGAGATTGACGCCTGGGCTTTCGGTGCTTCGGCAGATGAGCTTGCCGACTTAGTGCTATGTGGTGAGAAGACAGCGACGTCTTCGGCCTATGAGCTCTATAAGCTTGAAAATGAGCCCTTGCCTCAGGCAGGAAGCTTTGATGTCATTTTAGACAGTCAGGAAAAGGCTGTTTGTATCGTTGAAATCACCAAAGTCTCTGTTTTACCTTTTAATGAGGTTTCAGCTGATCATGCCTTTAAGGAAGGAGAAGGAGATAAATCCTTGGCATATTGGCAGCAGGTCCATGAGGCATTTTTCACAGAGTGTCTTGCGGAAGCCGGTTTGGAATTTTCCCAAGAAACGGGTGTCGTCTTAGAAGAATTTCGCAAGGTCTATCCCTTGAATGAAGAGTAGAGTTTATTTTGAATTCGCATAGTATTTTTAAAAATTTTCTTTTAGTGGTATAATAATGGTACTATCTTACAGAAAAGAGTTGTTTTATGACAAATTACGCGATTATTTTGGCTGCGGGTAAGGGTACTCGCATGAAGTCAGATTTACCAAAGGTACTGCACAAGGTGGCAGGAATTTCTATGCTAGAGCACGTTTTTCGCAGTGTCAATGCCATTAATCCAGAAAAGACAGTGACAGTTATCGGTCACAAGGCCGAGCTGGTGGAGCAAGTCTTGGCAGGTCAGACTGAGTTTGTTCGTCAGACTGAGCAACTGGGAACGGGTCATGCCGTTATGATGGCCGAGCCTGTTTTGGAAAATCTGACAGGTCAGACGCTAGTCATTGCTGGCGATACTCCCCTGATTACAGGAGAAAGCCTGAAAAACCTGATTGACTTCCATATCAACCATAAGAATGTTGCGACCATTTTGACAGCAGAAGCAGACGATCCTTTTGGCTACGGCCGTATCGTTCGCAACCAGCACGGAGAAGTCTTGAAAATTGTGGAACAAAAAGATGCTTCGGACTTTGAGCAACAGATCAAGGAAATCAATACTGGGACTTACGTCTTTGACAATGCCCGTCTCTTTGAAGCCCTCAAAAATATCAATACTAATAATGCTCAGGGCGAATACTATATCACAGATGCGATTGGTATTTTCCGTGAAAATGGTGAAAAAGTCGGTGCTTATACGCTCAAAGACTTTGATGAGAGTCTGGGGGTTAATGACCGCGTAGCTTTGGCTACAGCTGAGAGTGTTATGCGACGTCGGATTAACCAGCAGCATATGGTCAACGGTGTCAGCTTTGTCAATCCAGATGCGACCTATATCGATGTGGATGTGGAAATTGCGCCTGAAGTTCAAGTTGAAGCAAATGTGACCCTGAAAGGTCAAACCAAGATTGGGGTTGAGACTATTCTGACTAATGGTACCTACATCGTGGACTCTGTTATTGGAGAACGGACCGTTATTACCAGCTCTATGATTGAGGAGTCAAGTGTTGCAGATGGAGTAACGGTCGGACCTTACGCTCACATTCGTCCAGGTTCTAGTTTGGCCAAGGATGTCCATGTAGGAAACTTTGTAGAAGTTAAAGGATCATCAATTGGAGAAAATACCAAGGCTGGTCATTTGACCTACATTGGAAACTCTGAAGTTGGTGCTAATGTCAACTTTGGTGCAGGTACGATTACGGTCAATTATGATGGCCAGAAGAAGTACAAGACTATCATCGGTGATAATGTCTTTGTTGGTTCTAATTCGACCATTATTGCCCCAGTTGAGCTGGGTGATAACTCTCTGGTCGGTGCGGGTTCTACCATCACGAAGGATGTACCAGCAGATGCCATTGCTCTGGGACGTGGCCGTCAGATTAACAAGGAAGATTATGCTAAGCGACTTCCTCATCACCCTCAAAATAAGTAGGTTTAGTCATGGAATTTGAAGAAAAAACCGTCCAACGGACGGAGATTTATCAGGGACCGATTTTTAAAGTGGTTCAGGACCAGGTAGAGCTGCCAGAAGGGAAAGGCCAAGCTCAACGGGATTTGATTTTTCATAATGGAGCAGTGGCTGTGATTGCCCTTACTCCAGAAAACAAGCTGATTCTCGTTAAGCAGTACCGTAAGGCTATTGAGAAAACTTCTTATGAAATTCCAGCTGGTAAGCTAGAAGTGGGAGAAAATGCTGATCCGCATGCAGCTGCCCTGCGAGAATTAGAAGAAGAAACTGGTTACACGGGTCAGCTAGAGCTAGTTTATGATTTTTATTCTGCTATTGGTTTTTGCAATGAAAAGATTAAGCTATATAAAGCTAGCCAATTGACAAAAGTAGAAAATCCTCGTCCTCAGGACGAAGATGAAACCTTGCAACTTTTTGAAGTCAGTCTGGAGGAGGCACATCAGTTGCTGCAAAACGGTGACATCTGCGATGCCAAGACCATCATGGCTCTTCAATATTGGGAAATGCAGGAAAATCAAAGATAGGGGGAAAACCTATGGGAAGACCTTTATTAACTGATGAAATCATCGAGCGGGCTAACCGTGGTGAAGTCATATCGGATCCTCCTCTCGTGGATGATGAGGAAACTAAGATAATTAGAACTGACCAAGGAAGATTTGGTTATGCTACACCGCAAGGAGAGTTTAATCAGGACACCATGCAAATTGAAGTTGATCGGGAAGTTGTGAAAAGCCGACGCATTGAAAATCAGAAGCGAGGGGTCTTTCAAGCTAAACTCAATAAAATTTTGTTGTGGATTATTCTCCTGTTGGTGGTTTTGATTGCAGCCATTATTTGGCTATAAAAATAAGCGATAAGCCTAAGGCTTTCGCTTTTTTAGAAAAGGTTGGAAATAATGAAAATTGGAATTATCGCGGCTATGCCCGAAGAGTTAAAAGTATTGCTGGAGCATTTAGAAAATCCAGAAAAGCATCTTCGATTGGGACATGTCTATCATACGGGTTCTATTGGCCGTCATGAAGTAGTCTTGGTTGAGAGCGGAATTGGAAAGGTCATGTCTGCGATGAGTGTGGCTGTTCTGGTCAATGATTTCAAGGTTACTGCTGTCATTAATACAGGCTCAGCTGGAGCGGTGGCTGAAGGTCTAGCTATCGGAGATGTGGTGGTTGCAGATCGTCTGGTCTACCATGATGTGGATGTGACAGCCTTCGGCTATGACTATGGTCAGATGGCTCGCCAGCCACTCTATTTTGAGGCTAGTCGCTATCTGGTCTCTGAAATGAAGAAAATTTTAGATAAGACCCATCAAAAGGCAAGGGTAGGTTTGATTGCGACAGGTGATAGCTTTGTTGCTGGTCAAGAAAAGATTGATCGCATCAAGGAGCATTTTCCAGATGTCTTGGCTGTCGAGATGGAGGGCGCAGCTATTGCTCAAGCCACACATTCGATTGGTCTGCCTTTTATGGTCATTCGGGCTATGAGCGACACAGCTAGCCATGATGCCAATGTCACTTTTGATGAATTCATTCTTGATGCCGGTAAACGCTCTGCAGAAACCCTGATTCAGTTTTTAAAAGAGTTAATCTAGAGTAAGGTCGACCTAGTCGGTCTTTTTCTATTCTTGCCAAAAAATCCCTTTTGATGGTATAATCAAGAAGTTGCAATCAATGATAGAGGAGAAAAAGATGAGTATTTTAGAAGTAAAAAATCTTAGCCACGGTTTCGGTGACCGGGCTATTTTTGAGGATGTATCTTTCCGCCTGCTCAAGGGTGAGCACATTGGCCTTGTTGGTGCTAATGGCGAGGGGAAATCAACCTTTATGAGCATTGTGACGGGTAAAATGCTACCGGACGAAGGTAAAGTCGAGTGGTCCAAGTATGTGACGGCTGGCTATCTGGACCAGCATGCTGTGTTGGAGCAGGGCCAAACTGTCCGTGATGTTTTGCGCACAGCCTTTGACGAACTTTTCAAGACAGAAAGCCGCATCAACGACATCTATATGAGCATGTCTGAAGAAGGAGCCGATGTTGATGCCCTTATGGAAGAAGTGGGTGAGCTGCAGGACCGCTTGGAGAGTCGAGATTTCTATACCCTAGATGCTAAGATTGACGAAGTTGCGCGGGCACTAGGTGTTATGGACTATGGTATGGAGAGTGATGTGACGGAGCTATCTGGTGGGCAACGGACCAAGGTTCTCTTGGCTAAGCTACTTCTGGAAAAACCTGATATCCTGCTTTTGGACGAGCCAACCAACTATCTGGATGCCGAACATATTGACTGGCTTAAGCGCTACCTACAGAACTATGAAAATGCCTTTGTTCTCATCTCGCATGATATTCCTTTCCTGAATGACGTGATCAATATCGTCTATCATGTAGAAAATCAGCAACTGACCCGTTATTCTGGTGATTATTACCAGTTCCTAGAGGTCTATGAGATGAAAAAATCTCAGCTGGAAGCAGCTTACGAGCGCCAGCAGAAGGAAATTGCGGATCTCAAGGACTTTGTTGCCCGTAATAAAGCTCGCGTGGCGACCCGTAATATGGCCATGTCCCGCCAGAAAAAGCTGGATAAGATGGACATTATTGAGCTGCAAAGTGAAAAGCCTAAGCCTTCCTTTGACTTCAAACCTGCCCGGACACCTGGTCGCTTTATCTTCCAAGCCAAGGATTTGCAGATTGGTTACGACCGTCCGCTAACTCAGCCCCTTAATCTGACTTTTGAACGCAATCAGAAGGTAGCGATTATCGGGGCAAACGGGATTGGGAAAACAACCCTACTCAAGAGTCTGCTTGGTATTATCCCACCTATCGCAGGTCAAGTTGCGCGAGGGGACTATCTAGAGCTGGGCTATTTCGAGCAGGAAGTTGAAGGTGGCAATCGTCAGACACCGCTGGAAGCAGTCTGGAACGCCTTTCCGTCCCTCAATCAGGCGGAAGTGCGAGCGGCTCTAGCTAGATGTGGCTTGACTTCTAAGCACATCGAGAGCCAGATTCAAGTCCTTTCAGGTGGAGAGCAGGCCAAAGTCCGCCTGTGTCTTCTCATGAACCGAGAAAATAATGTTCTGGTGCTGGACGAGCCGACCAACCACCTGGATGTCGATGCCAAAGAAGAGCTTAAGCGAGCTCTGAAAGAATACAAGGGTAGCATTCTTATGGTCTGCCATGAGCCTGATTTCTACGAAGGCTGGATGGATCAGATTTGGGACTTCAATCAATTGACATAAAGATTTTTTTCTGTAGAAAAAGTATTTTGTTTTTTAGATAAAAGAGAAAGAGGCTGGTCATATACTGACCAGCCTCTTTTTGAACTTAATAATTTAAATATTCATTAATATCTTGTTTTTCAATCTCTTTGCCATATTCGCAGACAGGGCAAAGTACATAATATTTTCTACCATAAGGGATGAGAGGAATCCAGTAGAGGGAAAACTTCCGACCTGTTTCAATAAGATCCCAAGGAGCAGTTTGTTGACAGTTTCCACATTGGATAGCAGACTGAGTATGTCCTAGTTCTTTTTTATATCCTTTGTAACCCCAAATAATCATATGAATTTATTCCTTTCTTAGTTGAACTAGAGGATTATTTTTTAAAGTTGTAATCCTTGATCACTTCGATCTTTTGAATCTTGATCTCGTTTTTAGGTTTATTGTTTTCATCAGTTTCGCTTTCGGCAATCTTATCGACAATATCCATGCCGTCTATGACTTGGCCAAAGACTGTATAATCACCATCTAAAGAAGGATTTCCACCTTTCTTGTATGCCTTAATAATCTGAGCTGGATATTTGCTTTCAGATAATTTGCTTGAGCTGTCTGTCTGGTTTTGGTTGATAAAGAATTGACTACCATTAGTATTATCAGATGCTGCATTGGCCATAGATAGAGCCCCGCGGAGGTTGTATAGGTAGGCAGAAGTTTCATTCTTAAAGCCTTTTCCTGAGTCAATTTTTTGATTCTTTCCATGCCATATTGACTCTCCACCTGTACCGTTTCCTTTAGGGTCACCACTTTGAATCATGAAGCCTTTAATGACGCGATGGAAGATAACTCCATCATAGTAGCCATCTTTGGCATGAGTTAGAAAATTTTCAACAGCTAGAGGTGCATATTTGGGAAAGAGTTTGAGAGTGATGTCACCAGCTGTCGTTACGATTTTAACTTTTGCTTCATCTTTGGCAACTTTGGTTGATAGTTGAGGGAAGTTGGCATTTTTATTTGTCAATGCTTCCTTGGTTTCAGCTTCTTTTTTGCTAGCTTCAGCACTGCTTGCACTAGCTGCTAGACTAGAGTCTACATATTCATCGCCCCGCAAGACGCGTTGGATACTAGTACAGCCTGCTAACAAAAGGCTGGCTGAAAGACCCAAAATTAATAATTTTTTCATCATGATCCTTTCTGAAATAGAAACTACTCACATTTTACTATAAAGATCAACGATTTTCAAATCTTGTGAAAAAAGAGAGAATTCTTACTTGCAAGTCTTTTGGTCTGAATGGGAAATGGGGGAAGTCAGAAAGACTGATCCACCTAGCTTCATATAGGTTTTGAGAATGACTGCGTTCCTTTTCCTCACCACCTATCGTTAAGTTTTCTAAGCCCGTATAGATTATCAAGAAATAAATGTGTTGATTTTTGTCAGTGTCGTATGTGAAGGCAGGTTTTAGTTCTTCTGGCTTAAACGTAAGCTGGACTTCTTCTTTGATTTCTCTTATAGCCGCTTCGATTGGACTCTCACTCTCCTCAATTTGCCCACCTGGAAGGACGTAGTAGTGTTGTCCATTTTTATATCGATAAATGGTCAGAATGCTATTTAGTTTGGGATGATAGATAAGTATGCCAGCTCTCATAAACAACTCCTTAATTTTTCTATTCATCAAGTTTAACAAAATAATGTTTAGAATACTAGATTGGAAACGTATTAACGAAAAAAGTTGCGATTGTGAAATCTAGCTAGTCACTAGGGCTTTTATTTAGTCGGTCATAATTTTTGTTTTATTCCTAAAATCATTCTGACGCTATCTAGGGAAGGAGAAGGTGAGAAATTTGATGAAAGCGACAAGAGTCTAATTAGAATCTAATGTAAGGTGATGAGATGCTAGTTCTTATCTTTACCTGAAAGGTTGTGCATACAAGAAGATTATGGTAAAATGAAAAAAATAAAAATTAATAGGAGCACTTTCCATGGAGAAAAGACTTACACGAGATACTAAGAATCAAAAAATTGCTGGTGTTTGTGCTGGTTTAGCTAAATATTTCAACGTAGATCCTACACTTGTTCGCGTACTGTGGATTATTTCAGTGTTTGCTCTTGGAACTGGGGTTCTTGCTTATGCAGTTTGCTGGTTCGTTATGCCAGAAGAGGGAGCAACCCAAGACTAAAAGAAGACTTGATCTTTTAAAATCCAAAGCCAGCTAAGCTGGTTTTTTTCTTTTCGTAAGAAGTATTAAAGGTGAAGATTAAGTGTGTCAAAGCGTAAAATTTATCGTTTCTTGTCAATAGTTATTGTGGTATAATAAAGGTTATGGCAAATAGTAAAAATACGAAAAAAGGCCGAACAACACGTCGGCCAACAAAAGCAGAATTAGAAAGACAAAGAGCTATTAAAAGGATGTTACTGAGTTTTGGCTTGGCCTTCATTCTTCTTTTTGCTGCCTTAAAACTAGGTGTTTTTGGGGTGACTATTTACAATCTGATTCGATTAGTAGTTGGTAGCTTAGCGTACTTAGCAATTGTAGCGACTTTGATTTATCTTTTCTTTTTCAAATGGTTAAGCAAGCGCGAAGGTCTGATTTCAGGTTTTATTAGCATTTTTGTTGGTTTACTTCTAATCTATCAAGCTTACTTTGTAGATGTCTTATCACTCAAAGGTCAAGTCTTGTCTAGCACTTTAGCCAGAATTTTTTCTGATTTAACTGCTTTTAAAGTTAGTTCATTTGCTGGTGGTGGTTTATTAGGATCACTCTTGCACTTACCCATCTCTTTTCTCTTTTCAAATTTTGGTTCTTACTTTATTGGTATTCTCTTTATTTTAGTAGGTGCTCTACTAATCAGTCCTTGGACCATTTACGATATTTCTGAAAAGCTGGTTGAAACATTCCACCGTCTTAGTGAAAAACGTGAAGAAAAGCGACAACAGCGTTTTATTGAAAAAGAAGAACAGGCTGCTTTAGAAGCAATGCAGGCGATTGAAGTGGAGCAAGAAGGACCTGAAGTCGATTTGGAAACGGGCGAAATTTTGGATGATGAAAATCAGGCAAGAACTCCCGTTGTCATTGAAGAAGAGGGATATGAAGATTTAGGAGAATTTGAACTAGAAGAAGTTCAAGATTTAAAAATTCAGCAGGAGTCAGAAGAAGCAGACGCGGACACAGATGTTGAGGTAGACTTCACAGCTAAAGAAAGTTTGGATTATAAGCTACCGACCATTAACCTTTTTGCGCCTGATAAACCAAAAAATCAGTCTAAAGAGAAGCGGATTGTTCGTGAAAACATCAAGATCTTGGAAGAAACTTTTGCGAGTTTTGGCATCAAGGCTACTGTTGAGCGGGCTGAAATCGGCCCTTCCGTCACCAAGTACGAGGTTAAGCCGGCTGTCGGTGTTCGGGTCAATCGGATTTCTAATCTGGCAGATGACTTAGCTCTAGCTTTGGCTGCAAAGGATGTGCGGATTGAGGCGCCGATTCCTGGAAAATCTCTTGTCGGGATTGAAGTGCCCAACTCTGAAATTGCAACTGTAACTTTCCGAGAACTCTGGGACCAATCTAAGACAGATGCTAGCAAGCTTCTAGAAATCCCACTTGGTAAGGCTGTCAACGGCTCTGTTCGTTCCTTTGACTTGGCTAAGATGCCTCACCTCTTGGTAGCGGGTTCTACTGGATCGGGTAAATCTGTAGCTGTTAACGGCATTATCGCCAGCATTCTCATGAAGGCCAGACCGGACGAAGTCAAGTTTATGATGGTGGATCCTAAGATGGTGGAGCTGTCCGTTTATAATGACATTCCCCACTTGCTTATCCCTGTTGTGACCAATCCTCGCAAGGCCAGTCGTGCCTTGCAGAAGGTTGTGGATGAGATGGAAAATCGCTATGAACTCTTCTCCAAGGTTGGTGCTCGTAACATTGCAGGCTACAATGCTAAAGTAGCCGAGTACAATGCCCAATCAGAATACAAGCAGGTGCCCCTACCTTTAATCGTCGTCATCGTGGATGAGCTGGCTGACCTTATGATGGTAGCCAGCAAGGAAGTAGAAGACGCTATTATTCGTCTGGGACAAAAGGCGCGTGCGGCTGGAATTCACATGATTCTGGCTACCCAGCGACCATCAGTAGATGTTATCTCCGGTCTGATCAAGGCCAATGTGCCCTCTCGGATTGCCTTTGCTGTATCCAGCGGGACAGACAGCCGGACCATTCTGGATGAAAATGGAGCAGAGAAGCTCTTGGGGCGTGGGGATATGCTCTTTAAGCCCATTGATGAAAACCATCCGGTTCGTCTGCAGGGCTCCTTTATCTCAGATGAAGATGTTGAGCGAATCGTAGCCTTTGTCAAGAACCAAGCTGAAGCGGATTATGACGATAGCTTTGATCCTGGCGAAGTATCTGAAAGCGATATGGAGTCTGGTGGTAGCGATGATGGAGGAGATCCGCTCTTTGAAGAAGCTAAGGCCCTTGTTATCGAGACTCAAAAAGCCAGCGCTTCTATGATCCAGCGGCGTCTCTCGGTCGGCTTTAACCGAGCTACACGTCTCATGGAAGAGCTGGAAGCGGCAGGCGTTATCGGACCAGCCGAAGGCACCAAGCCTCGAAAGGTTTTGCAGACGAATTAATTCTAATTTCACTAGTCTGCTAGCAAGATAATCATTTGATAAAAACAAATCTGCCAGCAATCAGCCGGCAGATTTTCTTTACTCACTCAACGGAAAGGAAAGAAGGTATGAAACTGGACACTATTCACCACATAGCTATTATCGGTCATGATTATGCCAAGACCAGGGAGTTTTATGTAAACAAGCTGGGCTTTGAGCAGCTGGATGAGCACCACCGGCCAGATAAGCAGGATATTCTCTTTAATGTCCGCAAGGGAAATCTAACTCTAGAGATTTTTATCAAGAAAGAAGCACCCAAAAGACCAGCTCTTCCTAATCCAGAACATACCGGGCTACGACACCTGGCCTTTCAAGTGACAGATGTCGAAGAAACGCTAGTGGAATTTGACCATTTGGAGATTCCCCATACCGAGCTACGCTATGATGACTTCGACGGTCGTAAGATGGCTTTCTTCTTTGATCCGGATGGCCTACCTCTGGAAATTCACGAATGAAAATGTAATTCTATTTTACAAGGGCAATTTTAAATATCCATACTTCAGCCTAAAGTCTGAAGAAATGTTGCCCTGTTTTTGCTACAATAAGTAAAGCGAATTCAATAAGGAAAACTCTATGCATCAGAATCAATTTCAAGGACTTAGTCAAGCACAAGTTGAAGAACGTCGCCAAAAAGGTCTGACTAATCAGGTTACCATCTCTACAGAAAGAACGACCTGGCAGATTGTTCGGTCCAATATTTTTACCTATTTTAATTTTATTTTTCTTGTACTGGCCATTCTCTTGGTCCTAGTTCAGTCATGGAATAATCTCCTCTTTGTTCCCATCGTTGTCATTAATTCCTTGATTGGGATTTTTCAGGAATTTAGGGCTAGAAAAGTTCTCAACCAAATGAAACTCTTACACACTTTCTCAGCCAATGTGATTCGAGATGGAGAAGAGCAGGTGCTCTCTGTCGAAGAACTTGTTCAGGATGATGTGGTTAAATTTTCTGCTGGGAATCAGATTTACGCCGATGGGCAGGTTCTCTCAGGAAACTTGAAAGTAAATGAATCCCAGCTGACTGGTGAGGCTGATGAGATTGAAAAAAATTCGGGAGATGAGGTCCTATCTGGTAGCTTCGTGGTTGCTGGCCAAGCCTATGCTCGTCTGGACAAAGTAGGAGACCAGGCTTACATTAACCAGCTAGCTAAAGAAGCCAAAGAAATAAGCGGTGTAGAAGAATCCAAGATGGTTCATGCTGTCAATCGCCTAGTGCAGATCATTGGGATATTGATTATTCCTTTAGGGCTTCTGCTTTTCTTCCGCAGTTTTATCAGTAATCAAGAAACTCTGCAAGTCAGTGTGACTTCAACGGTCGGAGCTATTGTGGGAATGATTCCGGAGGGACTCTATCTACTGATGACACTTGCCCTAGTTCTAGGGGCTGTTCGCCTAGCAAAACAGCAGGTTCTTCTAAACAGTATGAAGGGAATTGAGACTCTGTCGCGTGTAGATGTCCTTTGTGTAGATAAGACGGGGACCATCACAGAAAATAGCATGACAGTAAGTCAGTTGATTCCAGTAGGGGATCAAAAAGAAGTTGCCTTGGAAGCACTGAGTCACTATCTTGAGGCTAGTCAGGACACCAACGATACAATTGAAACCTTGCGTGCTTGTCCTAGGATTGAAAAAAGTGGACAAGCCTGGTCTATTAAACGGCAGTACCCTTTTAGCTCTAAAAACAAATACGCAGCAGTATCGTTTGACCAAGGGACCTTTGTTTTAGGAGCTCCAGAGTATGTCCTTCGACAAGATTTAGAAAATTATCAATCATATTTTCAGGATGCAGCAGAAGAAGGGAGCCGAGTGCTAGTGTTTGGTCTCTATGAGGGCTCAAACTTGGAAGCTAGCTTGGAGGCGCCTGTTAGCCCGCTTCTGTTTATCCTTTTGGAAAATCCTGTCCGAGAGAATGCTACAGAGACTTTTTCATATTTTGAAAGACAAGGTGTGACAGTTAAGGTCATCTCAGGAGATAATCCTATTACAGTAGCCGCAGTTGCTAAGAAGGCAAATATTCCACATGCAGCAAACTATGTCGATGCTAGAAGTTTGGATTCGGATCAAAAGATCATTCAAGCTGCAGAAACGTATACGGTCTTTGGTCGAGTTAGTCCAGAACAGAAGCAAAAATTGATTCAGGCATTACAAGGTCATGGGCATAATGTTGCCATGACAGGCGACGGTGTCAATGACATTCTTGCCATGAAAAAGGCTGATTGTAGTATCGCGATGGAATCTGGGAATGATGCAACCAAGCGGATAGCGCAAGTGGTCTTGCTGGACTCAGATTTCTCACATATGCCCCACATCGTTGCAGAAGGACGGCGTGTAGTTAATAATATTCAGAGATCGGCCAGTCTTTTTCTAGTTAAAAATATATTTTCTATCTTACTAGCCCTGACTTCGACCATATTTGCTTTCACATATCCTTTGCAAGCTTCGCAGATGTCCTTGATCAGTGGTTTTACAATTGGGATACCCGGATTCTTGCTGGCTTTAGAACCCAATAAGGCACGGATTAGAGGACGTTTTTTAGAGACGGTTTTGAAAAATGCCTTGCCAGCTGCAATTGTAGATTATCTAGCGGTTTTAGTGGCAGTATATTGTGGTCATTGGCTTGGACTCTCTCCTAAGGAAATCAGTACAAGTTCGATTATTCTTCTCGCAGTGGTAGGCTTTATCATAATGTACAAGCTTATTCGACCTCTTAATCGCATTAAGATTGGCATTATGCTCCTGAATATTACAGGGATGAGTCTTGCTGCTTTGCTTTTACCTCGCATCTTCAATTTAAGTGGCCTTTCAATCGAAGCAATTCTAATGACTGTCTTGCTTTCATTACTTTTGGAAAGACTGATATGGTTCTTTCAATTTCTAACTAACAAGGCAGTAGCTCTATGCAAAAAACGTAAATAAAATGAAGTTGGGATTTTCCAACTTCATTTATTTTGATAAAAAGAGGCCAATGACCATTGCCAGGTATAAAAAGAATGTCAACATAAAGCCAGCCCGCCAAAAAAATTTTAAGAATTTTGGATAGTAGAAAGTCTGCTTTTTCTTGAGAAAATAGACCGTAATTCCGATCGCCAAGGCAGATAAAGCCAGTACCAGCTGTGGCAACATGCTATGGTAGTATGCTCGGTCAGAAATAATATAGAATTCCAAAAAGAACATTGGGAAGGCTAGATCTGCAAAGTTAAGACCAAAGCGTTTTAATCGTAAAAATTTTATTAAAATAATAGATAAAGCAATAGTTAAAAAAATAAATAAAACGGAAGCAATTCTTAATAACATCATAGCTATATTTTATCACAAAAAAAGTTAAAAAAGAAGAGAATTATCCTTGCATTTTCAATTCTTTAGTGTATAATAGAAAGGTATGCGATAAGCATGCTTGTGGGAGGTAATGCTCAAGTTTTATTGAGTAAATTCTACCGCCTAACCACAAAGGAGGATTTAAAATGGCTAAAAAAGTCGAAAAACTTGTAAAATTGCAAATCCCTGCTGGTAAAGCTACTCCAGCTCCACCAGTTGGTCCTGCGCTTGGTCAAGCCGGTATCAACATCATGGGATTCACTAAAGAGTTCAACGCTCGTACAGCTGATCAAGCTGGTATGATCATTCCAGTTGTTATCTCAGTATACGAAGACAAATCATTTACTTTCGTTACAAAAACACCACCAGCTGCTGTTCTTTTGAAAAAAGCTGCAGGTGTTGAAAAAGGTTCAGGTACACCTAACAAAACGAAAGTTGCAACTGTTACTCGTGCACAAGTACAACAAATTGCTGAAACTAAGATGCCAGATTTGAACGCAGCAAACATTGAGTCTGCAATGCGTATGATCGAAGGTACTGCTCGTTCTATGGGATTCACTGTTACTGACTAATTGTAACAATCCTATTTGCCCGCAATACACTTGATCATGAGACGAGTGACGTGGGAGATGAAAATCGATATGACCACATTACAAGGAGAAAGATAAAATGGCTAAAAAAAGCAAACAACTTCGTGCTGCTCTTGAAAAAATCGACAGCACAAAAGCATACAGCGTAGAAGAAGCTGTAGCTCTTGCAAAAGAAACTAACTTTGCAAAATTTGACGCAACTGTAGAAGTTGCATACAACTTGAACATCGACGTTAAAAAAGCTGACCAACAAATCCGTGGTGCAATGGTATTGCCAAACGGTACTGGTAAGACAGCTCGCGTTCTTGTTTTCGCGCGTGGTGCGAAAGCAGAAGAAGCAAAAGCTGCTGGTGCAGACTTCGTTGGTGAAGATGACCTCGTTGCTAAAATCAACGACGGTTGGTTGGACTTCGATGTAGTTATCGCTACACCTGACATGATGGCTCTTGTTGGACGTCTTGGACGTGTCCTTGGACCACGTAACTTGATGCCAAACCCTAAAACTGGTACTGTAACTATGGATGTTGCTAAAGCAGTTGAAGAGTCTAAAGGTGGTAAAATCACTTACCGTGCAGACCGTGCAGGTATCGTACAAGCTATCATCGGTAAAGTTTCATTTGACGCTGACAAATTGGCTGAAAACTTCAAAGCTTTCAACGAAGTTATCCAAAAAGCAAAACCTGCTACAGCTAAAGGAACTTATGTAACTAGCTTGACAATCACAACTACTCAAGGACCTGGTATCAAGGTTGACGTAAACTCACTTTAAAAATAATAAATGACTCTGGTTTTACCAGAGTTTTTTTCTGGAGAAAAATCAAAATATTTTACTTGGTGCATGAAAGTTTATTCAAATTTTAACAATGTTAGCAGACTAAGTGTATAAGAGAGGCTAAGAAATATCATGCTAAAACTGGCTGTTCCTCCAATAAGCCTAGTTACAAGTCCAGATAAACATGTTATAATATGGTGAAACAATTTATTTATCTAAAAAGGAGACGATGCGATGAAAAAAGATCAGAATCAGCTTACTTGGCTGATGGTGTCCCTGATTGCCTTTAATATGGTTTGGGGGCTTGGAAATGTCGTCAATAACTATTCCCAGCAGGGAATCTCTGTTATTGTTTCCTGGATTCTTATCCTAGCTCTATACTTCATTCCGTATGCTCTGATTGTAGGACAACTGGGGTCAACATTTAAGGAAAGTGGGGGAGGTGTCAGTGACTGGGTTGAGAAGACCTCTACCAAGCGCTTGGCTTATTTTGCTGCCTGGACTTACTGGGTTGTACATATCCCTTATTTGGCTCAAAAGCCTCAGGGAGTTTTGATTCCGCTTGGTTGGGCCCTTCAAGGGAATGGTAATTTTTTAAGTAATCTCGACATTCATTGGATCGTGATTTTGAGTTTGCTAATTTTCGGAGCCTTTCTCTACTTGTCTACTAAGGGACTTTCTACCCTCAAGGTAATTGGTGGTCTAGCAGGAAGTGCTATGCTCATCATGTCTATCCTTTTTGTTCTTTTAGCTGTAGGTGCGCCTTTTATCAAGCCTGATATGCAATTTGCAACGGCTAATATGGATAAGCTTAGTACCTATATTCCTAATTTTGACTTTTCATATTTTACTACAATTTCCCTCTTGGTCTTTGCGGTCGGTGGAGCTGAGAAAATTTCCCCTTACGTTAACCAAACCCGCAATCCTGCCAAGGAATTTCCAAAAGGGATGATTGTCATGGCTGTTATGGTTGGAGCTTCTGCTATTTTGGGGTCTCTAGCTATGGGAATGCTATTCGATGGAAGTAATATTCCAGACGATTTGATGCGTAATGGTGCTTACCAAGCTTTCCAAAAACTTGGAAATTACTGGGGTGTCGGTAATCTCTTGGTTGTAATCTACGCCTTGACAAATATGGTAGGACAAATTGCCGCCCTGGCATTCTCTATCGATGCACCTCTGCAGATTTTACTTAATAATGCTGATGCTGAATTTGTTCCAAGCTGGTTGCGTAAGCGCACTTCAAAAGGTGTGTTGATTAATGGTTATATCTTAACAGGGATTTTGGTGAGTCTCTTGATTATCCTGCCAATCTTTGGAATAAAAGAAATTGATGGTTTGGTTAAATGGATGACCAATCTCAACTCCATCGTTATGCCGATGCGTTATCTCTGGGTTTTCCTTGCCTATATGTTGTTAAACAAGGCTTGGAAGAAGTACAAAAATGCGGAGTATAAATTAACAAAGAATCCTAAAGTTGGCTTTGTTATTGGAGCTTGGTGCTTCCTCTTTACAGCTTTCGCTTGTATTCTGGGGATGGTTCCAAAAGTGGATTATGCTCAAGATCCAGCTGGTTGGAAATTCTCTCTCTTGACTAATGTTTTGACTCCTCTTGTTCTGATTAGTTTGGGAATTATTTTGCCTTTACTAGCTAAGCGTGAGAAAAGACAAGCTCGTCGACAAGAAATCGCTGAGAAATAAATTAAGTAATATATATAAATCGGTCCTATCTGATGATAGGGCTGATTTTAATTGAGACAGATAGTTGATAATCGAGATGGACAGTGGAGTAGTGAACATTTTATACTTAAATTAGGATGATAAGAAAGGTTATTGAGGTATCTTACTTCAATCAAGGCAAAATTTGTTGAAAGCTCCTCGTACTTATTATGGAGTGTTTGAATTAAACAAGCGAATTCGCTATAATGTAGATACTATAATAAGACTAGCAAATAGGGGAATGATGAATTAGATGAAAAGTATTGTTTTAGCAGGGGATTATGGCTATATTCGTCAAATTGAGACAACTATAAAGTCTTTATGTTGCTATCATGAAGATCTGCTTATCTATGTTTTTAATCAAGATATACCACAAGAATGGTTCATTAATACTCGAAAAAAAGTAAAAGGGACAGGAAATAATCTGCTTGATATCAAGCTTTTACGAGATGATTTAAGGATGAAGTGGGAAGAATCAACCTACTCTCATATTAACTATATGGCCTATGCTCGCTATTTTATTCCAGAATATGTGAAGGCTGATCGAGCTCTTTACCTTGATTGCGATTTGGTTGTCACTCAGAACTTGGATCACTTATTTGATTTGGATCTGGAAGATTATTATATTGCAGCAGTAAGAGCTACCTTTGGTTTGGGAATTGGATTTAATTCTGGTGTCATGCTCCTAAATAACAAGCGTTGGCGGGAGGAAAATATTTCTCAGCAATTAGTTGAGTTGACTGACAGGGAAATTGAAAGGGTCTTGGAAGGAGATCAGAGTATTTTAAATATGCTCTTTGTGGGACAGTACTTAGAGCTAGAGGATAGCTATAATTTCCAAATTGGTTTTGATATGGGAGCCGCTCAGTATGGGCATGATTTTGTCTTCGATATTCCTCTGTCTCCTCTGCCAGCTATTGTTCACTATATTTCCGCTCTAAAACCATGGAACCTTCTAACAAATATGAGACTGAGGGAAGTTTGGTGGTTTTATAATGACCTTGATTGGACGACTATCATTGCGAGCAAGACACTTAAAGGTATAGAAAAGCATGGTCAAGATCTAGACCAAGTCTATAAGAAAGAATTATTGACCTTGACCAACAGTGACTCTTTGGAGCGCATCAAAGAGTTGATTCAAGCTTTGCCAGATTGTCTTTTCCATATCGCTGCTTACTCAGATATGTCAGATCGTTTGATCAGTCTTTTGTCCTACGAGAATGTTCGCCTGCACCGCTTGGTTCTACCGATTCCGTTGAAGCAGTTAGCTGTGGCTTGCGATCTTTATCTAGACATTAATCATGACCACAAGTTTCGAGATTTTTTGGAGATGATTGAAAAACAAGGAAAGCCGATTTTTGCTTTTGAGACTACTCAGACAGAAGGAATTACGGAAAGAATTTTTGCTACTGACAAATACCAAGAAATGATAGAAGCTATTCGCCAATATCCTTCTTAAGGAAAAAATCATCCAACATATTTGTTTATCTCTTGAATTAAGCTAGTCTTATCTTCTGACAAGGCTGCTTTTTCTTTGCTACTGATTGAGCAGAATATCGATTTATCAAAAAAGAAAATTTTGAAAGATTTAACTATATAAAAATCATAAAATGTGGTAAAATAGTACAGATAAAATAAGGAGTGTAAAAATGGTAGAACCCAAGTATAAACGTATTCTAATCAAGTTGTCCGGCGAAGCTCTTGCTGGTGACAAAGGTGTTGGTATCAATATTCAGACCGTTCAAAAAATGGCTGAAGAGATCAAGGAAGTTCACGATTTAGGAATCGAAATTGCTCTTGTTATCGGTGGTGGTAATCTCTGGCGTGGAGAACCAGCTGCCGAAGCTGGAATGGATCGTGTACAAGCTGACTATACTGGTATGTTGGGGACTGTTATGAACGCTTTGGTCATGGCTGATTCTCTACAGAGAGTTGGGGTTGATACTCGCGTTCAGACTGCAATTGCTATGCAACAAGTCGCAGAGCCATATATTCGCGGACGTGCACTCCGTCATTTACAAAAAGGACGTATTGTTATTTTTGGAGCTGGTATTGGGTCACCCTACTTTTCAACCGATACAACAGCCGCCCTTCGTGCTGCAGAAATTGAAGCAGATGCGATTTTGATGGCTAAGAATGGTGTTGATGGGGTCTACAATGCGGATCCTAAGAAAGATAAGACTGCTGTTAAGTTTGACGAATTGACCCACCGTGATGTCATCAGCAAGGGATTGCGAATCATGGATTCTACAGCTTCTACTCTTTCTATGGACAACGATATCGATTTGGTTGTCTTTAACATGAATGAAGCTGGGAATATCAAACGTGTTGTCTTTGGAGAGCAAATCGGGACAACAGTATCAAATAATTTATAAGAAATTGGAGATGAAAAACTTATGGCAAATGCAATTGTAGAAAAAGCAAAAGAAAGAATGAGTCATTCGCATCAAAGTTTGGCGCGTGAATTTGGAGCTGTCCGTGCGGGTCGTGCGAATGCAAGTTTGTTAGACCGTATCAGTGTTGAATACTATGGTGTAGAGACTCCGCTCAATCAAATTGCTTCTATTACTATTCCTGAAGCACGTGTTCTCTTGGTGACACCTTTTGATAAGTCTTCTCTCAAAGATATCGAACGTGCTATCAATGCGTCTGATCTTGGTATTACACCAGCTAGCGATGGCTCTGTTATCCGTTTGGTTATTCCTGCTTTGACAGAGGAAACTCGTCGTGACTTGGCTAAAGAAGTGAAAAAAATTGGCGAAAACGCTAAGATTGCGATTCGAAATATCCGTCGTGATGCTATGGATGAAGCTAAGAAGCAAGAAAAAGCAAAAGAAATCACTGAAGACGAATTGAAGACTTTAGAAAAAGATATTCAAAAAGTAACAGATGACGCCGTCAAGCATATTGATGAAATGACTGCGCACAAAGAAAAAGAACTATTAGAAGTTTAAAATTTTATTAAATGAACACTCAGTTGGCACTGCTGACTGAGTTGTTTTAACATAAATATCCTTGCCCTTCAAAAAATGCAAGGTAGAAGAAGGAATCAATGAATACAAATCTTGCTAATTTTATTGTGGGTTTGGTTATAGATGAAAACGATCGTTTTTACTTTGTCCAGAAGGATGGTCAGACCTACGCCCTAGCTAAGGAAGAAGGCGAGCATCAGCTGGGCGAGTCTGTTAAGGGATTTGCCTACACTGATATGAAGCAAAAATTACGCCTGACGACTCTAGATGTAACAGCAACCCAAGAAAGCTTTGGCTGGGGAACAGTGACTGAAGTGCGTAAGGACTTGGGTGTCTTTGTCGATACTGGACTTCCTGATAAGGAAATTGTTGTATCGCTGGATATTTTACCTGAGTTAAAGGAGCTTTGGCCCAAAAAGGGTGATAAGCTCTATGTACGCCTGAGTGTAGACAAGAAAGACCGAATCTGGGCTAATCTGGCCTATCAGGAAGACTTTCAACGTTTGGCTCGTCCGGCCTATAACAATATGCAAAATCAAAATTGGCCAGCTATTGTTTATCGCCTGAAGCTTTCAGGTACCTTTGTTTACCTTCCGGAGAATAATATGCTGGGGTTTATCCATCCAAGTGAGCGTTATACAGAGCCACGTTTGGGGCAGGTCTTAGATGCGCGGGTCATTGGTTTCCGTGAAGTAGACCGTACTCTTAATCTTTCTCTTAAACCTCGCTCTTTTGAGATGCTGGAAAATGACGCCCAGATGATTCTGACCTACCTAGAAAGCAACGGTGGCTTTATGACCTTAAACGATAAATCCTCCCCAGAAGATATCAAGGCAACTTTTGGTATTTCTAAGGGACAGTTCAAAAAAGCTCTGGGTGGTCTGATGAAAGCAGGAAAAATTAAGCAAGATCCGACTGGCACTGAGCTACTTTGAGGAATCATTTAAAACTTATGAATTTGGAAGGAAGCCAAGCGAATTTACCCCTTTTCCAATGATAAGATTCTCCTCCATCAGGAGACATTCCTCTTATAATCTGGGCTTCTTTCCCAGATTATTTTTTATCTTTTTGTGGTAGAATAGAAGAAACTTTTACTAGAATGAGAGAAAATATGCCTAAGAAAGAAAGAAAATTTGATAGCCATTCTATTCCGAAACGCTTAAATCTCCTATTTGGAATGGTGATTATATTATTTGTGACTTTGATTGGCCGTCTGGCTTATATGCAAGTCTTCAACCAAGATTTTTATACTAAAAAATTAGCAACTGCTAGCCAAACAAAGATAAAACTAAGCTCGGTTCGTGGGCAAATTTATGACGCATCTGGGAAGCCTTTGGTTGAAAATGCAACCAAACAAGTTGTTTCCTTTACTCGCAGTAATAAGATGACTGCTGCCGATATCAAAGAGACTGCCAATAAGTTACTGGATTATGTGGATGTGACAGATGTAGACTTAAGAAAGCGCCAGATTGCTGATTATTATCTAGCGGATCCAGAGGTTTACCAAGAAGTAGTTGCCAAGCTACCGAAGAAGAAGAAGTTTGACTCAGATGGAAACCGACTGTCTGAATCAAAGATTTACAACAACGCTGTAGAGAGCGTGGATGTGTCTAGTCTTAACTATAGTGATCAGGAAAAAAAGGCTATTTTTCTCTTTAGTCAGATGAATGAGATTGCTAATTTCGAGACGGGAAATATTCGTACGGACGATTTATCAACAGAACAAGTGGCTCTAATTGCGTCTAGTAGCAAGGAATTAACTGGAATTAGTATTTCAACTGCCTGGGAGCGCAAGGTTTTGGACACTCCATTAGCTTCTATTATCGGTAGTGTTTCAAGTGAAAAAGCAGGTATTCCCGCTGAGGAAGTAGATGCCTATTTGAAGAAGGGTTATTCTTTGAAAGACCGTGTGGGAACCTCTTATCTTGAAAAAGAATATGAGTCGGTCCTGCAAGGAGAACGGGCGATTAAGGAAATTCACCTGGACAAGAACGGAAACATGGAAAGTATCGACACAATTTCTGAAGGGAGCAAGGGAAAAAATCTCAAGCTGACTGTGGAAATGGCTTTTCAAAATGGTGTAGATGAGATTCTAAAAAACGCTTTTGTTGCAGAATTAACTGCAGGGAATGCCACTTATTCTGAAGGTGCCTATGCTGTTGTCATGAACCCGGAAACTGGAGCTATTCTTGCTATGGCCGGAGTTAAGCATGATTTGAAATCAGGAAATGTCAGCTCAAACTCTTTGGGAACTGTGACAGATATCGTAGTACCAGGATCAGTGGTTAAGGCGGCAACTTTGACAGCAGGCTGGGCTAATAATGCTATCTCAGGCAACCAGACCTTGACGGACCAACCAATAGTCTTCGGTCAGGACTCGTCATCGATTACATCATGGTTTACTAGTTATGGGAATCGGGATATTACAGCTGTGGAAGCCTTAGAGTATTCGTCAAATACTTATATGGTGCAAGTTGCCCTCAAGATGATGGGAACACCTTATACTCCGAATATGGGAGTGGATTTGAAGAATTTAGACTCTTCCATGGAAAAATTGAGAGAGACTTTTGCAGAATATGGCTTGGGTGCTAAAACGGGAGTGGACCTTCCGACAGAATCTCAAGGTTATACTCCTAAAGAGTTCACTTTTGCTAATTACTTGACCAATGCTTTTGGTCAGTTTGATAACTACACACCTTTGCAATTAGCCCAGTATGCAGCTACAGTCGCGAATAATGGTAAACGGGTTGCCCCGCATTTAGTTGAAGGTATTTATGCTAACGACAAAAATGGTGGCCTAGGAGACTTGATTGAAAAGAAAGAAACCAAGGTTTTGAATCAAGTGAACATTTCTGAAGAGAATATGAAATTGATCAAGGAAGGTTTCTACCAAGTGGTTCACGGGGGAAGTGGTTTTACGACAGGAAGAACCATTTCTCAAGGTGAGTCAGTTCCAATCAGTGCCAAGACAGGAACGGCTGAAACCTTTGTTAATAATGGTCAGCAGGCTATCAACACTAATGTTGTAGCCTATGCACCAAGTGATAATCCTAAGATCGCAGTGGCGGTTGTTTTCCCACATAATACCAATCTATCATCAACGGTTAGCCACAGCGTTACTCGGGATATTATCAATCTATATAATCAACTACACCCTATGAATTAGAAAGGATGCTATGTTATATCCAACCCCTATCGCTAAGCTCATTGATAGTTTCTCAAAACTGCCTGGTATCGGTATCAAGACAGCTACACGTTTAGCCTTTTACACCATTGGAATGAGTGATGATGATGTCAACGAATTTGCTAAAAATCTTTTGGCGGCTAAGCGTGAACTAAGTTACTGCTCAATTTGTGGTAATCTGACGGATGAAGATCCCTGCGCTATTTGTCGAGACGAATCGCGTGATCAATCTACAATCTTAATTGTTGAGGATAGTAGAGATGTCTCAGCCATGGAAAATATTCAAGAATACCACGGGCTTTATCATGTTCTGCATGGCTTGATTTCACCTATGAACGGTATTGGACCGGATGATATCAATCTTAAAAGCTTGATTACTCGTCTGATGGATAGTGAGGTGACAGAAGTTATTGTTGCGACAAATGCGACAGCAGACGGAGAGGCAACCTCTATGTATATCTCAAGGGTCTTGAAACCTGCTGGTATTAAAGTTACTCGACTAGCGCGTGGTTTAGCAGTTGGCTCCGACATTGAGTATGCGGATGAGGTTACGCTGATTCGCGCTATCGAAAATCGTACAGAATTATAAAAATAAGGATTCTTCTATTCTTGAAGAATCTTTTTTCTATTCAAAAAAAATCGGAATTATGATATACTAAAACGGTCTAAAGAGAATCAATCTCAAGTATAAAATCTTTAAAGAATAGGATAGACGAGATGGCAAAGAAAAGTTTAATTTTGTTGTACGGTGGTCGTAGTGCAGAGCGGGAAGTATCAGTCTTGTCGGCAGAAAGTGTTATGCGGGCTATCAATTATGATCTATTTTCTGTAAAAACATACTTCATCACGAAAGAGGGCTACTTTATCAAGACACAGGAATTTGAAGCAAAGCCAGTAGCTGATGAAAAGCTGATGACCAATGCCACAGTGGACATGTCTCGGAAGATTAAGCCTAGCGATATTTACGAAGCTGGAGCAGTTGTCTTTCCAGTCCTGCATGGTCCCATGGGCGAAGATGGCTCAATTCAAGGCTTCCTAGAAGTACTCAAAATGCCTTATGTCGGCTGTAATATTCTATCTTCTAGCCTGGCCATGGATAAAATCACGACCAAGCGAGTTCTGGAATCAGCAGGTATTGCTCAAGTACCTTATGTAGCGGTGGTTGATGGTGAGGATCTAGAGCAAAAAATCCAGGAAATCGAAGAGAAATTGTCCTATCCCGTCTTCACCAAACCTTCTAATATGGGCTCCAGTGTCGGCATTTCAAAATCTGATAATCAGGAAGAACTGCGTGTTTCTCTGGAACTGGCTTTCAAATATGATAGTCGGGTACTAGTCGAGCAAGGTGTAACAGCTCGTGAGATTGAGGTCGGGCTTCTTGGTAACGCTGATGTCAAAAGTAGTCTTCCAGGGGAAGTTGTTAAGGACGTGGCTTTCTATGACTATCAAGCCAAATATATTGACAATAAAATCACCATGGCAATCCCGGCTCAGCTTCCTGAAGGAGTGGTGAATACCATGCGTCAGAATGCTGAGACAGCTTTTCGTGCTATTGGTGGTTTAGGACTATCTCGCTGTGATTTTTTCTACACAGAAGATGGTCAGGTCTTTCTCAACGAGCTCAACACTATGCCAGGTTTCACCCAGTGGTCTATGTATCCACTGCTCTGGGAAAATATGGGGCTGGCCTATCCTGACTTGATTGAGAAGTTAGTCAGACTTGCTGAAGAGGCGTTTGCTAAGAGAGAGGCGCATCTTCTCTAAAATATGATATAATAGAGGGGCTGAAAATTTTCGGTCCTTTCTTTTTGCGAGCAAACCGAAAAACGAGGAAGAAGTATGAAATTAGATTTATATGAAATCGCAGAAGTCCTATCTGCGAAAAATGATGTGACTCAGTTTGAAAATGTCGTGCTTAGAAATGCTGAGTTTGACAGCCGTTTGATTGAGTCGGGTGACCTTTTTGTGCCGCTTAAGGGAGCGCGTGACGGCCACGACTTTATTGCGACAGCCTTTGCTCAGGGAGCTGCTGCCACCCTATCTGAGCGTCCAGTGGCAGAGGCTCCGTATATCTTAGTTGACGATGTCCTGAAGGCCTTCCAGTGCTTGGCCAAATACTATCTGGAAAAGATGCAGGTGGATGTGCTGGCGGTGACAGGTTCCAATGGTAAAACGACAACCAAGGATATGCTGGCTCAGCTACTAGCAACCAGCTACAAGACCTATAAGACACAAGGTAATTACAATAACGAAATCGGTCTGCCCTACACAGTTCTTCACATGCCTGAGGATACAGAGAAACTTGTCTTAGAAATGGGGCAGGATCACTTGGGTGATATCCATCTCCTGTCTGAACTTGCCAAACCTAAGACGGGCATTGTGACTCTGGTCGGAGAAGCCCATCTGGAATTTTTCGGTAGCCGAGCTGAGATTGCCCAAGGCAAGATGCAGATTGCGGACGGCTTGAGAAAAGATGGTCTCTTGATTGTTCCGGCGGATAAGATTGTCAATGAATTTCTGCCAGCAGACTGCAAACTGGTTCGCTTTGGTCCTGATGCAGATATCTTCCTGACGCGTCTGGAAGAGCGCAAGGACAGTTTGAGTTTTGAATGCAACTTTTTAGAGCAAAGGATTGACCTGCCTGTGACTGGTAAGTACAATGCAACCAACGCCATGATTGCGGCCTATGCAGCTCTGCAGGAGGGTGTATCTGAGACAGCTATTGCTCAGGCTTTTTCTAAGCTGGAGCTGACCCGCAATCGAACAGAATGGAAGAAAGCTGCTAATGGCGCAGATATTTTATCGGATGTCTACAATGCCAATCCAACAGCTATGCGCTTGATTCTTGAGACTTTCTCGACCATTCCGGCTAATCCAGGCGGACGAAAATTGGCAGTGCTGGCGGATATGAAAGAGCTGGGAGCGGACTCTAAGTCTATGCACGGCTCGATGATTACCAGTCTCAATCCAGAAATTGTGACCGACCTTTTCCTCTATGGACAGGACATGGAAGCCCTCTATGACTATGCCAAGGAAATCTACCCGCCAGGAAGAGTCCATTACTTTGTCAAAAATGACGAGAAAGACCAGTTTGAACAGCTGACCAAAGCTGTCAGAGAGAGCCTGACTCCTGCCGATCAAATCCTTCTCAAAGGCAGCAATTCCATGAATCTGGCCAAGCTGGTAGAGGACTTGGAAGATGGAAACTAAAGAAACTGCAAAAATCATTCAACGTCTCCTTTCTATTACAGAGACAGGACTGGCATTTAGTCGTGATGAATTTGATCAAGAGCGTTACTTAGAACTCCGTCAGCTTTTGGGACACCTCCTGGCTGATTGGTCAGATTTGGATGGGAAAGAATTGACAGAGCTGTTGCGCCCAACGGATTTTTATGCCACTCCCTTGATTGATGTCCGAGCTGTACTGGTTCGAGACGGAAAAGTCTGTTTGGTCAAGGGGAAAAATGAGAATACTTGGGCTTTACCTGGCGGCTTTTGTGAAGTCGGCCTATCTCCTAAGGAAAATATCGTCAAGGAAGTCCAAGAAGAAACGGGATTTAATGTTTCAGTTTCTAGTCTGCTTGCAATCTTTGATACTAATAAATTTCAATTTCAGAGTAAGCAATATGCTAAACTGGTCTTTGAGTGTCAGATAGAGGATGGAGATTTTCAGCCTAATGCAGAAATAGAAGAGTTAGCCTTCTTTGATATTCAATCTTTACCAGAATTATCTTCTAAGAGGACTACAAAAGAACAGTTGGAAATCCTTTGGGAGATTTATCAAGGAGACAGAGAACAGTATTTGGATTAGTTGAAAAATTAGTCAAAGACTATTAAATACTTTATTATTAATTTTAAAAATAGGAGATGAGAATGGGAGATTTTTTTACAAGTCAAAAAACAGAACCGCCCGTATTAACACCTCTGGGATTAGTGCTCATGCTACTTGCTTTATTTATTGTAATCTATAGCGCAAGTAGATTTTACAAACAAAAAAGCTTTCAAAGAATTTTTCAAGGACTGCAGATTGTCCAATTGGTTCTTTTGTATGGTTGGTACATGGCTACTCAGGCTCCCTTGACTGAGAGTTTGCCTTTCTACCATTGTCGGATTGCTATGTTTGCAGTCTTGCTCTTGCCAAGGAGAACATCTTATAAACAATACTTTGCCTTATTGGGGGTATTTGGACCGATTTGTGCCTTGCTTCACCCAATTTTTGATCCTTACCCGCTTCCGCATATTACCTTATTTTCTTATTTAGTTGGGCATTTGGCTCTTTTGGGAAACTCTATTGTTTATTTGATGAATGAGTACGACTATAAAATTTTATCCAATCGTCGGATTATTGAAATAACTTTTGGCATGAATGCTGTCATTTTCCTTGTGAATCAGCTAACTGGTGGAGACTATGGATTCCTCAAAAATCCTCCTTTAGTTGGTGACTATGGTATGTTAGGAAATTTCCTCTTAGTATCTACAGTATTAGTTGTAGCTCTGTGTGGTTTTTCCCTTCTTTTTAAACGCTTAAAAGAAGCTCAGGAAAACAGAATATTCCTTTTAAAAGATTGGAGAGAATGAAATGATTCCATTTTTAACGACAAATCAGACAGCTCCGCCTTTGATCTCGGCTCTTGCCTATGCTTTAATGATTTCCCTTGTCGTCTTATCCATTTATGGTGCAGTTAAATATCATGATAATCCAGGCCTTGTTAAGGCGTTTAAGTGGATCCAGTTTGTTCAGCTTTTGGCTCTCTATGCTTGGTATATCGGCTTCCGTCTTCCTTTGGCCAACAGTCTTCCTCTTTATCATTGTAGACTAGCTATGTTTGCTATGATTTTCTTACCAGATAAATGGAAGATAAAGCAGTATTTTGCTCTACTTGGAGCTAGTGGTGCTATTTTTGCCTTAGGTTATCCTGTATTTGATCCTTATGACTTTCCACATATTACAAGCTTTTCATTTTTGATTGGTCATTATGCACTTTTAGTTAATTCTTTGATTTATCTATTTAATCATTATGACAAGCGTTTATTAAAAAAAGTCGAGATTATTGCCTATACCTTGATGTTAAATCTCTTCTTGATCGGGGTCAATCAAGTAACAGGAGGAAATTATGGCCTTCTAGCTAGACCTCCTTTTATCAGTGGTGACAACCTCTTGATCAACTATTCTTTGGTCTCTTTTATTCTGATTATAGCCTTGCTTCTCTTTGACGAATTATTTAAAAGAAATATTTTCAAGAGAAAGCTTTTTAGAAGAAAAAGGTCGGTTTAAGAGGGCTTGAAAATAAGCAGGTTTCTAATATTAAAAGCAGCACTTCAAGGGCTGCTTTTGTTTAAGTCTTTATGATTTGGTATCAAGAATTATAAGAGCATCTCGCAGTTCATCTGCCAGGTGATTTTTCTTATAGTCAAGAAATTCTTCTAAATCTTTAATAGTGTTATATCGCTTGTGAAGACGATACATCTGTGAAATCTTATACTGAGGAAAGTCATTAAAAAAGTTTTGAGTCAGTTTCCATTCACGAACATAGCCCAAAGGACGCATGTGATAGCGAACACCATCAATGACTCGGCTATGGTGACGATGATGAAGATGGCCAAAAACGACATCTTTCACCCCATATTTGACAAAGAGCTGGTGAAAAGCTTGGCTACCTAGGAAGGCGTTGAAACGTTGGAAATAGGGATGGTCATAAAGAAAGTCTTGATGGGGGACAAAATGCATAGCAATAATAATGGGACCATCCAAAGAAGAAAGTAGTTTTTCTAACTGAAGGAGGCTGTAAGCTGTAATGCTAGGATCGTCCAGTTCCCGATCTAATCTACGATCAAACCAGAAGTTATTTTTTGTTCTCAGGTGCTCTTCCTTACTTTTTTCTGGAACAAAGCTGTAATCATACCAGCCAGAAAAGCTGATGAGCTTGGTCTGACCAAACTGCTGGACCTGAAAATCATAACCAGAAATCTCTTGTTCAGAAAGTCCCAGCATATCGTGGTTGCCGAGATTAAATGAGATGGTAAGTTCTTGTCTCAATTCTTCAATAAAGGGCAAACTAATATGGGCTAGATCATTAGATAAATCCCCTGCAATGTGAAGATGGTCAATTCTTTCTTTTTTTAAAATATACTTAAGTGTCTCTAGTTCAAAGTGATCAAACTGATTGGAGTCCAGATGGAGGTCGCTCATAAATCCGATTCTTGTCATGGTTTTAGTCTAGCACAAAATTGTTTACATGAACATATATAAGTTTAATTAGTTGCGCAGAGAAGATTTTAAGGGATGTTCAAAGAAGAACAGTAAAGATATTAGGAAAGGAACAGACATTTTCATGTCGTAAAATTTACTTTTCTAACAATTTTGTAACAAGGAGTCCCTTGGCTTGCTATTCATTAAAAAGTATCATACACTGGATTCTGGACTTCTTGAATTTTATTTCAAAAAATAGTCAAACGTGTATAAGTATGGTATAATTAAACGATATGTGAAAAGAGGTAGTTATGGATATTTCAGAAATTCGTCAAAAGATTGACGCAAATCGTGAAAAATTAGCTTCTTTCAGGGGGTCTCTTTGACTTAGAAGGTCTGGAAGAAGAAATCGCCATCTTAGAAAATAAGATGACAGAACCTGACTTTTGGGATGATAATATTGCCGCTCAAAAGACATCTCAGGAATTAAATGAACTCAAACAAACCTATGAAAATTTCCACCAGATGACGGATCTTTTTGATGAATCGGAGATTTTGCTTGATTTTCTAGCTGAGGACGATTCGGTTCAAGAGGAGTTAGAGGAAAAGCTGGCAGAACTCGAGAAAATGATGACCAGCTATGAAATGACTTTGCTTTTGTCTGAACCATATGATAATAATAATGCGATTCTCGAGATTCATCCAGGCTCTGGAGGTACAGAGGCTCAGGATTGGGGAGACATGCTGCTCCGTATGTATACACGTTTTGGCAATGCCAAGGGCTTCAAGGTAGAGGTTCTAGACTATCAGGCAGGTGATGAAGCTGGTATTAAATCAGTCACTCTTTCTTTTGAGGGGCCGCATGCCTATGGTCTGCTTAAGTCGGAAATGGGAGTTCACCGTTTAGTTCGAATTTCTCCATTTGACTCAGCTAAACGTCGCCATACGTCCTTTACTTCCGTAGAGGTTATGCCTGAATTGGATGATACCATTGAAGTAGAAATTCGAGAAGACGATATTAAGATGGACACCTTCCGTTCGGGCGGAGCTGGTGGTCAGAACGTCAATAAGGTTTCTACTGGTGTGCGACTGACGCATATTCCTACTGGAATTGTGGTGCAGTCTACTGTTGATCGGACTCAGTATGGGAACCGTGATCGTGCAATGAAGATGCTTCAGGCTAAGTTGTATCAACTTGAACAAGAGAAAAAAGCAGCTGAGGTTGACTCATTAAAGGGCGATAAAAAAGAAATTTCGTGGGGAAGTCAAATTCGCTCTTACGTCTTTACACCTTATACTATGGTTAAAGACCATCGGACCAGTTATGAAGTGGCCCAGGTTGATAAGGTAATGGACGGCGATTTAGATGGCTTTATCGATGCTTATTTAAAATGGCGTCTCAACTAACAGAAGGGAATTTTAGTAATAAATGTCTATTATTGAAATGAGAGATGTTGTCAAAAAATACGACAACGGAACAACAGCCTTGCGAGGTGTGACGGTAAAAGTAGAGCCAGGGGAGTTTGCCTATATTGTAGGACCCTCAGGGGCAGGTAAATCTACCTTTATTCGCTTGCTCTACCGTGAAGTTGCACTTGATAAGGGTGCGTTGACAGTAGCTGGCTTCAATTTGGCTAAGATAAAAAAACGTGACGTACCAATGCTTCGCCGTAAAGTAGGAGTAGTCTTCCAAGACTATAAACTGCTTCCAAAGAAGACAGTATATGAAAATATTGCTTATGCCATGGAAGTAATTGGTGAACGCAGAAGTCACATTAAGAAACGGGTTATGGAAGTCTTAGACCTAGTGGGACTTAAGCACAAGGTTCGTTCTTTCCCTAACGAACTTTCTGGGGGAGAGCAGCAGCGGATTGCTATCGCTCGTGCAATTGTCAATAACCCTAAAGTTTTGATTGCTGACGAGCCAACTGGGAACTTGGACCCAGATAACTCTTGGGAAATTATGAACTTGTTAGAGCGGATTAACCTGCAAGGTACAACTGTTCTAATGGCGACCCACAATAGCCAAATTGTAAATACTTTACGCCATCGCGTCATTGCGATTGAAAATGGCCGTGTGGTACGTGATGAAGCGGAAGGAGAATACGGATACGATGATTAGTAGATTTTTCCGTCATTTGATAGAGTCGCTAAAAAGTTTGAAGCGAAATGGTTGGATGACGGTAGCCGCAATCAGTACGGTAATGATTACTCTTAGTTTGGTTGCTATTTTTGTTTCGGTTATTTTGAATACGACAAAATTAGCCAATGACTTGAAAAACAATGTTCGAGTGATGGTTTATGTTCGTAAAGACATTGAAGACAATAGTATGACGGTTGTTAAAGAAGGTCAGACTGTTGATAATGAAAATTACCATAAAGTCTATGATGCTTTGAAAAAAATTGATCATATTGAGAAAATCACTTTTTCAAGTAAGCAAGAGCAATATGAAAAATTGACAGAGACTATGGGAAGCGATTGGAAAATCTTTGATGGTGACGCCAATCCCCTATATGATGCCTACATCGTTGAGACAACCGATCCAAAATATGTTTCTTCAGTGAAAGAAGAAGCCCAGAAAATCGACGGGGTCTCAGATGTACAAGATGGTGGAGCAAACACCAAGCGGATTTTCTCTTTGGCTGACTTTATTCAGACTTGGGGCTTAATCTTGGCTGGTATGTTGATATTCATTGCTATCTTCTTGATTTCCAATACTATTCGGATTACCATTATTTCTCGGAGTCGGGAGATTCAAATTATGCGATTGGTAGGAGCAAAAAATAGTTATATCCGCGGACCTTTCTTGTTAGAAGGTGCTTGGATTGGTCTACTTGGAGCTGTTATGCCGGCAGCCCTGGTTTATTTTGCATATAATATTGCCTATCGATCAGTCAATAAAGGTTTAGTGGCGCAAAATCTCTCAATGATTGCACCTAAACTCTTTATTCCGATCATGATTGCCTCTCTCTTTGTTTTGGGAATCATTATTGGCTCAATTGGATCTGTCTTCTCAATGAGACGTTTCTTGAAGATATAAACAAAAGGATTAGCTTAGCTAATCCTTTTCATTCTGTCCTTTTATTTTAAAAATGGATTGAACATTTTTTCATGGGCAATTGTTGTAGCAGGTCCGTGTCCTGGATAGACATCATATTCTTTCGGCAAATGAAGTAATTCTTGTTTGATACCAGCAATCAGCTGGTCAAAATTTCCAGTTGGAAGGTCTGTGCGTCCAATAGATTCTCTAAAGAGGGCATCACCAGAGAGAACGAAATGACCTTCAGGGAAAACAAGTGAGACCCCTCCGATAGAGTGTCCCGGAGTGGGGAGGACATAAAATTTAAAACCATCTAAATCATAATTTTGATGATAAGTAAAGAAATGCTCAGCTGGTTTCAAGACAAGTGTTTCGATATCGTTATGGCGATCGAGCCCTGAAAGATTCAACTCAGGTGTATAGAGCCAGCTGGCTTCGGTTTCTGCCACATAGACTGGAGGGTATCCGAATGCTTCTCGAACCAAATCCAGGCTCATGATATGGTCATAGTGGGTATGGGTTAGTAAAATTACTGAAATAGGTTTAGCAATTTCAGTGATTTTCTTTTGGATGGCTTGAAAGTTACTACCGGGATCAACTAGGATCAGATGACTATCATTTTCTATATAATAGGTATTTTCGTAAGCTAAAGGATTTAATGTTTTATGTACTTTCATGATTTTTCCTCTCTATCTATGATGAGTGTATCAAAAAAATTAAGTTTTAGCAGAAATGAAGCTTGAAAATGGGATATCTATCTTTTGTTAAGGCTAGATTGTCTAATCAAGAAATCATCTAAGTGCTCTCTGGCTTTCATTATTCTAGCCTCGCATCTTGACTGCAAACATGGTATAATTTTGATAAGATGAAACGAAAAAATATGAAGTATGCTATTGTCGATTTGGAAGCAACAGGAACAGGTAGCACTGCAAAAATTATTCAAGTAGGAATTGTCATTCTAGAAGATGGAGAGATTAAGCAGACCTACCAGACAGATATTAACCCTCATGAGGCTTTAGAAGAACATATCAAACAGCTGACAGGTTTGTCTGATCAACGCTTGAGCCAGGCACCTGATTTTTCTCAGGTGGCGCGTGAGATCTATGAATTGATTGAAGATGCTGTCTTTGTAGCCCATAATGTTAAATTCGATGCAAATTTATTAGCAGAATCGCTTTTTTGGGAAGGTTTTGACTTATTGTCTCCTCGTGTCGATACTGTAGAGTTGGCTCAAGTCGTGTTTCCAACTTATGAAAAATATGGGCTCTCCAGTCTCTGTGAACTACTGGAAATTCCTTTGGAACAAGCCCATACGGCTATTTCAGATGCTATGGCGACAGCCCTGCTATTTTTAAAAATCCAAGAAAAAATTCAAAGTCTGCCCAAGCCCTTACTAGAACGCCTTCTTATTTTGTCTAACAGCTTGATTTATGAGTCCCGCTTGGTACTAGAAGACTGTTTTGAGAAGATGCCAGAAGGAAGAGCTTGTGACTGGCTTGATTGTCACGGTATTTATCTAAAAAAGCAGGCTAAGGTTGGCAAAGAAAGGTATTTATCCACTGATTTTGCTAAGAATATTTCTTTGCTTGGGCTAGAAGAAAGACCGGAGCAGCAAAAGTTTGCTTCTCTCATAGAAGAGGCCATAAAAAATCCTTTACCTAATTTCTTGCAAGCTCAGGCTGGCTTAGGAAAGACCTATGGTTATCTGCTACCACTTTTAGCACATTGTCAGGAAAAGATCGTAGTCAGTGTACCGACTAAGCTTTTGCAGGATCAAATTGCAACTGGAGAAGGAAGAGCGATTGAAGAAGTTTTTCAAGTGGCCTTTCATAGTTTGAAAAGTCCAAAATCCTATATCAAGTTGGATACTTTTTACCAGAGTTTAGAGCGCTTGGATGATAATCGCTTGCTTAATCGTTGCAAGATGCAACTTTTAGTTTGGCTTACTGAAACTAAAACAGGAGACTTAGAAGAAATTGGTCAAGCTCATCGTTACCAAGCTTTTTTCGAGGAGCTAGGGCATGATGGCCAATTGAGCAAAAAATCTTTATTCTACGGTGTGGATTTTTGGCAAATTGGTCAGGAAAAAGCAAGGGAGAGTAGACTATTATTGACTAATCACGCTTACCTCCTCACTCGTTTAGAAGATGATAAAAGTTTGATTGAAGGACGTATTTTAGTAGTAGATGAGGCTCAGAAGCTCTTTTGGGCTTTAGAAAGTTTTTCTCAAAAAAGTCTCAAGATGAATCAGCTACTGCAGACAATTCAGCAAGAAATTCTTCGTGTGGATTCTCTTCTGGAACAACGTCTACTTGAAAGTCTGCAGTTTGAGTTAGCACAGTTAGTGGAAGTTTTTCATAACGAAAGAGTGAGTGAAGTAAGGGAGAAAACCTTGCTTAAGCTGAGACAGGATCTGTCTGAGCTTCCAGCTCACTATCTTCCAGAATTGCGCGAGATTTTGGATCAAAGGTATGAACAATTTTGGTTGGAAGATGAATATTTCGAACAACATCGAGTAACTAGTCTTCATGCAGCTAGATTATCTTTAATGAATTTTCAGGATTTTCTGCCTGAAAGGGTCCAGCTCTTTTTCATATCTGCAACCTTGGAAATCAGCCGAAAGGTGAATCTAGCTCAGCTACTTGGCTTCCAAGCCTATCAGTTTTATCATTTACCAGCTAAGAATTATCACCAACAGAGAATTTGGGTGGATAAAGACTTTCCGGACTTGGTTGATTTGCCACTTTCTCAGCATGCCCGATTGATTGCTGAGAGGATTGAAAGTTTATCCAGCTTAAACCTTCCGATTTTGGTTCTGTTTACTTCTAAGGAGCTCTTGTTAGAAGTATCAGAAAACTTGTCTTTGCAGCATTTAGCTCAGTATAAGAATGGAGATGCTAGTAACATTAAACGCCGCTTTGATCGAGGAGAAGCTCCAATATTACTGGGGACAGGTAGTTTCTGGGAAGGAACGGACTTTTCTAGTCAGGATAAAATGATTCAAATCATTACACGTCTACCTTTTGACAATCCGCAAAATGTTTTCACGCAAAAGATGAATCGTCGGCTTCGTCTTGAAGGGAAAAACCCCTTTTATGATTATGGCTTGCCAGTTGCGATTTTACGCTTGAAACAAGCTTTGGGGCGAACAGTTCGCCATCGCAAACAGCAGTCTGCTGTTCTTATCTTGGATAATCGTGTCTATACGAAACGATATAGTCGCCAGATTAGAGGAGTCTTGACGAAGACAGCACCAATTGAGCAGTCTTCTTTTGAGCAGATTCTGCAAGATATGAGATTTTATTTTAAAAATAAAACTGTTAAAAAGAAGAACTAGTGGATGGGTGCAAAATTTTGAAGAAAGATAAAATTTCTCCAAATAATTCTCTGACTCAAGTACTTAAATTTTGCTATAATAGAAACATTGAAAAAAGAAGAAGGTTCGGATTAATCATGTTTAAAAAATACATTCCAGGTTTGGGTTTATCTTTAGCCATAGCTACGCTTGCTACTTTTTTGGGCAAAGCTTTTCCTTTGTTTGGCTCCAGTGTATTTGCAATTTTACTTGGTATTCTGTTGAATCATTTTTGGAAAATTCCTCAGAAATTTCATTCTGGCTTGGTTTTTTCGGGTAAGAAACTCTTACAGTATTCTATTATCTTGCTAGGTTTTAGTCTGTCTATTTCAAAAGTTTCTGCAACTGGCTTATCATCTTTAAAAATCAGTATTCTTACGATTTTACTAGCCTTTTTATCCTCTTATCTTATAGGCCGTTTTTTGGGAATGGGACGAGTCTTAACCTTGTTGATTGGATTTGGAACGGCTATTTGTGGGGGTTCTGCTATTGCGGCAGCTTCACCTATTTTAGAAGCTAAAGAAGAAGAGATTGCTCTTTCGATTTCAACTATTTTCTTCTTCAATATTTTAGCAGTTTTCATTTTTCCTTTTCTTGGACATGTTATGCAGATGTCGGCCGAGACCTTTGGGACCTGGGCAGGGACAGCTATCAATGATACTTCGTCTGTAGTAGCTGCTGGCTATACCTATGGACAGACTGCTGGTGATTTGGCAACTATTGTTAAATTAAGTCGAGCTCTGATGATTGTGCCAGCTTGTCTCATTTTTGCAGGTGTTCGCTATATTAAGTCCCAGTCATCTAAACAAAAAGTAGATTTAAAGAAAATTTTCCCTTGGTTTATTTTATGGTTTGTCTGTGCATCTCTGATTAGTAGTACGGGTGTTTTACCTGCTTCCTTTATTTCCTTTACAAAAATTCTATCTCAATGGCTGATGGCAATGGCTTTAGCAGGAATAGGCTCTCGGGTCTCTTTTGCTCAGTTTAAACAAGCAGGAGCAGCTCCACTTTTAACTGGTGCCTTTGCTTGGTTTGTTGTTGCTGTCTCTAGCTTGATTATTCAGTATTTTTTCTAGACAGGAGTGAGTATGTCTTATTTTAAACCCTCGATTGATTCGCGAGTGGATTATAGTTTAATTTTACCAGTTATTTGTTTATTGATTTTTGGCATCATGGCCATTTATATAGCAGTGAATCATGACTACCCTGCTAGTGCCTGGGCAATAGTTGGACAGCAAATTGCTTGGATAGCTTTAGGGATTGTGATTAGTTTTGTTGTCATGTTTTTTAACACCAAATTTCTTTGGAAGATGACTCCCCTGCTCTACGTTTTTGGTTTAGGTCTCATGGTTTTACCCCTGGTCTTTTATAGCCCGTCTCTTGTTGCTTCAACAGGAGCTAAAAACTGGGTAACTATTGGTGGTACGACCCTCTTCCAGCCGTCAGAGTTTATGAAAATCTCTTATATTCTGATCTTATCGCGTTCAGTTGTTCAATTCAGCCAACGAAATAAAGACAAGATTAGGACGATCAAAATGGATTGGCTATTGATTTTGGAGCTCTTTCTCTATACTGTGCCAGTCTTGATTTTGCTGACCTTACAGAGTGACTTGGGGACGGCTCTTGTTTTTATGGCTATTTTTTCAGGAATTGTACTCTTATCTGGAGTCTCTTGGAAAATTATTCTTCCTATCTTTCTAACGGGCGTTTCACTTTTTCTAGCCTTTATGCTAATTTTTACCTGGGAAGGTGGTAGGGCGTTTCTTCACAATCTAGGCATGCCGACTTACCAAATTAATCGGATTTTAGCATGGCTTCATCCTTTTGAATATGCCCAAACGACTACTTATCAACAAGCTCAGGGCCAGATTGCTATCGGTAGCGGTGGAATCTGGGGGCAAGGTTTTAATGTATCCAATTTATTAGTGCCGGTGCGAGAAAGTGATATGATCTTTACGGTAATTGCGGAAGACTTTGGCTTTATGGGCTCGATCTTCCTGATTGCCCTCTACCTCTTGCTTATTTATCGCATGTTAAGGATCACTCTGAAATCGAACAATCAATTTTATACCTACATTTCCACTGGTCTCACTATGATGCTGATTTTTCATATTTTTGAAAATATTGGAGCTGTGACGGGCTTACTTCCTTTAACAGGAATTCCTCTGCCCTTTATTTCCCAAGGAGGCTCCTCTATTATCAGTAACCTAATTGGAGTAGGTCTCTTGCTTTCTGTTAGTTATCAAAATAATCTTTTAGAAGAGCAACAGACAGGATATTCTAGAAGACGAAAGAAAATTATTCTGAAAAAATTAAAATAGGAGGATAGGATTCATGACGAAAGTTGCGGTTATACTGGCTAATGGTTTTGAAGAAATAGAAGCACTCACAGTTGTGGATGTTTTGCGTCGAGCCAATATTGCCTGTCATATACTTGGATTTGAGCAAGTAGTGACAGGTTCTCATGGAATCAGTGTCCAAGCTGACCGATTGTGGCAAGGAAATTTAGACGATTATGATATGGTTGTTTTGCCGGGTGGAATGCCTGGGTCTGCTAATCTTAGAGATGACCAGAACCTGATGAAAGCTCTAACTAAGATGCAGGAAGAAGATAAGTGGATTGCTGCAATCTGTGCCGCTCCCATAGTACTTGAAAAAGCAGGAGTACTGGAGAATAAAAAATTCACCTGTTATGATGGCGTTGAGGAGAGCATTAAGAGCGGGAATTACCTGAAGGAGACAGTGGTCACTGATGGCAAACTTATTACAAGTCGAGGTCCCTCAACTGCGCTTGCTTTTGCTTATACCATAGTGGAGAAGTTAGGCGGTGACGCGGATTCCTTACGTCAAGGTATGCTATATACAGATGTTTTTGGAGAATAAAATAGGAAACCCATTTATCAATAAGTGGGTTTTTTATTTATTAATATAAATGAGGAATCCATACTTTATTTTTATTTGGTTTAAAAGGATTCTTATCAGTATATTTTGCCAATATTAGCGCTTTTTCAGGAAAAATATGGTATAATAAAAGCTATGGATTATCAAGATTATATCTGGGATTTAGGCGGTACGCTTCTCGATAATTATGAAACTTCCACAGCTGCTTTTGTACGAACTTTAGCGTCATTAGGCATAGAAGCTAGCCATGATGAAGTATATCAAGCTTTAAAAGTATCAACGGATTATGCAGTACAACAGTTTGCACCGGGAGTGAAAGATTTTTTGAGATCTTACAAGGCCAATGAAGCTAAGGAACTTCAGCATCCTGTTTTATTTAACGGGGCAAAAGAGCTACTAGAGACCATAATTAAGCAGGGTGGCAGAAACTTTTTAGTCTCCCATCGGGACAATCAGGTTTTAGAGATTATCTCTAAAACAGGAATTGATTCCCTCTTTACGGAAATTGTCACAGCGGATAATGGTTTTAAGAGAAAACCTGACCCAGAATCCATGAATTATCTCAAGGAAAAGTACAAGATTAGCTCCTGCATAGTTATTGGTGATCGCCCATTAGATATAGAGGCTGGTCAAGCCGCAGGTTTTGCTACTTATCTTTTTGATAATATGGAACATCTAAAGAATTATTTACATTTAAATACAGAAAAGGAATAAAATGACAGAAGAAAAGCAACAAGACATCCAATCTCAAGAATATGATGCCAGCCAGATTCAGGTCCTTGAAGGACTTGAAGCAGTTCGTATGCGTCCGGGTATGTATATCGGATCAACTTCTAAAGAAGGTCTGCACCATTTGGTATGGGAAATCGTTGATAACTCTATTGACGAAGCCTTGGCTGGTTTTGCTAGTCATATTCAAGTCTTTATTGAAAAAGACAATTCTATCACAGTAGTCGATGATGGGCGTGGGATCCCTGTCGATATTCAGGAAAAAACAGGTCGTCCTGCTGTTGAAACTGTCTTTACTGTCCTTCACGCTGGAGGGAAATTTGGCGGTGGCGGCTACAAGGTTTCAGGAGGTCTTCACGGTGTAGGTTCTTCTGTTGTAAATGCTTTATCCACCCAACTAGATGTTAAAGTATATAAAAATGGTCAAATTCATTTCCAAGAATACACTCGTGGCCAGGTCGTGGCTGATTTGAAAGTGATCGGTGATACAGATCGTACAGGTACAACGGTTCATTTTACGCCAGACCCAGAAATCTTCACCGAGACTGTTGAATTTGATTTTGAAAAACTCAATAAACGGATCCAAGAACTTGCCTTTCTCAATCGAGGCTTGTCTATCTCAATTACCGATAAACGAGATGGTATGGAACAAAGCAAAGACTATCATTACGAAGGTGGGATTGCTAGTTATGTCCAGTACATCAATGAAAATAAGGAAGTAATCTTCGACAATCCTATCTATACAGATGGAGAAATGGAAGATATAACCGTGGAAGTAGCTATGCAGTATACGACAGGCTACCATGAAACGGTGATGAGCTTTGCAAATAACATCCACACACATGAAGGTGGGACACATGAGCAAGGTTTCCGTACAGCCCTAACTCGAGTCATCAATGACTATGCTAAGAAGAATAAACTTCTCAAAGAAAACGAAGATAACCTCACAGGTGAAGATGTTCGAGAAGGCTTGACAGCGGTTATCTCCGTTAAACACCCAAATCCTCAGTTTGAAGGACAAACCAAAACCAAACTGGGAAATAGCGAAGTTGTTAAAATTACCAACCGTCTATTTAGCGAAGCGTTCTCAGATTTTCTTTTAGAAAATCCTGCAGTTGCTAAGAAGATTGTCGAAAAAGGAATTTTGGCTTCAAAAGCTAGAATAGCTGCAAAAAGAGCGAGAGAAGTCACCCGTAAAAAATCTGGCCTGGAAATTTCGAATTTGCCAGGTAAACTGGCGGATTGTTCCTCAAATAATCCTGCTGAAACAGAACTCTTTATCGTAGAGGGAGACTCAGCTGGAGGTTCAGCTAAGTCAGGACGGAACCGTGAATTTCAGGCAATCTTGCCAATTCGAGGTAAGATTCTCAATGTTGAGAAGGCCAGCATGGATAAAATTTTGGCCAACGAAGAAATCCGGAGCCTTTTCACGGCTATGGGAACTGGTTTTGGTGCTGATTTTGATATTAGCAAGTGTCGTTACCAAAAATTGGTTATCATGACTGATGCCGATGTCGATGGAGCTCATATTCGTACCTTGCTTTTGACTTTGATTTATCGCTATATGAAGCCGGTCTTGGAAGCAGGCTATGTTTATATCGCTCAGCCACCTATCTATGGTGTTAAAGTTGGCAGCGAAGTAAAAGAATATATTCAGCCAGGTGCTGATCAAGAAATAAAACTTCAAGAAGCCTTAGCTAGGTATAGTGAAGGTCGCTCTAAGCCTTCAATTCAACGTTATAAAGGTTTGGGAGAAATGGATGATCACCAACTATGGGAAACAACCATGGATCCAGAACACCGCTTGATGGCGCGTGTTTCAGTTGACGATGCAGCAGAAGCAGACAAGATCTTTGATATGCTGATGGGAGATCGGGTAGAACCACGTCGCGAATTTATCGAAGAAAATGCTGTATACAGTACATTAGATGTATAGAAATGAAGAAATTATATACAAGACTAATGAAATTATGATATAATCATTATGTTTATTCTCAAGTAATAATACGAAGGAGTTTTATATGTCTAACGGACTAATTATTCTAATCATAGTGATTGCAGTAGCTTTAATTCTTGCTTATGTAGCTGCTGTTGTCCTAAGAAAGAGAAATGAGACTCTACTTGATAGTTTGGAAGAACGTAAAGAGAAACTATATAATCTTCCTGTGAATGATGAAGTAGAGGCGATTAAGAATATGCATCTCATCGGTCAAAGTCAGGTGACTTTCCGTGAGTGGAATCAAAAATGGGTCGATCTTTCCCTTAATTCTTTTGCAGATATTGAAAATAATATCTTTGAAGCAGAAGGTTATAACAATTCCTTTCGCTTTCTAAAGGCAAAGCATGCGATTGATAACATTGAAAGTCAGATTAATCTGGTTGAAGAAGATATTGAGTTAATCCGTGAGGCCTTAGCAGACTTAGAAAAGCAAGAAGCAAAAAATAGTGGTCGTGTTCTTCATGCTTTGGAATTGTTTGAAAATCTACAAGTTAAAGTAGCTGAAGATACTGAAAAGTATGGACCAGCAGTTCAAGAGATTCAAAAGCAGTTGCAAAATATTGAATCAGAGTTCTCCCAATTTGTTACCCTTAATTCTTCTGGGGACCCAGTAGAAGCTGCGGATATTTTGGATAAAACAGAGAACCATATCCTTGCTTTAACTCATATTGTTGATAAGGTGCCAAGTATTGTCACTGAACTAAGAGAAGTTTTACCAGACCAGCTGGAAGATCTTGAATCTGGTTATCGGAAATTGGTGGAAGCTGGATATCATTTTGTTGAAACGGATATCGAGTCTCGCTTCTCACAACTCCATTCTAATATCACTCAAAACTATGAGAATATTGCTGCTTTGGAGTTGGATAATGCCCAATATGAAAATACTCAAATTCAAGAAGAAATCAATGCTTTGTATGACATCTTTACGAGAGAAATTGCTGCTCAGAAAGTTGTCGAAAAATTACAAGAAAACTTACCAGCTTATTTGAAACATACAAAAGAAAACAACCAACACCTTCAAAGTGAGTTGGATCGTTTGTCTAAGATGTATCTTCTATCTGATGAAGAAGATGAGAAAGTTCGTGATTTACAAAGTGAATTGTCTGCATTAGAGGCAGTTGTTTTAGCTACTGTAGAAGACTCAGCTGAAAATAAACAAGCTTATTCGTTAACTCAGGAAGCACTTGAAGCAACTCAAGAGCGCTTGAAAGAAATTGAAGACGAACAAATCACTCTTGGTGAGCGTCTAGCGAGAATTGAAAAAGATGATGACAATGCTCGTCAAAAAGTCAACATCTACATCAACAAGCTTCACACAATTAAGCGCTATATGGAAAAACGCAATTTACCAGGAATTCCAAAGAGTTTCTTAAGTCTCTTCTTTACAGCCAGTGATCATACAGAGGCTTTGCTTACAGAGTTGGAGCAGTTGCGCGTAAATATTGACAATGTTAATTTGTTACTTGAAAATGTTACAAATGACATTCATGATTTGGAAACTGAAACCTATCAGATTGTTCAGTACGCAACTTTGACAGAACAGCTTCTTCAGTATTCTAATCGTTATCGTTCCTTTGATCAAAGTATTCAGGAAGCTTTTAATAAAGCTTTGGATATCTTTGAAAATCAATTCGATTACGAAAGTTCATTCGAAGTGATTTCTCAAGCTCTTGAAGTTGTTGAGCCTGGCGTAACAAGTCGTTTTGTTACATCTTATGAGAAAACTCGTGAAAATATTCGATTTTAAAAGAGTTCCTAAGGGAACTTTTTTTCATTCTCAGCAAAAAAGCTCTTATGTTATAATAGAGGGAAAAATGAAAGCGGAAAGTCTATAAAAGAAATGAAAAAGATTAAAAAATATATTACTCTCATTATTCTCGTAGGTGTAGCCGTTTTATCGATAGCATTGATGAATGGTTGGCGTTTGGATGATTATACTATTCCAAAAAACAGAACAAGAGAACAGTATGATTTTGAAGGCACTTTTGAGCCAATGTTTAAATTCTTAGAGCAAGAAAATATAGACTTAACAGGAATCAAAAGCTATTCTGTTTCAGTTAGTATTGGTGATCGAGAGAAACAAAAAGAAAGTTATGAAGTTTTTTTAAATTCTAAAAATAATCTTGTGGATGGAAGTTATACTATTCGTAAAGATGAAAAAACACGGGAGGTTCATGTCAGTTATGAAAATTCTCAGTTGCTTTATTCAGATAGTATTGACCCTAAGTTTGATGAGGAAATCTTTAACTTAAGTATTAAACGAGAGTATTTTGAAGCATTGGAAGTAAAAGAAGTTTTTAGAAGTTCGGAAACATCCTTAAGTAATATTATTTATAAAACTGATGATAACTCGGAACTTTTTAATAAGCTAGTCAAAAAGTATAATTTTTCTAAAAATGCAAAATGCTTCGTATCTATCACACATTCGAGTGGTAATGCTTATAATATTGCCATTGTATTAGAAGATGATAAAAAAAGCATTCAAATTGATAAATATATTTCAATAATGAAAGGGGAGGCGAATGAATTAGATTGAAAAAAACAATCGTCAAGTTGAAATGTCAGCTGTCTTATCTGATACTGTATATGAATACGAGAGAGAATATACTTTTGGTGGTAGAAGAACATAAAAAAGAGTGAATATAGTGGATGTTGCTGGTAGAGATGTCAATAGAAAAGGAGTCAAGAGATGGATAAAGTTAAAGGTCTCTTAGTCATGGATGTTGACAGCACCTTAATCATGGAAGAGGGGATTGACCTGCTAGGAGAGGAGGCTGGTATAGGAACTCAGGTCGCGGCTATTACCGAGCGTGCCATGCGAGGAGAGTTGGTCTTTGAAGCTGCCTTGCGTGAGCGGGTGGCCCTTTTAAAAGGGCTGCCAGAGGATATTTTTGCTCGAATTGCAGAAAGGATCCATTTCATGCCAGGAGCCGAGGACTTGGTCAAGGAGCTACATAAACGTGGTTATAAAGTAGGCTTGGTGTCAGGTGGTTTTCATGAGACGGTGGATAGACTGGCTGAGCAGCTAGGAGTTGACTACGTCAAGGCAAACCGTTTGGAAATCAAGCAGGGCCTTTTGACAGGTCAAGTCTTAGGAGAGATTGTCACTAAGAATACCAAGCTTGCCATGCTAAAAGAATGGGCATCAGAAAACAATTTAGAATTAAATCAAACGATTGCTATGGGGGATGGTGCCAATGATCTGCCTATGATTCAGGCGGCGGGGATGGGAATTGCCTTTATGGCCAAGCCAATCGTGCGTGAGCAGGCTCCTTATCAGATTCAAGAACGCAACCTCTCTCGGGTTATTGCTCTTTTAGACAATAGAAAAGAATAGGAGAGAAGTATGCATATCCTAATTGCACCAGATTCTTTCAAGGAAAGTTTATCAGCTCCTCAGGTTGCTCAGGCTCTGCAGAACGGATTTTCTCAGGCCTTGCCAGATGCTAGCTTTGACTTGCTGCCAGTTGGTGACGGGGGCGAGGGGACAATGGCTGCGCTGACATCAGCCTTAGGCTGGACTGAATTTTACCACATTGTGACTGGTCCTTTTGGCCAGCCAGTAAAAATGCCTTATGCTAGGAACGGTCAGCAAGCACTGTTTGAGATGGCTGACTTGGTCGGACTCGCTTCTATTCCTCAGGAAAAACGAAATCCCTTGGCCATAGAGACCAAAGGATTGGGAGAATTGATTTTGTACCTAGCTGAAGACGGTGTCAGAAAAATTTTAGTGGGTGTTGGAGGTTCGGCCAGCAATGACGGTGGAATTGGACTAGCAGCTGGCCTTGGCTATGAATTTTTCGATGCGGATAATCATAGACTGCGCCCCATTGGCTCATCTTTGGGAAAGGTCGCTCGAATATCAGCTGAGCAGGTTCCTGCTTTCTTGAAAGAAGTTGAGATTAAGATTTTGACTGACGTTGACAATCCTCTTTGTGGTGAGCGCGGTGCGACAACTGTTTTCGGAGGTCAGAAAGGTCTAGCTCCCTTATTATTCTCCCAAGTGGATCAAGCCATGGCAGATTTCTATCAGTTGGTTGATCCTCAGGTGATTGATATGGATGGAGCTGGAGCCGGAGGCGGAATGGCTGCAGGACTGGTTGCTTTTGCTGGAGGAAAAATCGTTTCGGGTATAGAAACCTGTTTAGATTTACTGGATTTTGATGACAGAGTTAAAAAAGCGGACTTGGTCGTCGTTGGCGAAGGACGAATGGACCGTCAGTCTTTGGCGGGTAAGGCACCTGTTGGGGTCGCAAGACGAACACCTGAAGGTATCCCTGTACTGGCGATTTGCGGAAGTCTGGAAGATGATTTACCGGATTTCCCAGTTGGGAATATCCAGGCAGCTTTTCCGATTATTGCGCGAGCAGATAGTTTGGATAGGGTTTTAGAGCAGGCGGAGCGAAATTTGATTCGAACAGCAAGAAATATTGGCAATGTACTAAAAATGAAAAAAAGCGGTTAGTCCGCTTTTTTTAGTAGGTATTCAATTTCTTTGACTATCATGCCCTTTTCAAAGAAGAAGATGTCACAAGACAGGTCACCCAAGTCATTTTCTAAAATGGTCACAATCCGATTCTGGTCGGGACTAAGCTGATAATAAGTACAACGAAATTGGACGGGGTTGTTATGGTAGACTTTTTGAATCTTAGTCAGGTAGCCTGTTTTTCCTTTGATGATTTCGGTTGTGTCACCTTCTAATTCCCAGCTAACATGATCAGAAAGAAAAGTCTGATAGGTTTGCCAGTCTCGCTGATTTTCTGCATCAAAAAAAGCAAAAAGTTTCTCTATATTAGTCATCTTATCCAAACCACTTTTTCCAGATAGATTGCTTTTCTTTTGTAGGCTTTTCTGTTGGCTGAAAAAGACTAGCAAACTGTTGGAACATGTCCTTATCATCCACTTGGACTAGATGGTCACTGTGGATAATGAGGCCAAATGGAGAAGTTTGGTAATCACCAGAAACAATTGTTGCCTCACAACTAAGATCTTTAGATATTTTCAAATAAAAGATTTGATTGCTAGACTCCACTTCTGGTGAAATTTTGACTAGGACAGGCTGATATTCTTCTACAATTTTGCTGAGCACTTCTTTGAAGTGACTACGAACGAGAGAACCGTTTGCTTGCTCAACAGAGCAGAAGGCTAGTACTCGTTCCTCAAAAGTTCCTAAAAATCTACGTTGCTCATCAGGGTTAAGTTTGGCACCACCTTGGGCTTTCTCCATGATTACTTTATTAATATCTGTCATAGGTTTAGTATAGCATAAAGTTATAGGTGCTGCAAAAATACTTATTTTCATAATATTTCATAAGAATAGAAAAAGCATGAAGTGTGTAAGCGGTTGCTTGATAAATCTAGATTTTTTAAGGTTAAGAGACGATTTTTTCTTGAAAAAAACGCTTTTTTAGAGTATGATAGAAGAGTAAATAAAAAAACTCAAAGGAGAGTAAGAAATGTCAATTATTACTGATGTTTACGCTCGCGAAGTCCTAGACTCACGCGGTAACCCAACACTTGAAGTAGAAGTTTATACTGAATCAGGTGCATTCGGACGTGGAATGGTTCCTTCAGGAGCTTCTACAGGTGAACACGAAGCAGTTGAACTTCGTGATGGCGACAAATCTCGTTACGGTGGTCTTGGTACACAAAAAGCAGTTGATAACGTAAACAATGTTATCGCTGAAGCTATCATCGGTTACGATGTTCGTGACCAACAAGCTATCGACCGTGCAATGATCGCTCTTGATGGTACTCCTAACAAAGGTAAATTGGGTGCAAACGCAATCCTTGGTGTGTCTATCGCTGTAGCTCGTGCTGCTGCTGACTACCTTGAAATCCCACTTTACAGCTACCTTGGTGGATTCAACACTAAAGTTCTTCCAACTCCAATGATGAACATCATCAATGGTGGATCTCACTCAGATGCTCCAATCGCTTTCCAAGAATTCATGATCGTACCTGCTGGTGCACCTACATTCAAAGAAGCTCTTCGTTGGGGTGCTGAAATCTTCCACGCACTTAAGAAAATCCTTAAAGGTCGTGGTCTTGAAACAGCCGTTGGTGACGAAGGTGGATTCGCTCCTCGTTTCGACGGAACTGAAGATGGTGTAGAAACTATCATCGCTGCTATCGAAGCTGCTGGTTATGTTCCAGGTAAAGACGTATTTATCGGATTTGACTGTGCATCATCAGAATTCTACGATAAAGAACGTAAAGTTTACGATTACACTAAATTCGAAGGTGAAGGAGCTGCTGTCCGCACTGCTGCTGAACAAATCGACTACCTTGAAGAATTGGTAAACAAATACCCAATCATCACTATCGAAGATGGTATGGACGAAAACGACTGGGACGGTTGGAAAGCTCTTACTGAACGTCTTGGTGGTAAAGTTCAATTGGTTGGTGACGACTTCTTCGTAACAAACACTTCTTACCTTGAAAGAGGTATCGAAGAAGGTGCTGCTAACTCAATCCTTATCAAAGTTAACCAAATCGGTACTCTTACTGAAACATTCGACGCTATCGAAATGGCGAAAGAAGCTGGTTACACTGCCGTTGTATCACATCGTTCAGGTGAAACTGAAGATTCAACAATCGCTGACATCGCAGTTGCAACAAACGCAGGTCAAATCAAGACTGGTTCACTTTCACGTACAGACCGTATTGCTAAATACAACCAATTGCTTCGTATCGAAGACCAACTTGGTGAAGTAGCTGAATACCGTGGATTGAAATCATTCTACAACTTGAAAAAATAATTCATTCAGATTGAATGAAGTAAGGATCCCTCAAGCTTGACTTGAGGGATTTTTGAATAAAGTAAAGGGAGACTTTTGGGATGTTTTATTTCCTTCTATATATTCTAAGCAGAGAGTTGCCAGCTCTTATTCTCTTGGCTGTTGGACTTCTTGTATCTAATCGATGGAAGTTGAGAGATCTGGCGCCTTTGGTGGTTATTTTATTCTTTTTGATTACCAGTATGTTGTGGAAACCTCAGTTGAGTCCGTGGCTTGCCTTTCTATTTTTATTCCTCGCTTTCTATTTATTAATTAAAAGATACAAATGGGTTCTTTATCCAGCTCTTGCTCTAGGAGCCTTGTTAGTGGCATTTTCTCCTATTCTTGGGATATTTTTTACGGTTTATGTTCCGGTGAACCATTATGCCTATCTTGAGGAAAAAGGGCAGACAGTAGTGGTTCGAGAAGACTACTATGGAGCTTTTTTTAGTGATAGTAATATAGAGATTATAATTTATGGCGAAGGGAAGCTTATACCAGTAAATGTAAAGCAGTATGATAATGTTCCTATGCATGAATTTAATGAAGGCAAAGATGTTAACGAAGATGCTTTTCTTGCTCAATCGCTAACAAGAGAACGATTGGAAGAATTAAAAGACTTTATTAATAAAAGAAATCAGCAAAGACGATAGATTAGCTAGAAGCAGATTTTTTATAGATTTGTTGGGAACTTTCCTTGCTTGAATCAATGAAAAGTAGTATGATAAGACACAGATTGTGAGGAGAAATAAATGAAAGATTTTCACTTTGATGCGATTTCAGCATTTGAGAACTACGAAATTGAAAAAATGGAGGATGGCCAAGTCATTGTTACGACCGAAGTCGTTCAGTCCTCTTTGAACTATTACGGAAATGCTCACGGCGGCTACCTTTTTACTCTCTGTGATCAGATTTCTGGTCTAGTCTTGATATCTCAAGGTGTAGATGGAGTAACGCTCCAGTCTTCAATTAACTATCTGCGAGCGGGACATCCTGGAGATAAGCTGACAATTTCAGGAAACTGCCTACACCCTGGTCGCAAAACGAGAGTAGTGGATGTGGTTATCATTAATCAAGATAACGAGAATGTCTGCAAGGCGACATTTACCATGTTTGTTACAGGACAAAGAAAAGAAGAAAGACAGATTAATATTTAGTACTTAAGTCCCAGTTTTTAACTAGAAACTGGGATCTATTTTTTTAAAATGCCTAGCCAGTATCTGAAATTTGTGTATATAAAAAGCATCTCTTAATGAGGATGCTTTTTTAGTTATTTGCTTAAAACAAACCTTTAATTTTATCGATAGCGCCACTAGCCATTTCATTTCCAGCTACTAACTTTTTGGCTTGGTCTAGGTATTCACCAAATTTGTCTTTATTATCTTCAACAAACTTTTTAGCTGCATCGAAATCTTTCTTTTCGATCATTTCTTTTACTTGGTTAAATAAATCTAGGGGATTCATAATAGGCTCCTTAGTCATTTTTTCATACGGTAATAATTTAATCAAACTTTTAAATAGAAAGCAAGGAATCTGCTTATTTAAAGGTGACACAGACAGATTCAGGAACATAAAAGTCATGAGAGACTTCTGTTAATTTACCGCTTTCTATATCACGTTTGAAAACTGTCGCATTGTCAGAATCTTGATGAACAGCGATAATGTAGTTTTGATCAGGTGTGATATTAAAATCTCGTGGATTCTTTCCATTGGTTGGTGTAATTTCGACTAATTCCAAGCTGCCATCCTTGAGAATTTTATAGACAGCGATTGAATCATGCCCACGATTGGATCCATAGAGAAACTTGCCATCTGCAGAAAGTCTGATAGCAGCAGTACCATTTGCTCCAGTGAAGTCTTCAGGTAGGGTCGAGATAGTTTGTAAGTGGTCAAATTGGCCGACGCCATCATAGATAAGAACTTCAATCGTTGAGTTTAGTTCACAAATGAGATAAGCCATTTTGTAATAATTATGGAAGACTAGATGGCGTGCTCCAGCACCAGGCGCGCAAGTGTATGTATCTAATTTTTTTAGTTTCCCATCTTCTGAAAGGTCATAGGTTACCACTTGGTCAGTTCCTAAATCACATGTAACTAAGTATTGATCAGGTGTTAAGTCAGTGAAGTGAACATGAGCAGAAGCTTGATTCTCATGTGGACCAGATCCTTCATGCGTGTCTGAATCTGCTAGCTCCAGACTGCCATCAGATAAACGTTTGTAGACTAGGACTTGTCCCTTATGATAGTTGGCTCCATATACCAAATCACGCTTTTCATCTACTGCAACATAGCATAGTGGAGCTCCTTCTTCAACGACATGATTTAAAAGTTTGAAATCCTTGTCAAATGCAGCGATTCCTCCCTGCCCATTTTCAGCCCCAACAGTATAAAGATGATCCTCTGCATCAAATGCAAGATAGGTCGGACTGGCTTCTTCGGCAACTAGTGTTAAGTTTGACAAAGTTCCATTATTTGAATCAAAATCTGCCTTGTAAAGACCTTTTGATTCTCGACGTGTATAAGTACCAAAGCAAACTGTTTGTGTCATTTTCTTACCTCGTATTGGTGTTTATTAAAGATATTGCCATTATATCATAAAAAAGCTTGGATTGGTTTTCATGATAGGATATGCAAAAAAATTAAAAGAATAGTATCAGTTTAAAAAACACAAAAAAAACAGATGGCGGGTAGGAGGGTCTTAGATAGCTTTGTTAGAATAGATTTGTTCAAACAAAACAAAAAGGTTAAAAAACTGTTTATGTTTGTTGATAAAAACATTTACAACAGATTTTAACCCAATAACTTACTAAAAAGGAGAACATCATGAACTTTAAAAAATTAGCTACTCTTATCGCTGTCTTAGGACTCTCAATTATATTTTTAGCAGCTTGTGGAAATAAGGATAAGCAAAAAACAGAGACCTTAGATGGCAAGCCAATTGATTACAAGAAGGATGCTGTAGATAAGAAAAACAAAGTAGTTGATGGGAAAGAAGTGACAGAATATACTATGCCAGATGGCAATATTGTTCAAATTCCAGTAGATAATGAAGAAGATACAGATACAGCAGATTCAAGCGCAGAATAATAATGAGTGGTCGTGAGACTTGGAGGCAGTATGTTACGAGGAAAAAAGAAAAATTCTAAAATTATTTTAATCAGTAGTGTAGCTTTATTGACTTGTGCAGCTGTGGGAGGATACTTCCTTTTGCAGCCAGGTCAAAATCAATCTGTTGTTGTTAACAATAAAGTTGACTCTAAAACAGTTCAAGAAGCTGTGGATGAAGCTAAGAAGAAAAGCTTGGTTTTATCTGGTGAAGTTGCACCGAATAATAGCAGTAAGGTTAAGATCGATCCATCAAAAGGTGAGGTCAAGGAAGTATTCGTCAAAAATGGCGACACTGTCACACAGGGACAGCCTCTCTTTTCCTATGTAACGTCCCAAGAGCTGACGGCTCAATCAGCTCAATATGATGCTCAGGCTAAGTCTAATAGTATTAGTACGGCGCAAAGTAATGCCTCAATTAAGTGGGAGACTTATAATCGCAAATTAGCAAATTTGAACAGCTTGCGTGAAAAATATAATGCGAATAACGATGAGTCCCTACTAGATCAGATCAAATCTGCGGAAGATGAAGTTGCACAAAGTTTAAGCGATGCGAATTCAGCTGATAATGAAGTAAAAAATGCTCAGATTGAAGCAGAAAAAGCTCAGGCAACTGCTCAAACTGAATCAGACCGAATGAAATATGATACAGTAACAGCAGATACAGCGGGCACTATCACTTCTATGAATGAAGACTTACCGACTCAATCAAAAGCTAAGAAAGAAGAAGAAAACTTTATCGAAATCATGGACAAGTCCAAGACTTTTGTAAAAGGGAATGTTAGTGAATTTGATCGCGAGAAATTACAAGTAGGACAAAAAGTTGAAGTAGTTGACCGTAAGAACCCTAAGAAAAAATGGACAGGCACAGTAACTCAAGTCGGTACTCTTACAGCGGATGCAGCAGCAAATGGTAACAAACAACAACAGGAAAATCCAAATCAAGCTAAATATCCATATAAAGTAGAGTTAGACCAAGCCGAAAATATGCCTTTGATTGGTTCACATACTTATGTCAATGTTATTGAAAATGCGCCTGAAGCTGGCAAGGTTGTTGTGAATAAATCTTATGTGTTCACAGAAAACGGTAAATCTTATGTTTGGAAAGTTGAAAACAAAAAGATCAAAAAACAAGAAGTTAAAACCAAGGCCCTTAAGGGTTCGCTTGTTGAAATCACTGAAGGTTTGAAGATGGAAGACAGTATCTCTAGTGTTAAGAACGGCATGAAAGAGGGCATGGAGGTAGGAGCAGATGTTAAAGCTTAAAGAAATTCATAAATCTTACCAACAGGGCAGTCAGGAATTTCCTATTCTAAAAGGAATCGATCTTCATGTAAAAGAAGGTGATTTTCTAGCTATTATGGGTCCGTCAGGATCCGGTAAATCAACTCTGATGAATATCATCGGATGCTTGGACAAGGCTAATGCTGGAAGTTATCATATTGAAGGTACAGATGTATCCAATCTATCAGACAATCAATTGTCAGATTTACGAAATCAAAAAATTGGTTTTGTATTTCAGAACTTCAATCTGATGCCAAAGTTAACAGCTTGTCAAAATGTGGAATTGCCTTTAACCTATATGAAGATTCCCAAAAAGGAAAGACGGGAACGGGCAATGGAAATGTTACGTTTGGTAGGCTTAGAAGAGCGAAGCGAATTTAAGCCAATGGAATTATCAGGGGGACAAAAGCAGCGGGTAGCCATTGCCCGCGCTTTGGTTACTAACCCAAGTTTTATTCTTGGAGATGAACCGACCGGTGCCTTGGATACCAAGACCAGCGTACAAATCATGGAACTTTTTAAGCAGTTTAATGAAGCTGGAAAGACAATTGTGATTATTACCCATGAACCAGAAGTGGCTCAAATGTGCAAGAAAACAGTTGTTTTGCGAGATGGAAATATTGAACACAAAGAGGTAGAAAGGAATTAAGACATTTATGGAAGATATTTTTGTAGCTCTAAATTCCATTTTATCGCATAAAATGCGCTCAATGCTGACCATGCTGGGAATTATCATTGGGATCGGTGCCATCATTGCTATCTTTTCAATTATCGAAGGAAATACAGAAAATACCAAGCGACAGTTGATCGGTGGCAGTAATAATACCATCAAAGTGGTCTATGACAAGAAGAATGTGATTGACCCTAGTATACCTGAAAAGGCTCAGGCAAAAAAACCTGGTTACATCCCTTTCATGGGTGAAGATATACTAAATAAGATTCGAGAAATTCCTGGTGTTAAAAATGCTCTTTTAACTTATGGAACGGATGACAAGATTTACCATCTGGAACAAAAAACATCTGGTAAGGTACAGGCTGTTTCTCAAAATATTGCAGAAATTAAGAAAATGCGGACCGTAGAGGGTGCGGATTTTTCCGATCCTGCTTTCCAAAATCAAGAGCAGGTTACTTATCTGGAAAAATCTCTCTATGATAGTCTTTTCCCAAATGGAAATGGGATTGGAAAATATATCGAAGTCAAGGGAAGTCCTTTCAAGGTAATTGGTGTTTTTGAGTCTACGGAACAAAGTGGCTTGACAGCGGGAGCTGATCGGGTTGCCTACATTCCACTCCAACAATGGCACAGGCTTTTTGAGGAGCTGAATGTCAATCCTGAGGTGACAGTTCAAACCTATAAAGCAGATGATCTAAAGAAGGTAGCAAAAAAAGTTGGAGATTATCTCAATCAACAAGTCCCTAGTTCTGATTATATGTTTGGGGTGCTAAATTTACAGGAATTTGAACGTCAATTGGATAATTTGAACCAATCAAACTTTGTACTTTTGGCAGGGATTGCCAGTATTTCCCTTCTGGTCGGAGGGATTGGTGTTATGAACATCATGCTAGTCTCTGTTACAGAAAGGACTCGTGAAATTGGTATTAAGAAGGCTTTGGGGGCAAGACGAAAAATCATTCTCAAGCAGTTTTTGATTGAAGCAGTTATCTTGACCTTGATGGGTGGATTTATAGGAGTAGTTGCTGGAATCCTATCTGGTTTTGCCATTACCCAGTCATTGGCTTATCCTTACATTCTTTCCCTCTTCTCAGTCTTTGTAAGTTTGCTATTTTGTTGTATAATAGGGGTAGTATTTGGATTGCTACCAGCCGTCAAGGCGTCCAAGCTTGATCCAATCGAAGCTTTGCGCTTTGAATAGAAGTAATAAGGAGTCGTTATGTATAAGATTTTGGTCGTAGAAGATGATACTACTATCAACCAAGTCATATGTGAATTTTTAAAAGAAAGTAACTACAGTGTTACGCCGGTTTATGATGGCGCAGAGGCTCTACGTCAGTTTGAAGAAGAGACTTTTGATTTAGTCATTTTAGATATGATGTTGCCATCCGTTAGTGGTTTAGATGTTCTCAAGGAAATCCGTAAGACATCGCAGATCCCAGTCATGATTTTAACTGCTCTAGATGATGAATATACCCAGCTAGTGAGTTTTAATCACTTGATTAGCGATTACGTGACTAAGCCTTTTTCACCCCTCATTTTGGTGAAAAGAATAGAAAATATTTTACGTCGAACTGCCGTTTATTCTGAAATTGTCATCGGTGACTTGCGCGTGGTTTTAGAAGATTGTACGATTTTCTGGCAAGGAGAAAAGCTAGCTCTGACCAAGAAGGAGTATGAAATTCTAGAAGTTCTTGCTAAACGCAAGGGACATTTAGTGACAAGAGACCAGCTTATGAATACTATTTGGGGTTATAGTGAGTTAGATAGTCGTGTCTTAGACAATCATATCAAGAATATTCGCAAGAAAGTTCCTGGAATTCCTTTGTCAACCATTACCGGTATGGGCTATCAATTGGGTGGAGATCAGGCGTGAAGATTGTAAAAAAGAATTTCCTGCTGACCAGTTCGATTATCTTTGTCGTTGTCACAGTAGTGCTTGCTAGTCTCTATTTTGCTATGCCAATCTATTATGAGCAAGTAAAGAGTAGAGAAGCTAATCATGAATTTGAACAAGTGACTCAGCAAATGAAGGGAAAGTCGATTGACGAAATAAAATCTCTTCTCACTGATTATAGTCATAAAAATAATCGAATCTGGTTTAATTTGACAGACACCAAAGATCAGGTCATTTACCCGACTGTTGAAGTAAGTGAGACCCAAGATTCCTTACAACTAACAATCCTTCCTACCATGGCTGATGGAACAGCTAAGCATAAAAGTATCAGCAAGAAGCTTAAAACATCAGATGGAAAAATCTTGACCCTGCAGGGAGAATATTCTCTGCAGCCCGTCAGTGATGCCAGTCATATTTTGCTCAATCTCTATCCTTTTGTTTTAGTCGTATCCCTTAGCCTAGGAGGGCTATCAGCCTATCTTTACAGCCGGACCTCTAGTCAGCGGATAAAGGATATATCGGCTGCAACTCGTCAGATGACCAGTTTAGCGCCGGATGTTGTTTGTGTAGCTAAAGGAAAAGATGAAATCGCTGAACTCGCTCAGGATATCAATCACCTTTATGCCAACCTGCTGACAAGTATGGAAGCGTTGAAAGTAGAAAATGAAAAGGTTGCAGAGAGTGAAAGGGAGAAGGCTGAGTTCCTTCGTATGACTTCCCATGAGCTGAAGACGCCAATAACCAGTATGATGGGAATGATTGACGGTATGATATACGGCGTGGGGGAATTCAAGGATCGAGATACCTACCTTCATAAATGTCGAGAAATTTTAGAAGAGCAATCTGCTCTGGTTCAGTCCATCTTAGCTATCTCTAAAATGGAGATGGGAACAGAGGTGACTGAGGAAGTCTTTTCGTTGAAGCAGGTTCTAGAAGAAAATCTCGGCGCCTACAAACTGATGGCAGACATGAAGCACTATCAGTTCCAAGTTAGTCTAGAAGAGGCTAATATGAAGGGCAATAAGATCTACCTGGTTAAGGCGATCAAAAACCTGATCGATAATGCATTTAACTACACCGTTAAAAATGGGAAAATCTCAATCCGCCTTGAAGAACACCTCTTGGTCATTGAAAACCAGGCTGAGCGTGTTTTAGATGAGACTCAGATTCAGCAGATCTTTCAACCATTTTACAGACCGGATTATAGCCGAAATCGGAAAGATGGAGGGACTGGCCTGGGACTCTTTATCGTTCAGCAAATTTTAGATAAGCATCAGTTTGCTTATAAGTTTGAAGCTGTTGATGATAAATGGATGCGATTTAGCATTTCCTTTTAATTGAAAACTCTTAGACAAGCAGGAATAGACTTTACAATCTAATAAGAACACCACAGAACAATGTGGTGTTCTTATTTTTTTTGATTTTGTGTAAAATAGACAAAGATAGATTGACAGCGCTTACATATAGTGCTAGAATGAAGCTGTAGTTTGCTGAAGAATAATAGTAAGAGGCCCTCAGAAAGCCTCTTTGACTGTAGTTAAATGAGAGTCAATAGGATTTATTTGATTAAGAGGTGTTTTCAGTATAACGTGAGTCTTAGAAAAGTATGATGAGTAGTTTGGCTTGATTTATCAGTAATTTGCTAGTTTATGTTTTGCAGTATCTGATACTAATTGGCCTTTAAAATAGTGTATTACAGTTTAATTTCCTAATTGTTTCTCCTCTTCAATGATCTTGCTTTCTATTTAAGTTTAAGAAATAGAGCAGATATTTCCAATAAGGAGGGGGAGTCATCTTGCCTTTTTAAAAGAGGCGTTTTATAAAGTGAAAGAGGGGTGGAGCGCTTCAAGCTTTTGAAAGTCCTGAATGTATTTAAAAATTTTTTCGTTATTTGTTTATCAAACGGCAGTGAAGGAAATTGTATCTACTAGCCTTGACTGCTGATTTTGAAAACATGGTATAAGGAGTCATTTTATGAAAAAATCAACCATTGTTTCGATTGTAGCTGCAAGTTTATTGATTAGTCCTCTTGTTTTGGCGCGTCACGTTCAAGCAGATGAAGTTGGCACAAATAGTGTCGAGCCAGTCTTGGCGACCAGTACGGATCAAGAGTCTAGTCCTGATAAATCGGTATCTGAGCATGTAGAATCAAGTGAGAATGCTGAAGTGTCTAAGGAAAGCTCTACAGAAAATGTAGGGGAAAAAGCGGTCGTTGAGCAAGCAATCGATTCCAATCAATCTATAGGTGAGAAGGAAAATCATTTCGATAAAGCAGTCCCTGAGTCTTCAAATGTGTCGGATCAATCAGCTACGGACAAGGGAGTTGTTCCTGAAAAGCCAGTAGCAGATACTGGAAGTGAAGCTGAAAAGAAAGTTGATCCAAGAGTAGAGAACAATTCAGTAACTGTAACTTCGAATAAAGAGCCAGGAAATGATAGAAGTGCTACTAGAGTGTCTAATCCACCTAAGACGACCTTAGCAGACTTGTCAGAAGTAACTGGTCAAGCAAGGACTGAGGAAGATTCTAAGAAGGAAGCAACAATCAGCGAAGCTGTTAATCAACTCTTGAAATGGGCATCGACAAAAGAAGGACAAGTTGGTTCAACTGACCAGGATCGTTTAGCCTTTGCTAAGAGTCTAGGAATGATTGACCAAAAGGCGAAAGGATCCGATCCAGTTACAGACCTTGTTACTATGGTTGCTGCAGCTAAAAAACTCCATGCTGCTTACAGAGCAGAGCGCAAGACACCTCTCTTTATGAATGGTAGAGCACAGCCTATTTTCCCATTTACTCGTGGTGATGATCCTGAACATTATTCATATGAGAATAGTGATATTGTCCGTTATGTTGTTTATGTTGAAACGGACTATGATACAGATGGAGATGGGAAACCTGACTTGGTAAAGACTTTCGTTCAAGTTCCGAAAGCTGCTGTTAAAGGTGATTATAAAGCTCCGACAATCTTTGAAGCTAGCCCATACGTTGCAGGTACGACAGAAGAACGTACCCTAGAAGGGCTTGGTCTCAAAGAAGGTGGCAAATTTGACATGGCTAAGCTCTATACCAAGCCAGACAAGAGAAAAGCAGTCAAAGAAGTTTCGACAGAAGAGGTTGCAAAAGCGACTAAACCTAAAGATTGGTACTATGTCAATCCACGTGAAAGTTCAGCAGATTACACTCATTATGATTATGAAAACCTGAACTGGTACAATTATTACCTAGTCCGTGGTTATGCGGTTGTAACAAGTAGTGGATTGGGCTCAAAAGGGTCAGATGGAATCAATACAACTGGCTCTGATTTGGAAGTTGCTGCCTACAAGAGTATTATCGAATGGTTGAATGGTAAACGCAAGGCCTATGCAGATAAAACAAGTAATCGGGAGGTCAAGGCGGATTGGTCGAGTGGCAATGTTGCCATGACTGGTTTGTCTTGGGCTGGAACAACAACTTTTGGGGTTGCATCTACTGGTGTAGAAGGTCTTAAAACAATAGTACCGGCAGCGGGAATTGCCAGTTGGTATGATCACTTTAATAGTCAAGGTTCTCCTCTTGATACAGGGGCTTCAAATGATCTATCGTGGTTGTCTGTTTATACCTCTGGTAGGATCTTAGACAAGGATGACTGGGATAAAATTAAAGACTACTATGCTGCTTATATCACAAAACTCAACGAGCTTCAACACAAGGATGGTCATAATTATAATGGAGAATATGCTAAGCGTGACTATACCTTAAATGCAGCCAATCTAAAAGCTGCTCCTTTGCTTATTCAAGGTCTAAATGATGATAATGTCAAACCAAAACATTTTGAATTAATGCTAGAAGCATATAAGAAGGCAGGTATAGATCCAAAAGTATTGCTCCACCAAGGAAATCACGTTTATCCATCTACTCGCTGGGCAGGAACTACAGTGGCTGGTCAAGCCTTTAACGATTTAATGAATCAATGGTATAGTCATTATTTATTTGGACTTCAAAATGGTATTGAACATCTTCCACAGGTGACTGCTCAGGACAACCTAGATCCAACCAAGTGGCGTCGATTTGATAAATGGGAAACTGACAATAAAATCACTGCTCGTGCCTATTCCAAGAGAGAGGATGTGACTGTATCTAGTGATTTTTATGGAACGGGTGAAAATTGGACTACGAGAAACCAAGACGCAGCCTTTCATTCATCTGCTGTCAGTGCTTCATATGCGGCTCCAGTTGATCGTGATATTACCATTAAAGGCCATATCCCTCTTCATTTTAGTGCAGCCTTCTTGAAAGGTGATAAGAAGCATGCCCATGTCAGCGCGACTTTGATGGATGTATCTGATGAAGAATTTGATGTTGTCAAAGAAGAAATCACTTATGATAAGGACGGTTATAGTACTCGTACACTCGAAAAAGAAACGGTTGATGAAAAAGGGGACTGGCATGGTAGCAATCTAGACAGCCTTCCAGTGAAAGAATACAAGACGCATAAAGTGAAAAGTGTGGTTATCTCTAGAGGCTGGATGAATTTGGCTAACCCAGATTCAGGTTTTAATTCTGCAAGTTCTAGACATTCAATCGATTTAAAAGAAAATGAGTACCACAACTATACTATGTACTTGCAGCCAAACTTGTATACTGTTAAAAAGGGTCATCGTCTGGTCCTAACCTTACATGCTTTTGATCCAGACTACATTTATTATGCTGATCCATACGAAGTCAAGTTTAAGACAGATTCTATTTCTGCAACGATACCAATTGTAGAAGAAAGTCAATCTCTCTTACTTCGTTATCAACCAAATGAGAAAGATACCGAGTACGCTAAGTTAGCAGACCGTATCCTAGCAATTGCTAAAAAGAACCCTGCAGTAGAAAAGGACAATCAGCAGGACAAAGGAAGTGGTTCTGAACTTAAGCCAGTAGGACAAATGGATCAACAACCACCAGTAGGACGGGACTCTATGGAATTCCGTAAGGAACAAAAGGTTGAAATCGCTAATCTAGAACACAAAGAAAATGATGTTTCTTCAAAAGAAGTAGGTCTTTCAAGAGAAGCAAGACTTCCTGAAACTGGTCAAAAAGCAAATTCTTGGTCAGTCTATGGTATGCTAAGCTTACTTTTAGCCGGCTTATGGAAAGTGATTAGTGGACGTAAAGAAGAGAAATAATAGGATTGAATCATTTTATTTACACTTGGCTTTTCACTTCTTGCTTACTAGATTAAATTCTAAGCCTCATTAGGAAATACCGAACTCTAGTGGATCTTCAGTAGTTTGGAGCAAACCGTTTTTATAGAAAAAAGACTGGTTTTGCAATTTGGCAGATAAATCACACCCTGAAAGTTAGAAATGAACTAACCTTCGGGGTGTTTTCATTTGAAATATTCTAAGCTGGTTGAAGTTTCCGCTGTTTAAAAAAGTAGGAAAAATAAGTAGATGCAAGACGTCTCATCTAGTTGTCAGGGGATGAAAAAGGATTAGTTGAATGTGTATAGCTAAGAGTCAAATCCCTTCAAAAATGATATAATAAACCTATATTTTCTAGAGGAAAAGGCAGGCTATGAAATTACTTTATACAGATATTCGCCATTCTTTGACCAAGGTTTTAGTGGCTGAGGCTGAGAGTTTGGTGGCGGCTGGTAAGCGAGTCTTTTATATTGCGCCAAATTCGCTTTCTTTTGAGAAAGAGCGGGCGGTTTTGGAGTGCCTGAAGAACAAGGCTTCCTTTGCCATTACGGTGACGCGCTTTGCCCAGATGGCTCGGTATTTTGTCCTCAATGATGTCCGAAAAGGGCAGAGTTTGGACGATATTGGTCTGGGAATGCTGATTTATCGGACCTTGACAGAGTTAGATGATGGAGAGCTTAAGGTCTATGGCAGGATTAAGAAGGATCCCCAGTTTATCCAGCAACTGATGGATCTTTACCATGAACTGCAGACAGCCCAGATGTCCTTCGCGGATTTGGAATTTCTTGAGGAGCCTGAGAAGCGGGAGGATCTGGTCAAGATTTTTACAGCTGTGGCTACGGCTCTAAATAAGGGTGATTTTGACTCATCCTCTCAGATTGCGACTTTTGCTCAGCATATTCTGTCAGGTGAAACCGATGAGGAGTTGGTAGATTTGGCTCTGGTCATCGATGGCTTTACTCGTTTTTCTGCTGAAGAGGAATACCTGGTCGGTCTCCTGCATCGAAAAGGCGTGGAGATTGTTATTGGGACCTATGCTAGCCAAAAAGCCTATCGAGCAGCCTTTCGTGAGGGCAATCTCTATCAGGCAAGCGTGGATTTTTTGAGAAAGCTGGCCGAGGACTATCAGGTCAAGCCTGACTATATCCCTCATGCAGAAGCAGAAGATGCCTTTGGACGGATTTCTAATATCTTGGAGAGTCGCTATGACTTTTCAGAATCAACGGTGAGTCTGAGTGAGACAGATCGCTCGCGGCTTCAGATTTGGGCTACTATGAATCAGAAAGAAGAGCTGGAGTATGTGGCTAAGTCCATCCGGCAGCGGGTTCATGATGGTGTGCGTTATAAGGATATTCGTCTGCTTTTGGGAGATGTGGAAGCCTACCAGCTTCAGCTCAAGACCATTTTTGATCAATATCAGATTCCTTACTATTTAGGGCGGAGCGAGTCAATGGCCCAGCATCCGCTGGTTCAGTTTGTCGAGTCCTTGGAGCGGCTCAAGCGCTATAACTTCCAACTGGAAGACCTGCTCAATCTCTTAAAGACGGGGCTCTACGGCAATTTGACTCAGGAGGAGCTGGATCATTTTGAGCAATATCTGCGTTTTGCGGACATCAAGGGAGCAGGCAAGCTAGCCAAGGATTTCACGGCTAATAGCCAAGGAAAATTTGACCTTGACAGTCTCAATCACATTCGCCGCCGGGTTATGACTCCGCTACAAGACTTTTTCAAATCCCGCAGCCAGACGGCGTCGTGGCTCTTAGCTAAGTTTACGGAGTTCGTCCAAGCAGCCCGTTTGTCTGACAATTTGACGGCTCTACTGCAGGGAGAAAGTCAGCAGGAGCAGGAGCGTCATGAGGAAGTCTGGAAGGCTTTCAGCCATGTATTAGAGCAGTTTGCTCAAGTATTTGCAGACAGTAAGGTCAAACTAGACGACTTTCTGGCCTTGGTCCTCTCAGGCATGCTTTTGTCCAACTATCGGACAGTGCCTGCGACAGTTGATGTGGTCAAGGTTCAGTCTTATGACCTGATAGAGCCTTTAGCAGCTCCTTATGTCTACGCAATTGGACTGACTCAAGAGCGTTTCCCGAAAATCGCGCAAAACAAGAGTTTGCTCAGTGATGAGGATCGGGCTCGACTTAATGAAGAGACGGATTCTCAAGCGGAACTGCAGATTGCTAGCTCAGAAAATCTCAAGAAGAATCGCTACACAGCCCTGTCGCTGATGAATTCTGCCACCAAAGAGCTGGTCTTGTCTGCGCCAGCTTTGGTCAATGAAGTAGAGGACAGCATGTCGACCTATCTGCTGGAATTGACTGCAGCTCCACTTTCCTTGCCCATCATTGTCAAAAAGTCTCAGGCTTCTAGTGACGATATTGGCAGCTACCGAGCTCTCTTGTCTCAAATCATCGAACTCAACCAAGAGGAGATTGACCGAGAGTGGACAGCAGAGGAGAAGACTTTTTGGGCGGTGGCTGTGCGGGTTCTCCGCAAGAAATTGGCAGTAGAAGGCATCAGTATTCCACAAATCAGCAAGGAACTGAAAACGGAGTCTCTGCAACCAGAAACTCTGCAAGCCCTTTATCCAAAAGATCAGCCCCTCCGACTTTCCGCCTCTGCTTTAAACGAATACTTCAAAAATCAATATGGCTATTTCATCAAATATATTCTAGGATTACAGGAAGAGTGGACTATTCATCCAGATGCTAGAAGCCACGGAAATTTTCTGCATCGAATTTTTGAGAAAGTACTTCAGGAGGATACTAGTCGAGACTTTGACCAGCGACTAGAAGTGGCAATAGACGAGACTATGCGGGAGACTGAATTTGAAAGTCTATACAATGAATCTAGCGAGAGTCTCTTTACTCGTCAGTTGCTACTAGATACTGCTAAATCAACTGGTCAAGTTCTGGCTCAGTCAGCTGGTATTGAAACGATTGGGGAAGAAACAGTCTTTGGGAACAGTAAAGAGCCTTTCCTTATCTTGGAAGATGGCAGAGCTGTTAGTGTTCGAGGCAAGGTGGATAGAATTGACCGTTTGCTAGCCGATGGGAGTCTGGGAGTCGTGGACTATAAGTCCAGTGAGACTAAGTTTAGCTATGAAAAATTTTTTAATGGTCTGAATTCTCAGCTTCCAACTTATCTAGCGGCTATCCAGGAACTCCAAGGTCAGCAGGAAGGTAGAGATCTTTTCGGTGCCATGTACTTGCAAATGACAGAGCCTATTGTTGCCCTTAAAGATACCAAAGAGCTAGGAGATGCGGTCAAGGAAGTTGCGAAAACCATGCAGTACAAGGGGCTCTTTTTAGCAGATAAGCTGGCCTCTTTGGGTCCTGTTTATGAAAAGAGCAAGGTTAATAGTCTCAGTAAAGAGGAACTAGCTATTTTACTAGCTTATAATGAAATTCTCTATAAAAAAGTAGCTGAAGGCATTCTAGCTGGTCACTTTGAGGTTAATCCCTATACAGAAAATGGCCGGAATATAGCACCATATGTCGATCAGTTTAAGGCTATTACAGGCTTTGAAGCCAATCGCCACCTAAGCCAAGCCAGACAGCTAGATAAATTAGATTTGAGTAAATTTGAAAAACGTCCAGTTGGTGAGAAACTGCGCCGAGCATGGATAGAAAAGATGAGGGAGGAATTGGAAAAATGAGGAAAAAGTCTTTTTTAAGTCCAGAAGAAATCAGTCAGCTACAGCATTTTGAAGCCACTTCAAGTAAAGAACAGAAACGAACTGCTGAGCAGATTGAGGCTATCTATTCCTCAGGTCAAAACATCCTAGTCTCTGCATCAGCTGGGTCAGGGAAAACCTTTGTCATGGTTCAGAGGATTATTGACCAGATCCTCCGTGGAGTGTCCATCCAGGAACTCTTCATCTCAACCTTTACCGTAAAAGCGGCAGGAGAACTCAAGGAACGTCTAGAAAAAGAGTTAAGTAAAGCCCTTAAAGAAAGTCAGGATGAAGAACTTAAAGAGCACCTAGCCCAGCAGTTAGCGGCTATTGCCACGGCTGATATTGGGACCATGGACTCTTTTACACAAAAGCTTCTTAACAAGTATGGCTATCTTCTAGGCTTGGCCCCTAATTTTCGTATTCTCCAGTCAGCTAGTGAGCAGACTATGCTACAAAATGAAGTCTTTCAGCAGCTTTTTGAGCAATATTATACTGGTGAGCAGAAGGATATTTTTGAAAAGTTAGTCAAAAATTTCACAGGCAAGAAAAAGAACATCTCTGGTTTTCGCCAGCAAGTCTATACCATTTACCAGTTTCTTCAATCAACTAGCAATCCTCAGAGATGGTTGCAGGACTTTTTCCTGATAGGCTATGAAGAGACCGATTTTTCGCGCGAGAGAGACAAACTTTTACAGCAAGTGAAAGGTGCTCTTTTTGACTTTGAAGATTATTTCCGTTTTCATTTGGATAACGAGGGACGTGAATTTGCGGGAGCTAAATATCAGGAAAATGTGTTGCTTGCGCTAGATAAACTGGGAAGTTTGCAGGAATTGTCCTCTGAGCAGGACTATTTCCGCGTCTTAAAAGATGTGGTTCTTCTATCACGGGCTAGTGGTGGCCGAGCCTTGACCATTACTACTCGCAAGGAAGAATTAAAAGAGCTGGCTGATACCTTTAATCAAGGACGTAAAGAACGAATCGAGCATTTGCGAGGTCTTGAGTCCAGCCTCTATCAATTTGAGTTCCTTGAGAAGTATCAAGATGATAGTCTGCCTCTCTTAGATTTGCTGCGCGATTTCATGAGTGATTTTACTCGAACTTATCTGGAGCGAAAAAAAACAGAGAATGCTTTTGAGTTTGGGGATATCAGCCATTTTGCTATACAGATTCTAGAGGACTTCCCACAGGTAAGAAGCTTCTATCAAGAGCGTTACCACGAGGTCATGGTCGATGAGTACCAGGACACCAACCACACCCAGGAGCGAATGTTGGAGCTCTTATCTAACGGCCATAATCGCTTTATGGTGGGAGATATCAAACAATCCATCTATCGTTTTCGTCAAGCGGATCCCCAGATTTTCAACGATAAGTTTCGGCTTTATCAAGCAGATCCAAGCCAAGGGAAACTGATTGTCCTCAAGGAGAATTTCCGTAGTCATGTAGAGGTACTGGAAGCAACCAATGATGTCTTTAAGAGACTGATGGATGAGCAGGTCGGGGAAATCAACTATGATGAGACCCATTATTTGGTGGCGGGAAATCCGACGAAAGCATCACCTAATCCAAAAAATAGGGCTGAATTCCTCCTTTATGATTCGACGGTAGCAAGCGAGGAACTAAGCGAGGAAAGCATCTCTGCTGGAGAAGTTTCTCTAGTTATCAAAGAAATCATTCGCCTGCATGAGGAAGAAGAGGTTGCCTTTAAGGACATTACTCTTTTAACGGCTTCTCGGACTCGAAATGATATAATCTTGGCTGAGTTTGACAAGCACAATATTCCTCTTGTACCAGATGGAGGAGAAGACAATTACCTCCAGTCTGTCGAGGTCATGGTCATGCTGGACACTTTGCGAACGATCAATAATCCCTTAAATGACTATGCCTTGACAGCACTACTCAAATCAGCAATGTTTGACTTTGGAGAAGATGAGCTGGCTCGTATCGCTTTACAAAATAGTCAGGAAAAATCGCAGGAAAATCTCTATGAGAAGATTGAAAATGCCTTAACTAATCAAGGGCTACATTCAGACTTAATCTTGCCAGACCTTAAAAAGAAGCTAGTTCTCTTTCAAAAGACGCTCTTATCGTGGAGAATCTTTGCTAAAACTCATTCTTTGTACGATCTGATTTGGAAGATTTATCAAGACCGCTTTTATTATGACTATGTTGGTGCCTTGCCCAATGGGACCCAGCGTCAAGCAAATCTCTATGCCCTCTCACTCAGAGCTAATGACTACGAGAAATCAAGCTTTAAAGGGCTGTCTCGATTCATTAGCATGATTGATAAGATTTTAGAGAACCAGCACGATTTGGCTAGCGTTCCCTATGCTGCACCACAAGATGCGGTTCATCTGATGACAGTCCACAAGAGTAAGGGACTAGAGTTCAAGTATGTCTTTCTGCTTAATATGGACAAGGCTTTTAACCGCCAAGATACCAGTTCTAGCATTATCTTGAGTCGTAAAAATGGGATTGGGATAAAATATATCGCTGATGTAGAGGTTAAATATCCTGAAGAAGTGAAACCGAGATCAATCCGTTTGTCGATGGACACGCTACCCTACCAACAAAATTTAGAAGAAATCAAGCTAGCTAGTCTTTCTGAGCAGATGCGCTTGCTTTATGTAGCCATGACACGGGCTGAAACCAAGCTCTACTTAGTTGGAAAAGGCAGTCAAGAAAAACTTGAGAAGCGAAGCTGGGGGCAAGCTGAACAGGGGCTTTTATCGGCTTCCATACGTAGTCAGCTAACTTCTTTCCAAGACTGGATTTATGCTATCCAGGCTGTTTTTTCAGAAGATCACCTTGCTTTTGATTTGAGATTTGTCAGTGACGAAGATTTGACTGCTGACAAGATTGGCCAGATCCACCATTCAAATCCCTTTGATGCGGATGATTTGACAGACAACCGTCAGTCTGAAGATATCGGCAGGGCTCTGGATATTTTAGAAAGTGTAGATCGACTAAATTGCCAATATCGCTCTGCCATTGAGCTGCCTAGTGTGCGAACGCCAAGCCAGATTAAGAAGTTTTATGAGCCAATCATGGACACAGAAGGCCTGGATATCATGGATGAGCGAGTAGCATTTCGGCCTCAGCCTAACTTTGACTTACCTGATTTCGGCAGGAAAGCCAAAGTGACTGGGGCACAAGTCGGTAGTGCTGTTCATGAGCTTATGCAAAGGATTCCTTTAGATCAGAAGCCAGACATGGCAGTTTTAAAATCAAGTCTAAGACAAGTTCAAGCAGAAGAGTCTGTGAAAAAACAGATTGACCTCAACAAGATTGCAAGTTTCTTTGAGAGTCAGCTTGGTGAAATCTTGCTAGCTAACTCAGATAAGTTGCATCGAGAAGCGCCTTTTGCTATGCTTAAGAGGGACGAAACCAGCGGTCAGGAATTTGTTCTTCGGGGGATTCTGGATGGCTATCTGCTATTTGAGGATCGGATTATCCTCTTTGACTACAAGACGGATAAATATAAGGAAGCATCTGAGTTGATAGCTCGCTACCATAGTCAGCTAGACCTATATGCTCAAGCTCTCAGTCGTTCATATGGTATTTCTCGGATTGAAAAATATTTGATTCTGTTGGGAGGTGAGAAGCTTCAGGTGGTTCAGGTGGATTGATTGGTTGGTTGATTTTAGAAAGGAAAGAATTAGATGGAGCAGTTAGAACGCATTCAAAAAATGGAAGGACATCTGAATAAATATGCTCAAGTCCTAGCAGATGCTCAGAAAGCTCTAGATCAACTGGTGCGCTGTCAAACTGAATATATTCAGCTGAGGGACTATTATACTAGTCAGAAATTTTTTGATGATTTAGAGTTCTCGAATGGACCGGATTTCCCTGAAAATATAGCTTGCGGTGTCTTAAGCGAAGATGCTGTCTATGACCTAATGGGGGAGCATTTTGAAACAGCGATTAGTCTGCTGGATTTGTCCAGTGCCATGCTAAAAGAACGATAGTATGTTTTAAAAATACAAATAAAATTAATAATTTTCATTTTTCTCTTGCTTTTTATTTAAAATTCATGTAGAATATTCAACAATAAATTGAAAGCGATGAGAGAAAAAGTCTAAGACAAGAAACAGAGAGTGCCTATTGGTGAGACGGCATCCAATCCTTAGACGACACATTCTTGAGTGCGGGTGCGAAATCTGTCAGTAGACGGAGACTAGTGCTCGACGGCTGATTACCGTTATCAATCTGGAGTCTCGTACTCCCAGAGGGTCCTCAGGCGACTGGGGTCCGAATAAAGGTGGAACCACGTGTCAACGTCCTTGCAAAGTTTTTTTGCGAGGGCTTTTTATTATATTTAAACTAGAAGATTCCCCTATTTTTCTTTAGCAAAGCGGTAAATTTCGTCTTTCATTTATTGGAAGTTCTAAAAGATAATCAGAGTCAGATAATGGCTAGTGTGTGAAAGAGAGGTGGCAAAATGGTTAAGCTAAAAGGTCTCAGACAGATCAATCCTTATGTAGCGGGGAAGCAGCCCAATGAGCCAGATATGATTAAGCTCAATACCAATGAAAATGCTTATGGACCAAGTCCTAAGGTGGCAGAGGCCCTGCAGAACTTTGATGCCCAGGAGTTGCGCAAGTATTCCAGTTTGGATCAGGCGGAGCTCTGTCAGGCTTTGGCTGCAAATTTGGGTGTATCACCCGACCAGCTCATTATCGGTAACGGGAGTGACGACATCTTGTCCATGGCTTTTCTGGCTTTCTTTAATAGCGACGAGTCGGTCTTATTTCCGGACTTGACCTATGGTTTTTACAAGGTCTGGGCAGACCTCTACCAAGTGCCTTTTCGAGAAATCCCACTGACAGCTGATTTTGAGGTCCATCCGTCAGATTATTTTGGAGATAATGGTGGCATTATCCTAGCCAATCCCAATGCCCCGACGGGGATTTATCTACCGCTGAATCAGTTGGAGGAAATTCTGGCGTCTAATCAGGATGTAGTAGTGGTGGTGGATGAGGCTTACATTCACTTTGGCGGTCAATCTGCCCTGCCTCTTCTAGACACCTATCCCAACCTCTTTATTACACGGACCTTTTCCAAGGATGCTGCCTTAGCAGGTCTGCGGGTGGGCTACGGCATTGGTCATCCAGACTTAATAGCTGTTATGAAAGCTGTCAAGGATTCCATCAATCCTTACTCAGTGGATCTCTTAGCAGAGCGCTTAGCCCTTGCGGCAGTGGAAGATTGGGATTATTATCTTGAGACCGGTAGAGCCATTCAAGAGACCCGAGATTGGTTTTCTGAGGAATTGGCTGCGCTGAATTTCCAAGTCCTGCCCAGTCAGACCAACTTTGTCCTAGCTCAGCCAACTAGAATCTCTGCAGCAGAGCTTTTCCAGCAGCTAGAAGAGCGTCGGATTTATGTGCGATATTTTCCAAAAGCAGAGCGGATTAAAGACTTCCTGCGCATCTCTATCGGACGACGAGAGGAGATGGAGACTGTTCTAGCAGCTATCAAGGAAATTTGCAGTAGCTGAGAGTTTGACTCAAAGCTGGCCAGTGTAAGAATAGAGCAAGAAAGGAAAGCAGTCTATGAATAAAATCACCCTTCCGATTGGCATGCACGACAAGCTTTTCAAAAGGGCGCGTGTGACCTACGAGATTGAACGGGACATCAGTGATTTCCTGATGGCTCAGGGCTTCAATCGGATTGACACGCCGACTTTGGAGCATTTTGAGGTCTTCAGTGACCATGTAGAGCCCCATCATTATCATCTTTTCGATAAAAAAGGCGAGCTATTGGTGCTGCGGCCTGATGTGACCAGCCAGATTGGTCGGGTTATTGCTTCGACAAGGGTGCATACGCCGACCAAGTTTTCCTATTCGGGCAAGGTCTTTCACTATCAAGAAGAGCTGCGCGGTCTTGCCAACGAGCTCAGTCAAGCTGGTATTGAGATTATCGGTTATCCAGCTCGCGAGGCGGTGCTTGAGGCGATCAAGACAGCCAAGCAGTCGCTGGATTTGGCGCAGGTTAAGTCTTATCAGTTCGAGTTTTCCCATGCGGCAATCCTGCAGACAATTCTAGAGAGTTTGGCCTTGGATTCGAAGGAGGAGGCCCAGCTGCTAGATTATATTCGCAAGAAAAACAGGACGGGACTCTTTGAATTTACCCGGACTAGATCGAGTGAGTTTGATGATTTTTTACAGGAGCTGCCCTATCTGTTTGGTCCTAGCCAACAGGTTTTAGCTAGGGCCAGAGAGATAGTTGATAATGAGCGGATATTGACTGCTCTAGATGATGTGGAGCAAGTTTTGCAGAGTCTTTCAGGCTTGCTGGATCAGACAACCATGGACTTGGGGCAGGTAGCATCCATGCCTTACTATACTGGCCTGACCTTCAAGGTTTTTGGCGACCGAGTACCAGATGCTTTTCTATCTGGTGGTCGCTATGATCAGCTTTTCAAGCGCTTCGGGGCAGCAGAACTGACAGCTATCGGCTGGTCTCTGGATATTGATAGTGTCTATCAGGCTATTCATGATGACCTGCCGGACGAGGGCGGAAAGGAAGGTGACAGCAGATGAGTCAGATTACCATTGCCCTGACCAAGGGGCGGATTGAAGAAGATACAGTCAAGCTCTTGACTCAGGCTGGCTTTGATATGTCCTTCATGGCAGACAAGGGGCGCAGTTTGATTTTTGAAAGTCCAGACAGTCGTTTTCGCTTTCTTTTGGTCAAGGGGCCTGACGTGACGACCTATGTGCGCCACGGAGTTGCTGATCTGGGCATTGTCGGAAAGGACATTCTCTTTGAGCATCCGACTGGCTATTTGGAGCTACTGGATCTGAACTTTGGGCTTTGTAAATTCTCACTGGCCTCGGTGCCCAGCTATGACCCTCATGATCACAAGCGCAAGCGGATTGCGACCAAGTACCCAACGGTAGCGACTGATTATTTTAATCAAAAAGGGGAAGATGTGGAAATCATCTCCATCCAAGGTAGTGTGGAGATTTCACCTGTGTTGGGTCTGGCGGATGCCATTGTTGATATTGTAGAGACAGGGCATACCCTGTCAGCTAACGGCCTGCTGGTTTTTGAAGACATTTGTCGGGTGTCAGCCCGGCTCATTGCTAATCAGGCTTCCCTGAAAAATAACCCGGATATCATGCCTTTTGTGGCAAAGATTGAATCCCTAGTAGGAAGAAGAGAGGTGGCTTTTAAATGACAATCATCAAGCGTTTAAGCGGAAGTAACGAAGAAATTTCACGGATTTTATACGAAGAGCAACTGCAGCTTAGTCAACAGAACTTAGATGTGGAAGAAGCAGTGGCTGAGATTATTGAAAGGGTCAAACAAGACGGTGACCAAGCTTTAAGAGACTATACCAAGCTCTTTGACAAGGTTGAGGTGACAGACTTTGAAATTGGGCAGGAGCTGATAGACCAGGCCTTTGAGGAGATTGATCCAGAGGTCCTGACCGCCCTGAAAAATGCCCAAGCCAATATCGAATCCTACCACCGCCAGCAGTTGGAGACTGGTTTTGAGGACAGTCCCAGCGAGGGCGTTATCCGTGGCCAGTTGATTCGGCCGATTGAGCGGGTCGGTACCTATGTACCTGGTGGTACCGCAGCCTATCCATCCTCCGTCCTCATGAATGTTATCCCAGCCAAGATTGCTGGTGTCAAAGAAATTATCATGATTACACCGCCCCAGGAGCATTTTACCCCAGCGATTTTGGTCGCTGCCAAGCTGGCTGGTGTGGATCGGATTTTCCAAATTGGCGGAGCCCAAGGTGTAGCAGCTTTAGCCTACGGTACTGAGAGCATTCCCAAGGTAGATAAGATAACGGGGCCAGGCAATATCTTTGTGGCTACAGCCAAGAAGATGGTCTATGGTGTCGTGGGAATTGACATGATTGCCGGTCCTTCGGAGATTGGAGTCATTGCGGATCGTTCAGCCAGTCCAGTCTATGTGGCAGCTGACCTCCTGTCGCAAGCTGAGCATGACAAGCTGGCTCGGGCTATTCTGGTGACCGACTCAGAGGAGTTGGCGGACCAAGTTGAAGCAGAGCTGGACAGACAGTTGAAAGAGCTACCGCGAGAGGAAATCGCGCGTGCTTCGATTGAGAACAACGGCCGCATCATCCTTGCGCCTTCCAAGGAAGCTATGTTTGAGCTTATGAATCAGGTGGCACCTGAGCATTTGGAAATTGCCATGGATGATGCCTACAGCTATCTGGACCAGGTTGAAAATGCTGGCTCTGTCTTTCTGGGGCATTATACTAGCGAGCCAATCGGTGACTACTATGCGGGAGCCAATCACGTTTTGCCGACAACCAGCACCAGCCGTTTTTCATCAGCGCTGGGAGTTTATGACTTTATCAAGCGCATCCAATACACCCAGTACAGCCGTGCTGCTGTAGGGGCAGCTGACAAGGATATTACTAGTCTGGCCTATGCAGAAGGCCTGCAGGGACATGCCAAGGCCATTGAAGCTCGCAGACAGGAAAAATAAAAGGAGTTGCCATGAGACAAGCTGAAATCAAGCGTAAAACACAGGAGACCGATATTGAACTGACTGTCAATCTCGACCAACAGGAGCCGGTAGCTATCGAGACTGGTGTCGGATTCTTTGACCACATGTTGACCCTTTTTGCCCGCCACAGTCGAATTTCTCTGACGGTCAAGGCTGAAGGCGACCTTTGGGTGGACAGCCATCATACAGTCGAGGATGTGGGTATCGTATTAGGACAGGCTCTGCGTCAGGCTTTGGGAGACAAGGCAGGTATCAACCGCTACGGCACTAGCTTTGTGCCTATGGACGAAACCCTAGGCATGGCCAGTCTGGATTTATCCGGTCGGTCTTATCTAGTCTTTGAGGCTGATTTTGACAATCCCAAGCTTGGGAATTTTGACACCGAGCTAGTAGAGGAATTTTTCCAAGCCCTAGCCTTTAATCTGCAGATGAACCTGCACCTGAAAATCCTTCATGGCAAGAACAGCCACCACAAGGCGGAAAGCCTCTTTAAAGCGACTGGCCGAGCTCTGCGGGAGGCTATTACCATAAATCCAGAGATACATGGAGTCAACTCCACCAAGGGCTTGCTCTAGCTTGCCCTTCTGAGTGAAAGGAGTTGATGTAGAGATGATGATTGTTATTGATTATGACGCGGGAAATACTACCAATGTTCTCCGTGCTCTAGCTCAGGTCGGAGTAGAAGCGCGCCTGTCAGCTGACCCGCAGGAAATTTTGGACGCAGATGGATTGATTTTACCAGGAGTCGGTGCTTTTCCTACTGCTATGCAGGAGTTGAAAAGACGAGGGCTGGTGTCAGTTATCCAGCAGGCTGTGGCCGATGGCAAGCCTCTCTTGGGCATTTGCTTAGGCATGCAGCTTCTGCTGGAGTCTGGATTGGAGAATGGTCAAAGCTCTGGACTGGGTTTGATTCCCGGTGTTTGCCGTCGGATTCCGGATCAGGCTGGTCTGCCTGTGCCTCACATGGGCTGGAATGACTTACAAATCCGTCAGTCGTCTGTCTTGACAGATGGTCTTGAGGGTCAGTCAGTCTATTTCGTCCATAGCTACTATACAGATGTTCCGGAGGAGTACTTGGATGTGACGTCTGATTATGGGCTGCCTATCCCTGCTATGATCCACCGAGGCTCTGTATTTGGCTGCCAGTTTCACCCAGAAAAGTCCGGTGCTGTTGGCCTCGGTATCCTAGAGAAGTTTAAGGAGTATGTCTATGAAAATACTGCCCGCTATTGATATCAAAGACGGCCAGGCCGTCCGCCTTTTTAAAGGGGATTTTAGTCAGAAGACGGTGGTAAATCCCGATGTTTTGGAGCAAGCTCGAGTTTTCAAAGAAGCCGGGGTTACTATGATTCATGTGGTTGACTTGGACGGAGCCTTAGAAGGTCGGGCGGCCAATCGAGATCTGATTGCCCAGATTAAAGCGGAGACTGGCCTAGCTATCCAAGTCGGGGGTGGCATCCGCAGTCTGGAGCAGATTGAAGATTACCTGGCGGTTGGCATTGACCGTGTCATTATTGGCTCTATGGCTGTTAAGAATCCTGAATTTGTTGAGGCTGCGCTGGAGAGCTTTGGAAGCAGCAAAATCGTAATTGGCATTGATGCGAAAGAGGGGCTGGTTGCGACCGAGGGTTGGCTGGAAACCAGCAGTCAAGACTATATCAGCCTGGCGCAAGCTATGGAAAAAATTGGCGTCCGCCTCTTTGTCTATACGGATGTAGACCGAGACGGTACTCTCACTGGCCCCAATATCCAGCATTATCAAAAATTGTTGGCAACTCTCAAGCAAGCTCAAGTCATTGCCTCAGGCGGCATCCAGTCAGCGTATGACTTAGAAGAACTGAAAAAGCTGGGTTTGGCTGGTGCTATTGTGGGCAAGGCCTATTACAGTGGACGAATTAGCCTAGAGCAGATCAAGGAAGCAGAAAGGGGCTAGCCATGCTGAAAAAACGAATCATTCCCTGTCTGGATGTCAAGGACGGCCGGGTGGTCAAGGGTATCAACTTTGTCAATCTGACTGATGTAGGAGATCCAGTCGATGCAGCCAAGGCCTACTATGAAGCTGGCTGCGATGAGTTGGTCTTTCTGGACATTACAGCCACTCATGAGGAGCGGGACACGACGGTCGAGATGGTCCGGCGCGTGGCGGAGCAGGTTTTCATTCCCTTTACCGTTGGTGGAGGCATTCGCACGGTTGAGGACATGAAGCGGATGCTGCAGGCTGGGGCGGATAAGGTTGCGGTTAATTCATCAGCACTGGCAAATCCTCAGCTTTTAGCTGACTGCGCTGAGAAATTCGGCAGTCAATGCGTGGTGCTGGCCGTGGATGCTAAGAAAGAAGCGGATGGTAGCTGGCATGTCTATCTGGCTGGTGGCCGTAAGGACAGCGGTCGCGACCTGTTAGACTGGGTTCAAGAAGCTGTCAGTCTTGGAGCGGGGGAAATTCTTCTGACCAGTATGGACAAGGACGGGACCAAGTCTGGTTTTGACTTGCCAATGCTGGAAGCTGTTTCCCAAGTGGTTTCCGTTCCCATCATCGCCTCTGGTGGTGCTGGCAGTAGCCAGCATATCCTAGAAGTTTTTGAAAGGACTGCAGCGACGGGTGCTTTGGCAGCTTCAATTTTCCATTATGGTCAGGTCTCCATCACAGAGACCAAAAAAGCCATGCAGGCAGCTGGATTGGAGGTTCGCATCTGATGACAGAAGTAAAGTTAGATTTTCAAAAGCAAGGCGGTCTCATACCTGCCATTATCCTAGATTACACCAGCAAAGAAGTCCTCATGCTGGCCTATCTCAATGAAGAAGCCTACCAGCTTACCCGCACTAGTGGTCAGATGTGGTACTGGAGCCGATCGCGTCAGGAGCTTTGGCATAAGGGAGCCACCAGTGGCCACTACCAAACCGTCAAAAAAATCACGGCTGACTGCGACCTCGATACCCTGCTGATCGAGGTAGACCAGCTGGGAGCAGCCTGCCACACCGGTGCTAAATCCTGCTTTTTCCATCCAATCTGGGATGAAAAAGACAGCAAAACTGACTAAAAGCTCTCTTGTTTTAGTACTTGGTTAATGCAAATATAAAACTAAGAAGTCAGTATCAAGAAACCAGCCTGCCATTGGAAAGAATTGTATTTTATAGTAAAATAAGGACAGTAACAAGGAGATACTATGCTAGAAACTCTCTATCAAGAAGCCCTCAAACGCAAAAAAGAGCCCAAGGAAGGCTCCTATACCAGCTATCTCTATGACAAGGGGCTGGACAAGATTCTCAAAAAAGTCGGTGAAGAAGCGACTGAAGTGGTCATTGCGGCTAAAAATGCTAACAAGGACGAGATGGCCAATGAGACAGCTGATCTGCTCTACCATCTGGCGGTTGCTCTCGTCGAGACTGGCGTCAGTCTGGAAGAGGTAGAGACCGTCCTCCAGGCCCGTCAGGGCAAGCAGAGCCGGATTCATGATCGACCTAAAATTGATCAATACTAAACGGATATACGATTTGCAGAAAGGCGGTCCAGCATGCGCGACAACCATCTTCATACCTATTTTTCCTATGATTCTGAGGCGGATTTCTGTGACTATCTGGACCATTATGAGGGCGAGATTGTCACCACCGAGCACTATGATTTGTCCAATCCCTACCCCTATGAAGCGGCCTCGCCCCACGATGATGTGCCTGACTATGCGGCCTATTCAGCAAAAATAGCAGAGCTGAACCAGCAATATGGCAACCGCATCAAAAAGGGCATTGAAATTGGCTATTACGCTCCGCGCAAAGACGATATCCTAGCTTTCCTAGCGGACAAGGATTATGATCTCAAGCTCCTATCTGTTCACCACAATGGCAGTTTTGACTATCTGGAAGATCCGGTCCTGCAGTTGGATAAGCTGAAGTTAATTCCCAGATACCTGAAAGAGTTAGAAGAGGCTATTGAGGCTGTGCCAGCAGATGTACTTGCTCACTTTGACTACGGTTTCCGCAAATTTGCGCTTACCGTAGATGAGTTAAAAACTTTTGAACCAGAGTTGCGACAGCTTTTTCAAAAGATGATTGACCACGATCTGGCCTTTGAGCTTAACTGCAAGTCCATGTATCTCTATGGTCACGAGGAACTCTATATCTATGCTCTCTCTCTAGTTAAGGAGCTGGGCGGTCAGCGCTTTTCAGTGGGATCAGACGGCCACAAGCTGGAGCATTTTAGACTGGGTTTTGATCAGATCCAGAAAATCTTGGAAGCCTTTGAAATTGGGGAAGATGAGCTCATCTGACATCTGTTAGACCTGCCTATGCTGATAAAGAAACAAAATATGAAATAGGTCATTCTAAAAAGTGCCTGTTTACCTAACTGTTATTCAAGAGAGAAGAAAGAGTCTTCTCTCTTTTTAAAATCTCTGTCTTACGAAAAGAATAGGCAAAAACAGGTATCTGTGATATAATAGATAGGAATTCTATGTATGAAAAAGCTTGAGAGAGAAATAAAATGAGAAAAATAGTGATAAATGGTGGCCGTCCTTTAAAAGGTGAGGTTATGATTAGTGGTGCAAAAAATAGTGTTGTAGCTTTAATTCCAGCTATTATTTTGGCAGATGGCATTGTGACTTTAGATGGAGTGCCAGCTATTTCAGACGTTGATAGCTTGATTGATATCATGGTAACCATGGGAGCTAGTGTGAAGCGGGATGGAGACAGTCTTGAGATTGATCCACGTCAGGTTCAAAGTATGGCGATGCCTTATGGTAAAATCAATAGCCTCCGCGCTTCCTATTATTTCTACGGAAGTCTTTTAGGGCGTTTTGGAAAAGCAACAGTAGGTCTTCCAGGCGGATGTGACCTTGGACCGCGTCCGATTGACCTTCATTTGAAAGCTTTCGAAGCTATGGGAGCTCAGATGACTCAAGAAGGCAATGCCATGCATCTGGAAGCCGAGACTGGACGCATGCGGGGAGCAAGCATTTACATGGATACAGTGAGTGTTGGTGCGACGATTAATACTATGTTAGCTGCTGTTCGAGCATCTGGTCGGACGGTTATTGAAAATGCAGCCCGTGAACCTGAAATTATTGATGTTGCTACTCTTTTGAATAATATGGGTGCCCATATTCGTGGTGCTGGTACAGATATTATCACAATCGAAGGTGTAGATAAGCTTCACGGCACTCGTCATCAGGTTATTCCAGATCGAATCGAAGCAGGGACTTACATTTCACTGGCAGCAGCAGTCGGCCAAGGGGTTCAGATTAATAATGTCTTGTATGAGCACTTGGAAGGTTTTATCGCTAAGCTAGAAGAAATGGGTGTTAGAATGACTGTCTCAGAAGACAGCATTTATGTTGAAGAGCAAAGAGAACTCAGAGCTATCAATATTAAAACTGCTCCATATCCAGGGTTTGCCACTGACTTACAGCAGCCAATCACTCCACTTTTGTTGAAAGCCAAAGGACGGGGCATGATAATGGATACGATTTATGAGAAGAGAATTAATCATGTGCCTGAGCTTGCTAAAATGACAGCCAAAATCTCATCAACCAGTCATCAAATTATCTATGAAGGACCAAATCAGCTACATGGTGCTGCTGTAAAAGCTACTGACTTACGTGCGGGAGCGGCATTGGTTATTGCTGGTTTGATGGCTAAAGGCCGGACAGAGATTACCAATATTGAGTTTATCCTTCGTGGCTATTCTAATATTATTGAGAAGCTGAAAAATTTGGGTGCCGATATTGAGTTGGTAGAAGAAGCGTAAGGATACAAGAATAGGATATATACGAAAGTATTGTCTAAAGGTAGCTTATGAATATTTGGACAAAACTAGCTGAATTTGCTTTTATTGAAACGGACCGCCTGCTACTAAGACCCTTCTCCTACCAGGATGCAGAAGATTTCTATGCCATAGCCTCTAATCCACAGAATCTGGAGTTTATCTTTCCAAGTCAATCCAGTCTACAGGAGAGCCAGTATGTAGTGGCTAACTTTTTTATGAAGAATCCTCTTGGTGTTTGGGCAATCTGTGATAAAGAAAGCCAGCAAATGATCGGTTCTATCAAGTTTGAGAAGTTAGATGAAATTAAGCAAGAAGCTGAACTGGGCTATTTTTTAAAAAAGGATTATTGGGGAAGAGGACTAATGACCGAGTGTGTCAAAGAGATTCTCTTTCTGTCTTTTGGCGAATTTGACCTAAAAAGGCTAAGCATTGTCACTCATCAGGAAAATCTAGCTAGTCAGCGTGTTGCTCAAAAGGCGGGTTTTAAAATGTGTCGACAATTTAAAGGAAGTGACCGCTATACACGCAAGATGAGAGACTATATCGAATTTCGCTATGAAAGAGGTGATTTTTATGAGTAAACACCAGGAAATTATCGCTTATTTGGAGAAACTTCCTATTGGTAAAAGAGTCAGTGTTCGTAGTATTTCGAACTATCTAGGAGTCAGTGATGGAACGGCCTACCGAGCGATCAAGGAAGCTGAAAACAGAGGCTTGGTTGAGACTCGTCCTCGTAGCGGTACTGTTCGAGTGAAATCTAAAAAAGTTGTTCTAGAGCATCTGACCTATCATGAAATCGCTGAAATTACTCGCTCAGAAGTATTAGCTGGACAGGCTGGTTTAGATAAGGAATTCAGTAAGTTCTCCATTGGGGCCATGACAGAGCAAAATATTATGCGTTATCTGACTGAAGGAGGTCTCTTGATTGTTGGGGATCGAACAGAAATTCAACGCTTAGCTCTAAAGAATGAAAATGCTGTCTTGGTTACAGGGGGATTTCGAGTTGAAGAGGATATTTTAACTCTTGCAGATCAGATGGGAATCCCGGTCATGCGGACCCAGCATGATACCTATACAGTAGCGACAATCATTAATCGTGCGCTTTCCAATATTCAAATAAAAACAGATATTTTAACAGTTGAACAGGTCTATCGTTCTAGTCATGAATATGGCTTTTTAAGGGAAACGGATACAGTTCGTGATTATTTGGAGCTGGTGCGTAAAAATCGTTTCAGTCGCTTTCCGGTCATTAACCAACATCAAATGGTAGTTGGAGTAGTGACAATGCGTGACGCTGGAGATAAATCGCCCCATACAAATCTTGATAAAATCATGACAAAAAATCCTTTTATGACAGGCTTGAAGACGAATATTGCCAATATTAGTCAAAGGATGATTGCAGAAGATTTTGAGATGATTCCTGTTATACGAAGCAATCAAACCTTGCTAGGAGTCATTACTCGGCGGGATATTTTGGAAAAAATGAGTCGGGAGCAGGTATCGAGTCTGCCAACCTTCAGCGACCAGATTGCTCAGAAGTTAGTCCAGAACGCTAATGGTTTCTCCTTTACAGTAGAGCCTTTTATGCTGGAAAATAATGGGGTTTTATCGCATGGAGTTCTAACAGAAATCTTAAATACTGCAACTCATCAGCTGGTAGCTTCTAATGGACGAAGTTTAATTATTGAACAGATGATGATATACTTTTTACAGGCTGTTCAATTGGATGACTACTTGACTTTGACGTCCCGTGTGGTGCATGAAACAAGACGTTCAGCAATTATAGATTACGATGTCTATTTAGACCATCAATTAGTAGCTAAGGCAACTATGACAGTGAAAATAAACTAAGAAGAGGAATAAAATCTAAGAATGATTACAATAAAATCGCAACGCGAAATTGATTTAATGGCAAAAAGTGGGGAGTTTCTCGCTTCTATTCATCGAGGTTTGAGAGACTTGATTAAGCCAGGGATCGATATGTGGGATATTGAAGAATACGTCCGCAAACGCTGTAAAGAAGCAAATGCTTTGCCCTTGCAGATTGGTGTAGAAGGCAGCATCATGGACTATCCATATGCTACTTGCTGCTCTCTAAATGATGAAGTAGCTCATGCTTTTCCCCGTCATCAAAAGCTGGTAGAAGGTGACATCATCTGTGTAGATATGGTTGTCGGATTGGTTGATAAGGCTGAATTAGATGTTTCAAAACTGGATTTTAATAAGGTCTCAGAGGTAAAAAAATACACAGAAAGTTTTCGTGGCGGTGTTGCGGATTCTTGCTGGGCTTATGCAGTTGGGAAAGTCAGTCCAGAAGCTCAGCAACTCATGGATGTGACCAAAGAATGTCTTTACCGAGGAATTGAAGCAGCACAGGTTGGTAATAGAATTGGCGATATTGGTGCAGCGATTCAAGAATATGCTGAGAGCCACGGTTATGGCGTTGTGCGAGATTTGGTTGGCCACGGAGTTGGTCCAACTATGCACGAGGAACCAATGGTTCCCCACTATGGTCGTGCAGGACGTGGCTTGCGCTTAAGAGAAGGAATGGTATTAACCATTGAACCAATGATCAATACCGGTACTTGGGAAATTGACACTGATTTTAAGACTGGCTGGGCCCATAAGACTCTTGACGGTGGTTTGTCTTGCCAATACGAACATCAGTTTGTGATTACAAAAGATGGACCAGTGATTTTGACCAGTCAGGGTGAAGAAGGAACTTATTAAAAAACATAGGAGGTTGGGATAAGGCGTTCCTAGCCTCTTAACTTTGTCCGATAGAGACTGAGAACCGTAGCAAAAAAGACTTCTTGCTATTAGAAAATAAAAAAGAAATAAATGATGGGCCTTTGCCCTAGTTTTAGAAAGGAAGCTCATGAAAAAAATAGTCGAAAAACTAAAACAACAGCAGTTTTTACGGGCTTTTATAGGATTTTATGATAAGTCTGAGATAGGCATGACCAGTATAGCTGTTGCCTACTATTTTTTGATTTCGGCCCTTCCTTTATTGCTGGTTTTAGCCAATATTTTACCCTATTTTCAAGTTCAAACGGACGCCCTCTTGAATTTGTTAAACGAAATACTACCAGATTCGCTTTACCCCATGGTGGCTAAAGCTGTGAGAGCAGTTTTTGGTCAGCCATCTTCTGGTTTACTAGGTTTCTCCATCTTGTCAGCTCTCTGGGCTTTTTCCAAATGTATCTCATTTTTGCAAAAGGCCTTTAATAAGGCTTATGGTGTTACAAAAGGGCATGGCCTGCTTCGAAACCGCCTGTTTAGTTTTGTGGTGAGTATCGGTTTACAGATTCTCTTGATCCTTTCCATGATTCTATCTGTTTTTGGTCGAAGTATCCTAACTGTGGTTTACAATGTTTTTGATTTAGATGTCTCTTTCTATAGACAAATCACGACCATAACTGAGGGACTTGTTTTCCTAGTTCTCTTTCTAACCTTAGTTGCCCTCTATTATCTTTTGCCTAATGTTAAGATAAACAAACTTCGTTATGTTTTGCCAGGGACCATCTTTGTAGTGGGAATTCTCTTTGGCCTACTAAATTTATTTAGTGCCTATTTAGAAGCGTACATGCACCACTTTATTAATGTCCGTTTTTTCGGATCAGTAGTTGTCATCATCATTATGTTATGGTTTATCATTGTTTCTAAAATATTGATTATCGGTGCTATTCTCAATGCGAGTATCCAAAGTTGCTCTGAATCCGAGTTTCAACTAGATAGAATAGGAAGTTTTTCCTTTAAAAAGAAGAACTAGCTAAATGGCAACCTAAAGGATACTCAAGAACATATTAGCTACTGTCAAGAATTGAATTCCGCATTTTTCTCTAGCATCATTACTAATCTTAATAAGAATAAGAAGATACCTTACCTATAAAGGTTTGGTATAGATTTCTTAAAGAGGAATTTTCCTCTTTTCTTTTTTAGTCTTTTTTATTGCATTTGCAATAAAAAGTGGTATAATAGATTCAAATAAAAGTTTAAAGGAGGGGATATGTCAGTATTGCGGGAAATTGGGATTATCGCCCGAGCTTTGGATTCCATTGCTAATATTGAGTTCCGTGACATAGAGCTGGCGCGGGGGCAATATCTTTATTTGGTAAGAATCGCGGAGAATCCAGGAATTATCCAAGAGGAGCTATCGGAGCTGCTCAAGGTGGATCGCTCAACGGTTGCCCGTTCTGTTAAGAAGCTAGAGGCCAAGGGCTTGGTCCAGCAGAAGGCAGCCAAGGAAAACAAGAAGAACAAGGAATGGTTTGTGACGGAAAAAGGAGAAAAACTTTATCCTTTTATCCTAGCGGAGAATAACTATTCTGAAGAGACATCCCTGCAGGGCTTTTCTCAGGCGGAAGTTCAAGCTTTGGAGAAAATGCTGGTACGAGTGCGTGAAAACATCACAGGTGACTGGGAAGCAGTCAAAAAAGGACAAAAAAGAAACTATTAAGATTAAAGAGGTGCATCATGAAAGTTACAGTTGAACATGAATTTTGGCAAGTATTTCCAGAAGCTCAGATTAGTGTTTTAGTAGTCAAAGGACTGGATAATCGAGTGGATGAAAGTAAGGATCCATATTTCAAATCCCTGCTGGATAAGGGAGCGAAACGAGCTGAGGACTTTATCTTAGATGAGAACTTCACTCAAAATGAAGTCATTCAAGAGTGGCGGCAGGCCTTCAGCAAATTCAAGACCAAGAAAGGAGCACGATCCTCTATCGAGGCTCTGCTTAAGCGGATCAGTCAGGGGCGAGAGTTCCAGCCAATCAATCCTTTGGTCGATATCTATAATAGTGTCTCGCTGTCTTATGCAGTTCCTTGTGGCGGTGAGGATTTGGATAAGATTGTCGGAGGTCTTCATCTAGGAAAAGCAAAGGGTGGGGAAGCATTTTTCCCATTGGGCGCTGAGAGTGACGCGCCGGCACTGCCAGAAGAAATCATCTACTACGATGAAGAGGGAGCTGTCTGCCGTTGCCTTAACTGGCGAGAAGCGAAGCGTACCATGCTAACAGAGGAGACCAAGGATGCTATCTTGGTCATTGAGGCCATCAATAAAGAGCAAGCAGTGCGTGCTCGAGCAGCGATGTCAGAACTCCAGACCTTGATTGAGGACTATTTTGGCATCAAAGGTGAAATCACCCATCTGACTGCTGAACATCCCAATCTGGAAATTTAAAAACAAAAAATCTGGATCAGAATTATCTGGTCCAGATTAATTTATGTAGGGTGGATCCTTTTTTTATAAATAGTTGCCAGAATCCCCCCTTCTCATTAGTCCTCAGATCCTAAGTCTTTCGTAAAATAGTACCTTTTCCCGCTATAAGGATATTCTTTCAGGGTAAATACTTCTTGATAACCATGTTTTTTATAAAAATCAGGTGCCTGAAACTGATAGGTATTGACGAATGAATAGGTACAGTTTCTGACTCGAGCCTCTTTTTCCGCCTGATCCAAAATTTTTGATCCAATACCTTGCCCACGAAGGTCTTCTTTGACAAATAGATATTCGATTTCAAACCAATTTCCAAAAGTTTCTCCGGTCAAGCCAGCTATGAGGTTTCCTTCATCATCCTCTAAATAAATGTCCAGAGCTTGGCTTTCTGACGGTTCTCTTTTTGAGCGGTTATAGGTTCTGAGTAAGTTTCTCAGTTCTTCTCTTTTAGCTGAGTTACCATTTTCAAATTTAAAGTTCATTTTTGCCTCCATGGAGCTTATTTGTGAATTTTTTTAGTTCTTATTCTCAAAGACAAAGAGTTTGCTGAAAACGTAGTTTAGAACGATAATAAGCACCTGAGCGATAAAGGTTTCAATAGTGTTGACCATTTTGATATTATGATTAACAAACTGGCCGATAATCTGCGGGAAGCTAGTCACAAAGATAAAGGTCAAGAGTAAATTTAGACCCATCGTAGCCAATCGAGCTGTGAAAAACTTGACTAATCTAGCAGGCCAGCCATTTCTTTTTTGCTTAAAAACGATGGTGTCATTGGTCGCAAAGGCAAAGAGAATACCGAGAACATCACCAATGACGGTTGCCAAGATTTCATTGCTAGTTAATTCATAACAAATCATCCGGCTGGCAACAGAAACGATTGTTGTTGCTACACCAAAAAAGAGATAGGATAGGATCTCGTTGTCAAAGAATTTTTTAATTAAGGATTTCATAAAGATAGTCTATCATATTTCAAATATTTATGCTATACTAGTTTAGTTGCCGAGTTTGTAAGGGAAAGGCTTGTCTCTCTTCTTATTCCTAGCAACCCTTGGCGCTTAGCTTCTTTCGCCAAGCATATTACACGCGGTAAAACCGCTAAAGGAGAATTTGATGAAAAAATTAACTGCCCGTGATATGGTGCAAATTGCTATTGTAGCAGCTATTTACATTGCTCTTACAATCATACCACCCTTCAATGTGATTAGCTTTGGCGCTTATCAGTTTAGAATTTCTGAAATGATGAACTTTATGGCCTTTTACAATCGTAAATACATTATTGGTGTAACAATCGGTTGTATGATTTCCAATTTCTTTAGCTTTGGTATCTTAGATGTTTTTGTCGGAGGGGGTTCAACTTTAGTTTTTCTAACTCTTGGGGTTGTCCTATTCAGCAAAGTTAAGCCGGGCTATCTGCTCAACGGTTGGCTTCGAAAAGACTTCTTTTTATTCTCAATTTTCTTTTCGATTTCAATGGTGACAATTGCTATTGAATTGAATATTGTTACTGGGGCACCATTCTTACTTACATGGTTTACAACAGCTATTGGAGAATGTGCATCTCTACTTGTCGGAGCTATCTTGATTGATAAAATCAGTAAACGCGTTGACCTAACCCAATAAAAACGAAAAGGCTTATTAGGTTTGTGAAATCTGAGGCCTTTTTTGTTGCCGTTAAGGCTAAGAGAAACTTTGATTGATAGGCCTTTTTCTTCGCTTTTTAAGGGAAAAAATAGGGCGAATAGAGATATTTATGATAAAATAAGAGTATGAAAGATAGAATGTCTGAGTTAGTTTCCCTGCTCAATCGTTATGCTCATGAATATTATACAAAAGATGCGCCAAGTGTGTCAGATAGTGAGTATGATCAGCTATACAGGGAACTGGTTTCATTGGAAGAGCAATATCCAAACGAGATTTTACCAGAAAGCCCAACTCACCGAGTGGGTGGAAAAGTTTTAGATGGTTTTGAAAAATACCAACACCAGTATCCTCTCTATAGTTTGCAGGATGCTTTTTCACGTGCAGAATTAGTTGCCTTTGATGAACGAGTAAGAAAAGAATTTCCTGAAGTATCTTATTTATGCGAGTTAAAAATTGATGGTTTATCTATTTCACTGGCATATGAAAATGGTATTTTGGTAGCAGGAGCGACTCGTGGTGACGGATCCATTGGTGAGAACATTACGGAGAATCTCAAGCGTGTCAAGGATATTCCTTTGACTTTACCAGAGCCCTTGACTATTACAGTACGTGGGGAATGCTATATGCCAAAGGCATCTTTTGATGCGGTAAACCAGCTTCGGCAGGAAAATGGAGAAGCAGAATTTGCCAATCCAAGAAATGCAGCAGCAGGGACCTTGCGTCAGCTGGATACATCAGTTGTAGCCAAGCGCAACCTAGCAACATTTCTCTATCAGGAAGCCAGCCCAACATCTGAAGCGACTCAGGAAGATGTCCTTGAAAAACTAAGTCAACTTGGCTTTTCTGTTAATGAAAAACGGGTACTGGCTAGCACTATAGACCAAGTCTGGGACTTTATCGAAAAGGTTGGTCAGGAACGGGACAAGCTTCCATATGAAATCGACGGAATCGTTATCAAGGTCAATCATTTGGCTGCGCAAGAAGAACTTGGTTTTACTGTTAAGGCGCCTAAGTGGGCCATCGCTTATAAGTTTCCAGCTGAGGAAAAGGAGGCCCAGCTTTTATCTGTAGACTGGACAGTGGGTCGGACCGGAGTAGTAACACCTACGGCTAATCTAACACCAGTTCAGTTGGCAGGGACAACTGTTAGCCGTGCGACTCTACACAATGTTGATTACATCAGGGAAAAGGACATTCGCAAAGATGATACAGTTATTGTCTATAAAGCTGGAGATATCATTCCAGCCGTCTTGCGTGTGGTAGAAAGCAAGCGTGTTTCAGATGAACACTTGGATGTACCAAGCCAGTGTCCGAGTTGCCAGAGCGATTTGCTCCACTTTGAAGATGAGGTTGCCTTGCGATGTATCAATCCACTCTGTCCTGCCCAAATCATGGAAGGCTTGGCTCACTTCGCTAGTCGTGATGCTATGAATATTAGTGGCCTGGGACCGGCAGTGGTTGAAAAGCTCTTTGCCAAGGATTTAGTTCGAGATGTGGCAGGCATTTACCGCTTAAGCATCGAGGATTTACTCCAGTTAGAGAACTTTAAGGAAAAATCAGCTAATAAGTTATATAATGCTATTCAGGCTTCTAAGTCAAACTCAGCCGAAAAACTCTTGTTTGGCTTAGGTATTCGCCATGTTGGTAGTAAGGCTAGTCGGATTTTACTGGAGAAATTCCATGATATTCCAAGCCTTGCTCAGGCAGAGCAAGAAGAGATTGCCAGCATTGATAGTCTTGGCATGGTGATTGCTAAAAGCCTGCACAGCTATTTTGCCCAAGAGGGAACCCAGATCCTGCTGAAGGAGCTAGAAGAAGCTGGAGTTAACTTGGCCTACCTTGGTGAAAAAGTGGCTGCAGATGCAGTCCTATCGGGTAAAACAGTTGTTTTAACAGGAAAATTAGAAACATTAACACGAACACAAGCTAAAGAAAAACTTCTTCGTTTAGGAGCCAATGTTGCTGGCAGTGTTTCCAAGAAAACGGACTTGGTTATTGCTGGAGTGGATGCAGGTAGCAAGTTGGCCAAGGCCCAAGAATTGGGAATCGAAATCCAAGATGAAGCATGGCTTGAACAGTTATAGAGGCACTGTATGAAAGATGTAATAAAAAGAGCAAGACTCATTTATAACCCGACATCTGGTCAGGAAATTATCAAAAAGAATATTGCGGAAGTGCTGGACGTTTTAGAGGACGTAGGCTATGAAACCAGTGCTTATCAAACGACGCCAGAGCCTCTTTCTGCGCAAAAAGAAGCAGAGCGGGCTGCTAAAGCTGGTTTTGATTTGATTATCGCAGCAGGAGGGGACGGCACCATCAATGAAGTCGTAAATGGAGTTGCACCCTTGGAAAATCGGCCCCGCTTGGCCTTCATCCCGACAGGTACAACCAATGACTATGCGCGTGCGCTGAAGATTCCTATGGGAAAACCTGTCGAAGCTGCAAGAATCATTGCTAAAAATCAGACCATCAAAATGGATATCGGCCGTGCCTTTGGGCAAAAATATTTCATTAACATCGCAGCGGCTGGTACTTTGAGTGAGCTGACCTATCGTGTTCCAAGTGAAGCCAAATCTCGCTTGGGCTACTTTGCCTATGTTGCCAAAGGTGCTGAAATGTTGCCACGTTCTAAATTCCGCAAGGTGCGTATTACTCATGATCATGGTGTTTTTGAAGGTAAGATTTCACTCATGTTTGCAGCACTGACCAATTCTATTGGAGGCTTTGAGCGAATCGCTCCTGATGCCAAATTAGACGATGGCAACTTTACCTTGATTTTGGTCAAAACAGCCAAACTGTTTGAAATGTTAGCCCTAATGATTCAGGCCATTAATGGTGGCCAACACGTGACAGATGTCAATGTCGAATATTTAAAAACAAGCAAACTAAAACTAGAAGTTTTAGACAGCAAAGAACCATTTATGCTTAATCTTGATGGCGAATATGGTGGAGACACTCCAGTTGAATTAGAAGTCTTCCACAATCACTTAGAATTTTTTGCCAATATCGATGAAATCAGCGACGATGCTCTTTGTTCAGAAAAATCATGATGAACCTAGGAGATAAAAATGCCAGACTACCAGGTCTTAGTCCATTACCACAACCCCACTGATGATTACCTTTCGTACAATATATGGCAGTGGCAGGAAAACCAAATTGGAAAGGAAGCTTCATTTTCTAATTTTGATTATTTTGGGCGAAGTGGACTTGTTACTTACCAAAGTGAGACAAACTTGGATTATGTCCATTTGATTATAAAAAAAGCAGACTGGTCAAGCCAGACCATTGATTATACCATTCGTCTCTTGCCGGCTCACCTGGTTACAGAAGTTTGGATTCTTGAGGGAGACCATCAAGTCTATTATTCTAGGCAGGCGGCAATCACTAGCCACTATTACAAATACAGAAATCCTCACGCTTTTGATATGGCGGTTTCTTCCAAGGAATTTGACCGTCACTGGGGCTATCAGGGAAGTTTAGGTGTCTTTTACCAAGCTGACAAGACTGAGTTTAAACTTTGGGCACCGACAGCAAAAGCGGTTGAAGTGGTCATCTATAAAGATGCCAGCAACCAAGCCAGCATTTGGAAAACTATTTCTCTAAAGAGAGGCCGAGATTTCTCAACAGACCACACAAAGAATACAATTGGAGTGTGGCAAGGGAGCATTTCTGAAGATTTAGCCAAGCGTGCCTACCAATATCGCATGATCTTTGATCATGAAGAATACTTGACTCGGGATCCATATAGTCAGGCTACTAGTCCTGATGGTAAACGAACAGCTATCGTGACAGACCAAGAACGAAATCCACTTGGTTTTCAAGTTAAGCAAGGGCAAGAAGCCCACTGGCGCGTGAAGAATGCCTGTCAAGCAGTTATCTATGAGATGCATATCCGTGACCTAAGCCAGTCAGAAAGCTCAGGTGTCACACCAGCTTACCGCGGAACCTTCCTCGGTGCTTGTCAAACAGGTACGACAAATGGCAATGGTCAAGCGACAACCTTTGATCATATTCGTGACTTGGGTGTGAATTATGTCCAGCTCCAGCCCATTTCAGACCGCCATAAAGACTATGATGAAAATGGGCAGGTAACCTATAACTGGGGATACGATCCGCAGAACTATAATGCCCCAGAAACTAGCCTTTCTAGTAACCCATCTGATCCAGCTCAGGCTATTCGTGATTTAAAAACCTTGATTCAAGCCTATCATGATGCTGGTATCGGAGTGATTCTTGATGTAGTCTATAATCACAGTTACTCTACCTTTGACTCTCCTTTTCAAGCCAGTGTTCCCGATTATTACTATCGGATGAATCCAGATGGCTCTTTCCAGAATGGAACCGGAGTCGGGAGTGAAACCGCGAGCGAGCATGAAATGTTCCGTAAGTATATGATTGATTCACTTTTGTATTGGGTCAAAGAGTATAACGTGGATGGTTTCCGTTTTGATTTGATGGGAATCCACGATGTAGAGACCATGCAGATCATTCGAGATGAGTTGGACAAGGTAGACCCACGTATCCTGACTTACGGAGAAGGATGGGATATGGGGACAGGCCTCCTGCCTCAAGATAAGGCCAAGAAAGACAATGCCTATCAGCTTCTAGACATTGGATTTTTCAACGACAATGAGCGAGATGCTATTAAAGGTGCTGAGGTGTTTGGAACCTTGAAAGCTGGATTTGTCAGTGGACAAGGGACGGAAAATATCATTGCCAAGGCTATTTTAGGAAGTAGTGAGTTAGGTAGCTACCTCATGCCAAATCAGGTCGTCAATTATGTCGAAGCTCATGATAATTATAATCTACATGACTTACTAGAAGAATTCCATCCACATGATGATCTAGAAACGCTTACCAAGCGGATTGAACTGGCAACAGCCATGAATATTCTTATGCAAGGCTTAGCCTTTATGGAGCTAGGACAGGAGTTTTCTCGAACTAAGTTGGTGGGAACTGGACCAAATGGGCAGGTGACTCAAGCAGATAAAGAAAGAGCTATGAATAGCTACAATGCGCCAGACCAAGTCAACCAGGTGGATTGGAATCTGCTTTCGAAACATCAAGATAGTGTCAATTTTATTCGCAAGATTATCCAGCTAAAAACGACCATGAAAGAATTTTCTTACTCAACATATGAAGAAATTTACCAACATGTCTATGTTCGTCATGCACAGACAAATAGTGGTCTTATCATTTTTGAAGTCAAGGACAAGAAGCATTATTTAGTCGTCTTTAATGCTAGTGGCACACCTTATCGCTTGGAAAATGCGGACCAGCTCAAACTAGTCGTCAGCAATAACCGTAGAAAAATTAAGACAGAAGTTGAGAACTTAACCGCAAGCGTTTTTGAGATCTTAGCTTGAGTTGATTCATTTTGGATGAGCTTACTTTATAAAATCATTGAAGCAGAATGGGAACAATCAGATCCTTTCTGCTTTTTTTGCTAGATCAAATAGAATAATTGTCTCTTATTTTCTGACAATTCTAATCTAGAAGAGTATAATAAGGGTAGGAACCCATGTGATTCTTTCTGTATGGAGAAAGGAGGCTTTTATGCCACAACGTGATTATGCTTTCGGTTTTCATGATGATATAGCACCGCTTTATTCGACTGGGAAAGGATTGACAGAAGCAGTTGTTCGTGAAATATCTGCCATCAAAAAGGAACCCCAGTGGATGCTAGACTATCGCTTACGCTCTTTAGAGCTATTTAACAAATTGCCCATGCCAGATTTTGGCCCTGATTTGTCAGGCATTCGCTTTGAAGATGTCATCTATTACCAGAAACTAAGCGGACAGCCAGCTCGTAGTTGGGATGACGTTCCTGAAGAAATAAAAAAGACCTTTGATCGTCTGGGAATCCCAGAAGCAGAAAAGCAATTCCTATCTGGTGCTGTTGCCCAGTACGAGTCTGAGGTGGTTTACCACAATATGAAGGAAGAATTCGAAAAGCTAGGGATTATCTTCACTGATACGGATACAGCGGTTCAAGAGTATCCAGAGCTAGTCAAGCAATATTTTGGGACAGTCGTGTCAAATGCTGAACATAAGTTTGCAGCCTTGAATGGAGCAGTCTGGTCAGGTGGAACCTTTATCTATGTTCCTAAAAATGTACACTGTCAAATTCCTGTTCAGACCTATTTTCGTATCAATGGGGAAAACGCAGGCCAGTTTGAGCGCTCCCTCATGATTATCGAGGAGGGTGGCTCCATTCAGTACATCGAGGGTTGTACAGCACCAACCTATACGACCAATAGTCTTCATGCTGCGACTGTTGAGATCATAGTCAAAAAGGATGCTTTTTTCCGCTATACGACCATCCAAAACTGGTCGGATAATGTCTATAATCTGGTAACGGAGCGGGGCACTGTCGAAGAAGGTGGTACCTTGGAGTGGATTGATGGCAATCTAGGTAGCAAGGTTAACATGAAATATCCTTGCAGTATTCTCAACGGCCGTAATGCACGAACTTCTGTCCTCTCTATGTCCTTTGCCAACTATGGCCAGCACTTGGATGCAGGCTGCAAGGTCTTTCATAATGCACCCAAGACTTCCAGTACCTTGATTTCTAAATCAGTGGCCAAGGATGGAGGTAAGACCGACTATCGTGGCCAGGTTCGCTTTGGTAAGAATAGTGCTGGCTCCAAGTCGCATATTGAGTGCGATACCATTCTCATGGATGGTGAGTCCAGTTCCGACACCATTCCCTTTAATGAAATCCATAATTCCAACGTCGCCCTAGAACATGAAGCCAAGGTTTCCAAAGTGTCTGAGGACCAGCTCTACTATCTGATGAGTCGCGGTATCAGCGAAGAAGAAGCCACAGCTATGATTATCAATGGTTTTATGGAACCCATCACCAAAGAACTCCCCATGGAATACGCCGTTGAACTCAACCAACTCATCAACATGAGCATGGAAGGCTCAGTTGGCTAAAACAGTCTGGGAGACTGTTTTAGGTTGCAGATAAAAACTCGCCCTGGCGAGTTCCCTTTAATCTAAGGTTCGGGGAACCTTTTTAATCTGTAGATAGGGGCTCGCCTTTGCGAGTTCCCTTTAATGAGGTCCAGTGGAGCTTTTTAATCCGTAGATAAGAACCGACGTTAGTCGGTTTACCCTGAGACAAACCTAACGGGTATTTTTAGGTTGCGGATAAGGACTCGCCTTTGCGAGTTCCCCTTAATCTAAGGTTCGGGGAACTGTTTTAGGCTGCAGATAATCCAAGGTCCAAGGCAACCTTGAAATCTGTAGATAAGAATCACATTGTGATGATAAAAGAGGGCTCTATAAGAGTCCTTTTTCTTAGAAAATACTGTCAAACTGGACTCACTTTCCAAGAAAACTAGAAAATCATCCAGAATTTTGATATGATAGGTAAAATACAAGGAGGTAACGAATGAATCTAGAAGAACTGAGACAAAAAATCAATCAAATAGACGATGACCTCGTAGTCTTGCTGGAAAAACGGATGAAACTCGTGAACCAAGTGGCTGCTTACAAGCAGGAGACAGGTAAGGCAGTGCTGGACACGAAGAGAGAAGAAGTCATTTTGGGTCGAGTGGCTGATCATGTTGAAAATCCAGCCTACAAAGATACGATTCTTGCTACCTTTAAGGATATCTTGAAGAACTCCCGTGCTTATCAGGAACAGAAAAAAGCATGAAGGAAGTGAAAAATTCTCTTGCCATCTGCTTAGCTGCTATGCTTGGTGGCTGGCTTCGTTACTTGATCTCTTCCTTCGTCACCTTCACTGGACATTTTCCCTTAGCCACACTCTTGGTCAACTATCTTGGGACCTTTATCCTGGTTTATTTGGTAAAGGGTTATCTAGCAAATAAGCAAGTGTCTAAACGTTTTATCCTGGCCATATCGACAGGCTTTTGTGGAGGCTTGACTACATTTTCAAGTCTCCTTTTAGACTCCATTAAACTGCTGGACCTAGGGCTATACACGGACTTTATCCTCTATCTAGTCTTGAGCATTGGCGGTAGTTTGTGGATTGCCTTGTGGGCTGGAAAGAAGGTGGCTCTATGATTTGGCTTATGCTTACAGCTTGCGGGGGTGGGGCTCTCGTCCGTTATTTTCTTTCTAAGGTCAATAGCAGAGCTGTTTTGCCAGTAGGGACTTTGATGGCCAATTTACTAGGAGCTTTTTTGATTGGGTATTTCTATAACCATGTTCAAGATAAGCAACTTTATACTATCCTGGTAACTGGCTTTTGCGGAGGCTTGACGACATTATCAACTTTCAATGCTGAGCTGGTAGATTTTTTTTCTGATAAGAAGAAATTCATCCATTATCTGATATTGACTTATTGTTTAGGATTTTTAGCTATTATTTTAGGAATTTTTATCTAAAAATCTTTACATTTACCGGAATTTTGATATAATATTCTTTGTGCAAATGGAGCACAAAAAAACGGCTAATCCGCTTTGGTCATGAATCATAAGATTAGTAAGATAGGAGTAAAAAATGAATCCATTAATCCAAAGCTTGACTGAAGGTCAACTTCGTACTGATATCCCTGCATTCCGTCCTGGTGACACTGTCCGCGTTCACGCGAAAGTTGTCGAAGGAACTCGCGAACGTATCCAGATCTTTGAAGGTGTCGTTATCGCTCGTAAAGGTGCTGGCATCTCAGAAAACTACACAGTTCGTAAAATCTCTAACGGTGTAGGTGTTGAACGTACTTTCCCAATCCACACTCCACGTGTTGATAAGATTGAAGTCGTTCGTTACGGTAAAGTGCGTCGCGCTAAATTGTACTACCTTCGTGCATTGCAAGGTAAAGCGGCTCGTATTAAAGAAATCCGTCGTTAATCTTAGAAAGCTCTGTCAGATGGCAGAGTTTTTCTCTAGGTCCCCTTAGTTCAATGGATATAACAACTCCCTCCTAAGGAGTAGTTGCTGGTTCGATTCCGGCAGGGGACATGAAACAAACAGCAAAACCCTTGATTTACAAGGGTTTTTGTTATATTTGCCCCAAATCCGCCCCAAAAGTTTCGAAGATATTTCTTATTCGATTATGATTTTTTTCTTCTTGTTGCTCTAGTTGATGTGCATAGACTTCTAGTGTAATTGTTAGATTTTCATGGCCTAAAACTTTGGAAATGGAAATAAGGTCTACTTCCTTAGAAATGAGATAGGAAGCGTATGTGTGTCTGAGAGAATGTGCATGAACATCTCTGCCTACAATGTTTCTCAGAGTCTTATTGACTCCGTTATTAGATATTTTTGAGAAAATGCGATTTTCATCATTTTCTTTCCAGTATTTTTTTGTACTTTTCTAGCAAGAGTAGTGTGTGTTGATCAAGTGGGATTTTTCGGATACTGCTTTTGGTTTTAGTGGGTTTGAAGCCAGTATTAGTATGATAATCCCATGTTTTATTGACAGATACGGTCTTTGCTTGCTTGTCTATATCGTCCCAAGTAAATCCCAAACACTCACCAAATCGAACCCCAGTCACAGAAATTAGATAAAGGATAAAATAGGATTGGTATTCTATCTTTTGGTTAGTAATTTCAAGTAGTTTTAGGTATTCCTCGACTTCAAGAAATTTAGTTTCTGTTTCAATTCCTTTATTTTGAGAGTTGACTTTTGCGAATGTGCAGAAATTTCTAGTAATCAGACCTTCGTAAACTGCCATAGAAACTGCTGATTTTACATGCACATTAAATCTTTCTACAGTTTCCTGAGAGTGCGTCTTAGCATATCTATTGATGACTTCCTGGTACATGCTATACTGATTACCTCCTTGTTATTCTCCTTTTAGTTGTTTTGTTTCATTTATTTTTTCTTTTAGAATAGTGACTTTCTCTTTGTAATCAGCAATTTTAGCAAGGTCGCTGTTTCCTTCGTTAATGTAATAATTTATTTCATCATAGATTTTTTGAGCAGACTCAGGTGCGTTGAGCGAATTAAAATAGTCAACTAATTTTTTACAAAATTTAGCGTGGTCACTATAGTATCTAATCTCCATTTGATATATCATCAAATCAAAGTTGTTTTTATCCCACTTTGGAAAGTCGATATCAAGATTTGTCGGATATTGTTTAATGGAATGTATCTCCCAAAGAGGTAAATATTTGTCGGCTATTTTCCTTCCTTCTTCTGTCAAAAGTGTCCTTTCACCTTCATCAAAAATTAACCCATCTAATTTGAATTTTCTGGTCAATTTTTCAGCGTTTAAATTATAGTCAGAAAAAAAGTATTTTGGAATGGAAACAGTTGACTTCCTACCAGATTTTGTTTTCCCCCACCACACCAACAGTAGTAGCTCTCTTAGGCTATAACCTTCTGATGTGATAAATTTGTCATTGTATTTTGGAAAATTGTAATCCCTGCCGTAAATTTCAAAGATATTAGGCCTTGACTCTAGTATCTTGAAGTATTTAGGGCTGTAGTAGTCAATATCATCAGATGTTGAAAATGTGACATATGGTTCTGCTTGTGATTTTTTCTTATTATCACGACCGAATAAGAAGTCAAAAAATCCCATAATATTCTCCCTTAAATAATATTAATTAAATTATAAAACTCCTCTTTTACCATTGCTTCATCAGCGATGGTTTTTAATTTGTAAGTTTCCATGATTGTGCAGCAATATCTCTGAGGTCTAATGGTGCAGAAGCATCACCATCTTTTGCAATATTCGGATTATCAGTGCGTCCCAATAGGTAGTCGGTGGACACATTGAAGTAGTCAGCGATTTCTTGTAATCTGTCTGATTTAGGAGTTTTTTCTTTCAAAGTATAAAGGTAATTTATACTATAACCTAAATCTTCAGCGACCTTTTGAATGGTTGTTTTTTATACATGATTTCCTCACACTCAAGCTTGCAGTCAGGGAGTGTGGAGGTTTTTTATTTAGTTATTTACTTTTACTTTCATCGATTTCTTGATGGTACCACTTTCTTCTGCAAGCGTTGTGTCATCTTCCGATTTTACATATAGATTGGGAGAGTTAGCAAAGCTCAAATCATAGCCATTTTCTATCGCCCAATTTTTAAAAGTGCTTTCTTTAATATTGTACAGTTTGTCAGCAATTTGTTGGATTTCTACTTTAGAGTAATATTTGACATCTTGAGGAAGATACAAGTAAATGACATTTTTACCCACTGCTTTTGTTATAACCTGATAACCTGACTCTGCAAGCTGGCTATTGATCTCGGTAGTCAAATGGTTAGCGAATTGTGTGTTAGATTCTTCTGCATATTCAGGGCCATCATTTTTAATTTCTTGAGATGAATTTACTTCACTTTTAGATTCGCTAACTTTATCTTCTCTTGAATTTTCCTTGCCCGTCGAACTCTTAGACGAAGAAGATGAGGTGGTTTGTGTTGAAGCTGGCTCTGTGATCTCAGAGTTTGTTTTGTTTTCTCGGAAGAAAATCCCAATAACAAGAGCACAGCTTATCAGAACAGCGATTGAAATATTTCTATATTTGGCGTTTGGTCGTTTTTTGATAAAATACCAAATGCCAGTTGCTGAAACTAAAACGATTAACGATAAAATATTTTTTAATATTTCCATTTTTTATCCCACTAATCTATAAAATTCATCGATGACCATCAGTTCGTCTGTGGTCGTTTTTAATTTATGCCGTTCCATAAAATTCAAATAATTAAAATCTTCTTTTTCTATTTCTTTTAGCTCTTCTTCCAACAAAGCGTGTATCATGCTTCTATTCGCTTCGTTTTCGCATTTAATCGTGTTGATGGCATATTCTGTACCAGAATGGTTCAAGTGCCCTAATTCGTGCAGTATAACTCGTTTTTGAGCGTCTGACGATAGAGCCTTGTTAACAAATACTATTTTTATCTCATCGATATAAACACCGTGCCTATGCCATAACTCCTTATCAAAGTAGGCAATCTGGACACCGTGTTTGTCACAAATTTCTTCTATACTCATAATCTCCCCTTGAGATAGATTTCTATAATTTTTTGGATTGCTTGGATATCCTCTTCATTCAACGGCTTCCCATCAAATGTTTTGGCGTTCTCTGCCATTTTGCGTAAGTCAGTTTCGTTATAATTATTTGTGGCGATTGCCCCCTTTCTATCAGCGTTTTGTTCTTCCCAACCCATGAGCTGGGCTGGAGAAATATTCAGTGTATCGGCTATCTTTTTTAAGACTTCAGGCCCTACTTTTTCAATATCGCCTTTTTCGTATCGGAAAATAGTTGATCTAGAGACGCCAACTCGTTCAGAAAGTGCATCAGCAGACATTTTCAACTCTTTTCTTCGTTGTTTAATTCTTTCTCCAACGTTCATGATTTTAAAAACCTTTCTATATATTACAAAGGTATTTTACAACTTTTGTTGCAAAAATGCAATAGAAAAAAGTTTCAAAAATGCGATTTTTTGTTGACAAACACTTTTCATCATGTTATACTTAATTCAACAAGTTGCATAAGTGCGACAAAATAGAAAGGAGAAGATATGGTAAATGTAGCTAAGCTGAAAGGCAAAATTGTTGAATGCGACACAACGCAAGAAGAACTTGCGAAGAACATCGGCATTGATAAAAGCACATTCTATCGCAAGATGAAGCAAAACGGAAACTTCTCAATCAAAGAAGTTAATCTAATTGTTTCTTCGCTTAATCTTACGAAAGATGAAGCCGTAAATATTTTTTTGTTGATTCGGTCGCATAAGTGCGACAAAATAGAAAGGAGCAAACATGAAACCAAAACGATATCCGTATAGCGGAAAAAGAAAAAGCAATCCGATGAACAGATTGCTAAGTTGAAAAGAGATATCGATGTAAATCGTACAAATATATCATCTTTAAATTTCGCTATTGAAACTCTAAAAAACCATTAGAATTATCGATAACTTGGTAACCTTGAGCAGTTGCTTCTTCTATAATTTCGGATTTAGACATCTCGTATTCAGATAGTCGAATTACTGCACTAGGATTATCAGTCGCTGACTCTGAAAAATTGGATAACAGAATGCTATCGAGGTCAGACCAAGTAAGTTTTTTAACATGATGGTTTGGTTTTCTGCTAAGTTTACTCATTTATTTTTCTCCCTTCTGTTTTAATATTGACTAAAACGGTGAGAGGTCCTAGTCAATATATATTATATGATTATAAACGTATGCTGTCAATATATTGTGCAAAAAAATGTACATCTATTTTTGTGACACAATATATAGTAAATATTTATAAAAGGAGAAAATAAATGCTTTGGGAAACAATATCTAAAAAGTTATCAGAAAAAAATTGGACGATTTATAAACTTTGTCGTTTTAGAGCTGTGTTGTTTCGAATGGTTCCAAAATAATATTAAGATTTAATTCAATTCAACCATACTAGCTAGAGGTTGGTGGGGAGTTCAAATGAGAAAGCAGATAGAAAAGTTATTAAACAGCGATATAAGCACAAGTGCAATCGCTAAAGGAGCGGGCGTTCCTTGGTCTACAGTAGCGGACCTTAGAAAAGGGAAAACCAGTATCGATAAAATGGCCCTGCTTACAGCCGAGAAATTAAATGATTTTGCGGAAGAATTAGAAGCGGAAAAGGACGATGAGTTTTACAATTAATCTATCCAAAAAAACCACCTATTAGGTGGTTTTTTTCAGTATCTATCACTGCTTACTAGAAGAACTTGAGCTACTTGAGCTGTCGCTGCTGGATTCAGAACTGTCTTCTGAGGAGCTGGTGCTTTCAAATTGTTCTGGGTGGAGCGCTCGATAGCTTGGAGCATCAAAGAGGTCAATGGTCGATTCGCCCTTGCGTTGGCTGTAGAGACTGGTTGATTGGTCTCCTTTTTCTTCCTCGATTTTCTTCAATGCTTTGAAAGAGTGGTTGTAAGAGTATTTCTTGACATCTACCTTGCCCAAGTCATTACCCTCGTAGAAGCGAATCAAGTCACCGGTTTGAATAGCGTCACTAATCTTCAGCTGGGTATTGGCAGCATTACGAATATCATCCAGTTCTTTCTTGATGGTTTCGTCTGGATTGGTAATTTCCTCACCGGTTTGAGTGTAGTAAGTCCGTCCGTTGAAGCTAGTGTATTTTGGTGTGACAAAGTTATTGCTGGATCGGAAAGCTGTAATTTGCTGATGCTGAGTTGATAGCATATCCTGGCCGACCTGAAGGTAGTTTTTAGAGTCAATGCCCAGCAAATGCTCCAATGTTGGCAGCATATCTACTTGACCACCGTATGTATCTATTATCTTTCCTTTGTCCATGCCAGGAATTACGACCATGTAAGGGACGCGTTGCATCATGGCATTGTCGTAGTTGGACCAAGTCTCAGAAGTCTTTCCTACAAGAGGGGCCAAGTTAGGATTGCGGGTTTGGGAAATTCCAAAATGGTCTCCGTAGAGAACGATAATAGAGTTGTCATAGAGGCCGGATTTTTTGAGATAATCAAACAAGGCCTTAACAGAAGAATCTAAATAGTTGGCAGTAGAAAAGTAGCCATTGATGGTCTCATCCTTTGTCTTAGCCAGAGGGAATCCAATCTCGTCACCAATCAAGCTAGTTGTGTAAGGATAGTGGTTGGAAACCGTGATATATTTAACATAGAAAGGCTGCTGCAAGCGCTCCAGGTATTTGATGGAATCTTTCAGCATAATCTTGTCATTTAAGCCGTACTGGAAGGAGTTAGTGTCGTCCTGCTTAGTAAAATAAGACGCGTCGAAGAAATAGTTATAACCCCATTGTTTATAGGCTGTATTGCGGTTCCAGAAGCTTCCAGCATTACCATGGAAAACAGCAGAAGTATAGTCGCCATTTTTGGAAAGAATAAAAGGTGCAGCTTGCTGGGTATTGGTACCACCGTAGTTAACCATGAAGGAGCCTTGGTTGAGACCGAAGAGCCCAGTTTCAATCATGGTTTCAGCATCAGAAGTCTTACCAGCCTTAACCTGGTTGAAGACATTTGAGAAAGCCAGAGTCGAATTGGAGTGGTAGAGGGAGTTGAGGAAAGGGGTCACCTCGTACGCTTTTCCATCCGCCTGAAGCTTATAGTCGATTAGGAACTGCTGGAAGCTTTCCAGATGGACATAGATAACATTGCGACCTTTGGCAATACCAAAGTAATCCTTGTTAGGTTCTGCATAATGATTCTGAATGTATTCTTCTACAGGCTTCAAATCTTCAGCAGAGGCTTTAGAGCGCTCTTTGTTGGCTTGATAGGTTTGATTTCCGCTGTAGCCTAGAAAGGCTGGAAGTCCTAATGCCCGAACGACATAGTAGTTTGAGAAACCACGGGTCAGGAGCTGAGGACGGTCAATTTCCGCCAAAAAGAGATTGGCTGTAAAGAGCATAGTAGAAAGTGCTGTGATGGCAAAGCTAGCTCTCTTATTAAATGGACGATGGTCAACCCTGATGAGCTTTTTATACATGAGGTAGCCTAGGATCGGGAAATCAATCAAATAGATGATATCCCATGGTCTAAATAAGCCGAGGGCAGCTTCACCCAAACCAGCAGAAACACTGCTGGAAGCCATCATGGTATTGACGGTTACAAAGTCACTGAATTCGCGGTAGTAGACGGCATTTGAAAACAGCCAGATAAAGAGCAAAATATAAACAAAAATTGAAAATCCATAGAATATGGCGCTTCTTTTGAAATAAAGCGCTAAGCCAATAAATAATAAGCCTAAGGGGATAGGATTTACAAAGGCTAAGAAGGCCTGATAAAATCCTTGGATATCCAAATTAAAGTCGACAGTGTATGCCCACATGGTTTTTAACCAGTAGAAGCAAAGCAAGGTCAAGACAAAACCTAGTCTGGTACTCATGAAATTGAGTAATTTCCTAGTCATTTTTTTCACAAAAGTACTTCCTTGTCTTATTTCCTAAATTTTTCTGTATCGTATTAAGTATATCACATTTTGTTTTATAGGGTGAACGAAAAGTATAAGCTTTGCCTAAATTAACAGTTAGTCATAATTTTCTGAGGTGAGCTGGTTAAGAGGTAAAAGAAGTAGGAGATAGAGGGAGCTAATGTTACTAATGGCCTGCTTTACGTAATTTTTTTGAAATATTTCTCAATATTTGATATAATTTAGAATATGAAAAAGCTTACGGTTTCTCGTTATAAGGAAGAAAAGATTCGGCAGGGTGCCCTACTTTTAGAAAAAGAAGACTTTCCAGAGCTATCTTTTGATCATCAAGCTGTGGAGCTGATATCAACCCAAGGAAAGTTTCTGGGTTGCGGTTATATTTCAAAGCAGAACAAGGGACTTGGCTGGCTTATTTCTAAGCAAAAAGTAGATTTTGATAAAGATTTTTTTATTTCCTTATTTGAGAAAGCCAAGGGAAAGCGTCGTTTTTACCGTCAGGCGGAGGATATTACTGCATACCGCCTCTTTAATCAAGAGGGTGATGGTTTTGCAGGATTGACTGTTGACCAGTACGGAGACTATGCTCTTTTTTCTTGGTACAATCCTTTTGTCTTTTCTTTAAAGGAAGAAATCCTTCAAGCTTTTCAAGAAGTCTTTCCAGAATTAATGGGAGCTTATGAAAAAATTCGTTTTAAGGGGCTGGACTATGAATCAGCCCATGTCTATGGAGCTGAAGCACCAGAGGTCTTTACGGTTTTAGAAAATGGTGTGGCTTATCAAGTTTTTCTAAATGATGGTCTTATGACTGGGATTTTTCTAGATCAGCATGAGGTTCGGGCCAGTCTTGTTGACGGCTTAGTCCTTGGGAAAAGTTTGTTAAATATGTTTTCCTACACAGCTGCTTTTTCTGTTGCAGCTACTATGGGAGGTGCTAGCCAGACAACCTCAGTTGATTTGGCAAAACGTAGTCGGGAACTGTCCGAAGCACATTTTCAAGCCAATGGTCTGACTTTAGACAATCATAGGTTTGTGGTTATGGACGTTTTTGATTATTTCAAATATGCCAAGCGACATGGTCTCAGCTATGATGTCATAGTGCTAGATCCACCAAGCTTTGCCCGTAATAAAAAGCAGACTTTTTCTGTCGCGAAAGATTACCATAAGCTTATCAAAGAATCACTGGAAATTTTAAATCCAAAAGGAATACTGATTGCCAGTACCAATGCGTCCAATGTGTCGCGTGCTAAATTTAAGAAAGAAATTGAAAAAGGTTTTGCAGGAAAGCGCCATCGTTATATCAAAGAATATGGTTTGCCAGCAGACTTTAGTTATAATAAGAAAGACGAAAGTAGTAATTACTTAAAAGTTTTTACGATTAAGGTAGAAGAATGAAGTTAGTTGTCTCTGTCACCCCTAGAAATTTAGAAGAAGCTCAACAGATCGACGCGCAACGTTTTGTAGATGCGGATTTGATCGAGTGGAGAGCAGATTTCTTGGAAAAAGAAGAAATCTTAAAGGTTGCACCAGCTATTTTTGAAAAATTTGCTGGCCGTGAACTGATTTTTACACTTCGGACCAAGGATGAAGGTGGTCATATTCAGCTATCTGATGACGAATATGTGGAAATGATAAAAAAGGTAGCCCAGCTCTATCAACCAGATTATGTGGATTTTGAGTATTTCTCCCACAAGGACAAAATCGATGAAATGCTGGAATTTCCAAACCTGGTCTTGAGTTATCATAACTTTGAGGAAACTCCTGAAAATATGATGGAAATCTTGTCCGAGCTGACTAGCCTAACGCCTAAGGCTGTCAAAGTATCGGTGATGGCTAATAGTGGCCAGGATGTTTTGGACTTGATGAACTATACTCGTGGCTTTAAGACTTTAAATCCTGAGCAAGAGTATGTAACTATTTCTATGGGAAGGGTTGGACGCATCTCACGAATTGCATCTGATTTGACGGGTTCTGCTTGGTCTTTTGCTAGTTTAGACGAAGCAACAGCACCAGGTCAGATTTCTTTGAGCAGCATGAAAATAATTCGGGATATTTTAAATGAAAATTGATGGACACACTCGTTTGGCTGCTGTCATAGCTAAGCCAATCAAGCACAGTATTTCGCCCTTTATTCATAATATGGCTTATGCCCTTACAGATACCAATGCGGTTTATCTGGCTTTTGAGGTGGACAGGGAAAATCTGGAACAGGCTGTTGAAAATATTCGGCTTCATCAGATGTTGGGAGCTAATATTTCTATGCCCTATAAGCAAGAGGTAATTACTTATCTTGATGAGCTTGATGAGTCGGCCTTGCTTATCGGCGCGGTCAATACGATTGTCAATCAAAATGGTCGACTTATCGGATACAATACAGATGGTTTTGGTTTTTTCAGAAGTTTGTCTAACTTTCATATTAAGGGGAAAAATCTGACAATCCTTGGGGCTGGAGGTGCAGCTTCAGCTATTATTGGTCAGGCTATGCTGGATGGTGTAGGAAAGGTCTGTGTCTTTGACCTCAGAGATAGATTGGCAGGACATCAAGAGAGAATGGGACAGATGTCTCGTCGTCTGGGTCATCCCATTCAATTACTGGCTGTTGAAGACTTAGCAGCTCTTACTGATGCTGTCAATCAATCAGATTTATTTATCAATGCGACAGGCCTCGGGATGGATGGAAAATCACTACCTATTCCAAGCGATTTTGTTTTTCCTAAGGGACTGCTAGTGGCAGATATGACCTATTGTCCAGCTGAAACACCATTTTTGCGCTTGGCTAGAGAACAAGGACTGCAGACTGTAAATGGTCTGGGTATGTTGCTCTATCAAGCAGAAAAAGCATTTGAACTAATGACAGGTAAAAAGATGCCATCTGAAAAAATCAAAAAAGCCTTGTTAGAAAAATTGGAAATATAGTTTATAGTAGATAGTGTGGGACATTCTTGGACTTTGTAGGCTTTGGGTGTCCATTTTCATATATAAAGGAGGCGCTTATGAAACTGAATGTAAATCTTCCTCATCATCCCTATGATATCGTTATTGAAAACGGGACTTTATCTCAGGCTGGAAATTGGCTGAGTCAGCTTTGGCAGCCCCAGAAACTAGTAATTATCACAGATAATCGGGTGGCTAGACTCTATGCAGAGAAGGTTAAATTGAGTTTGGAAGCTGCTGGTTTTAAGGTCTTTACCTTTGATTTTCTTGAAGGTGAAGCTAGTAAAAATCTAACAACTGTTAATAAAGCCTATGAATTTTTGGCAAAGGTCGGTTTAACTCGCAGTGACGGAATTGTAGCCTTGGGTGGCGGAGTTGTTGGTGATTTGGCAGGCTTTGTTGCTTCGACCTACATGAGAGGCATTCATTTCGTTCAGATTCCGACCAGTCTGACAGCTCAAGTGGATTCCTCTATTGGTGGTAAGACAGGTGTCAATACGCCTTTGGCCAAGAATATGGTTGGCACTTTTACCCAGCCTGACGGAGTTCTGATTGACCCTCAAGTTTTGCAGACTTTAGGGCAACGTGAACTGATTGAAGGTATGGGCGAGGTGGTCAAGTACGGCTTGATTGAGGATAAGGAACTCTGGGACGAGCTTTCAGAAATGGATGGCAGTCCAGAGTCGATTTTGGAGCATGCAGAGAGTATCATTTACCATTCCTGCGATGTCAAGCGTAAGATTGTGGTTGAGGACGAGCTGGATAATGGCGTCCGCCTCTATCTGAACTTCGGCCATACCATTGGTCACGCCATTGAAGCAACAGCGGGCTATGGTCAGGTCATGCACGGTGAAGCTGTGGCAATTGGCATGGTACAGGTTTCTCGTGTCGCTGAAAAGCAAGGCCTTATGCCAACCGGAATCACAGAAGACATCATCCATATGTGTCAGAAGTTTGGCTTGCCGGTGGATTACCAGACTTGGGATGAGAATGCTCTTTATCAGGCCTTGACCCATGATAAGAAGGCTAGAGGCAACTCTATCAAGCTAGTATTGGTGCCCGAGCTAGGTTCAGCAAGCATTCACCAGATTCCGCTGGAAGAGATGAAAGAATTTCTAAAGAAATAAGAGTCTGATGGAACCTGAGACGATTGGACAGTTTGGATAATAAATAGATGGACTGCCCAGATTTTTCATACCAGAATAGGAGAAATGTATGAGATACTTAACAGCAGGAGAATCCCATGGACCACGCCTGACAGCTATTATTGAGGGTGTGCCGGCTGGTCTTCCTCTGACCGCTGAATACATCAATGCTGAGCTCAAGCGCCGTCAGGGTGGATACGGCCGTGGAGCCCGTATGAAGATTGAAAGCGACCAAGTCGAGATTACGTCTGGGGTTCGCCATGGCTTGACCATGGGCGGTCCAATTACTCTCAATGTCACAAATCTGGATCATCAGAAGTGGTTGGAGATTATGAGTGTGGCTGATGTGGATGAAAAGAAAAAAGGGCTACGTAAGATTACCAAACCACGCCCTGGCCATGCGGACTTGGTCGGAGGTATGAAATACCGCTTTGACGATTTGCGAAATTCCCTAGAGCGTTCTTCTGCCCGTGAAACGACTATGCGTGTAGCAGTCGGAGCAGTAGCCAAGCGCTTGCTAGAAGAAATCGGTGTGGAGGTAGCCAGCCATATCGTAACCTTTGGTGGCATTGATATTGATGTACCGAATAATCTAACTGTAGCAGAAATAAAGGAAAGAGCTGCCCAGACTGAGGTTTCCATTGTCAATCCCGAGCGAGAAGAAGAGATCAAGGCCTACATTGACCAGATTAAGAAAGACGGTGATACTATCGGTGGTGTCATTGAGACTGTCGTTGGCGGTGTGCCAGTTGGTCTTGGCTCCTATGTCCAATGGGACAAGAAGCTGGATGCCAAGATTGCTCAAGGAGTCGTGTCCATCAACGCTTTCAAGGGAGTCGAGTTTGGTGTGGGCTTTGAAGCTGGCCGTCTCAAGGGTAGTCAAGTCATGGATGAAATCCTCTGGTCTGAGGAAGATGGCTTCACTCGTAGAACCAATAATCTAGGCGGCTTTGAGGGCGGTATGACCAATGGTCAGCCAATCGTAGTGCGTGGTGTCATGAAGCCTATTCCAACCCTTTACAAGCCACTGATGAGTGTAGATATTGAGACCCACGAGCCCTATAAGGCTACAGTAGAGCGGAGTGATCCTACGGCTCTGCCAGCAGCAGGTGTTGTCATGGAAAGCGTGGTGGCGACAGTTTTAGCCACCGAAGTTCTGGAGAAATTCTCTTCGGACAATCTGGAAGAACTCAAGGACGCGGTAGCCCGCCATCGGGAGTTTGTCAAGAACTTTTAGAAGTAAGGAGAAGGGCATGGAGAGAAAAACAGTCTATATCGCAGGTCTGGGACTGATTGGAGTTTCTTTGGCTTTGGGCGTCAGGCGAGCTCATCCTGAGATTGAAATTCTCGGCTACAATCGAAGTGAGGAATCGCGCAGAGTTGCCCTGGAACGTGGAATGGTAGACCAGGTAACGGATGATTTTGCCGCCTTTGCACCTTTGGCTGATGTGATTATTCTGGCTGTGCCCATCAAGCAGACCATAGCATTTATCAAGGAACTAGCGGATCTGAACCTGAAGGAAAATGTTATCATCTCAGATGCTGGATCGACCAAGGCTGAGATTGTGGCAGCTGCAGAAAAGTATCTGCAGAATAAGCCCGTCCGCTTTGTAGGTGCTCACCCGATGGCCGGAAGTCACAAGACCGGAGCCAAGGCTGCCCATGTCACCCTCTTTGAAAATGCCTATTATATCTTTACCCCTTCTAGCCTGACCAAGCCTGGTACTCTTGAGGAAATGAAGGACTTACTGAGTGGTCTTCATGCCCGCTTTATTCAGGTAGATCCTGTAGAGCATGACCGAGTGACCAGTCAAATCAGCCATTTTCCGCATATTTTAGCCTCCAGCCTGATGGAGCAAACGGCAACTTATAGCCGAGAACATGAGCTGACCCAGTCTTTTGCCGCCGGTGGTTTTCGTGATATGACGCGAATTGCAGAGAGCGAGCCGGGCATGTGGACCTCTATCCTCTTGACCAATCCTCAAGCCATTTTGGAGCGGCTGGAAGATTTTAAAAAACAGCTAGACAAGGTTGCTGCTGCAATTGAGGCCAAGGACGAGACAGCTATCTGGGAATTTTTCGACCGAGGGCGGCAGAGTCGCAAACAGATGGAAATTCATAAGCGAGCCGGTGTTGATAGCTTTTACGATCTTTTTGTCGAGGTGCCTGATGAAGAAGGAGCCATTCTTAGCGTCCTAGAATTGTTGAGAGGGATCTCTGTTGTCAATATCCGAATTAATGAGGAAAATCGGGAGGATACCCATGGTATTCTACAAATCACCTTTAAAAATCGTAAAGATTTAGAAAAATCTGCTAAAATAGTAAGAGAAAATACAAGATATCAGGTGTTTTTAAATTAAAGAAATGGAGAAATACTATGTCAAATATTTATGATTTAGCCAATGAACTCAACCGTACTTTCCGTGAACTACCTGAGTACAAGGCAGTTTTGGAGAGCAAGGCAGCCATTGATGCAGATAGTGAAGCCAAGTCTCTTTTTGACGATTATATTGCTTTTCAAGGAAAAATCCAGCAATTAATGCAGACAGGACAAATGCCGACACCAGAGTTGCAAGAAGAAATGAAGTCATTCGGAGAAAAAATCCAAGCCAATGCAATTGTGACGGAGTTTTTCACGAAGCAGCAACAACTTTCTGTTTACTTGTCTGATATTGAACGTATTGTCTTTGAGCCAATTCAAGATTTGATGAAATAAAAGCTGACAGTCTGTTTTCTCTTCTGAGTCTACAGGCTTTTTGCTTCAAAAACTTGATTTTTGATGCTTTCTGAGTATAATGAATCATAACGAAAAGGAAATGAGAGGAATTTCTATGTCACGAAAAGTTGCTATTATTGGGATGGGAAATGTTGGAGCTGCGGTCGCTCATGGTTTGATTGCACAAGGAGCTTTTGATGATTATGTGCTGATTGATACTAATGAAGCTAAGGTCAAGGCTGATGCATTAGACTTTCAAGATGCTGCAGCCAATCTCAATCATCATGCTAATATCACAGTTAATTCTTATGAAGCTTTAGCGGATGCTGATGTTATTATTTCAGCCTTAGGAAATATTAAATTACAAGACAATCCAAATGCTGACCGATTTGTAGAATTGCCTTTCACTTCAAAAGAGGTGATTGAAGTTTCCAAAAAAATCAAGGAAGTAGGCTTTAAAGGGATTTTGATTGCCATCACGAACCCAGTTGATGTTGTGACCAGCCTATACCAGCATTATACAGGCCTTCCGAAAGAAAGAGTGATTGGGACAGGTACCTTGCTGGATACTGCTAGGATGAAGCGGGCAGTTGGAGTCCGTTTTGGAGTCGATCCTCGTAGCGTTTACGGCTATAATCTGGGCGAGCATGGAAATTCCCAGTTTACCGCTTGGAGCCAAGTTCGAGTTAAGGGGCAATCTATTAGCAAGCTGACTTCAGAAGAAGTTTTAGAAGAAATTGCTACAGAAGCAATGAGGGGTGGTCACACCGTCTTTTACGGGAAAAAGTACACTTCCTACGGGATTGCTAGTGCGGCTATCCGTTTGGCTTTGGCTGTCATTTCAGATGCCCATGAAGAACTGCCTGTGACAAATTACTATGCACCGCTTGATACTTATCTAAGTTATCCTGCTCTTGTTGGTCGTTCAGGCATTATCGAACAGTTGCAATTGACTTTGACAGAAGAGGAAGAAGCTAAATTAGCTCGTTCGGCCCAATTTATTCAAGATAAGTTTTCAGAACATATTTAATCAGTCAAAAAAGGACCTAATCCTATAACACTCTAATAGATTTAGAGTGTTTTTTGTCTTTAGAAAAGGCTGATCTTCATTTGTTTTCATGCTCTATTTGTGTTAAAATGAAAGGAAACAATTGTGCGAGGTATTCCATGAAACTAAGGACAAATGCAAAAGGTTTAAGAGGAAGTTTGCGTGTGCCAGGTGATAAGTCTATCAGCCATCGCTCCATTATTTTTGGAAGCTTGGCCAAGGGTGTCACCAAAGTTCATGATATTTTGCGTGGAGAGGATGTCCTCTCAACTATGCAGGTTTTCCGAGAGATGGGAGTTCAAATCGAGGATAAAGGAGATCTTGTTGAAATCCATGGCTGTGGCTTTGATGGTTTGCAGGAACCTCAGCGTCCACTTGATATGGGGAACTCAGGTACCTCTATGCGCTTGATTGCTGGCGTTTTAGCTGGTCAGAACTTTTCTGCTCAGATGGTAGGAGATGACAGCTTGTCTAAGAGACCCATGGATCGTATCAGCCTACCTTTGCGACAGATGGGAGTTGAGATTGCTGGCCAAACAGAGCGGGATTTACCTCCTTTGACCATTCATGGCAATCCAAGCCTAAAACCCATTCAATATCAATTGCCTATTGCTTCGGCTCAGGTTAAATCAGCCCTCATTTTTGCAGCTCTGCAAGCACAAGGGGAGTCTCTGATTATCGAAAAAGACTTGACACGAAACCATACGGAAGATATGCTCTTACAATTTGGCGGTCAGCTAAAGGTGGACGGCAAGGAGATTCGAGTAGCTGGTAAACAAGAACTGCAAGCTCAGGAAGTTGTTGTTCCTGGAGATATTTCTAGTGCAGCTTTTTGTCTCGTAGCTGGTTTGGTTGTGCCCAACTCCAAAATTACTCTAACCAATGTCGGTATCAATGAGACTCGGACAGGCATCTTAGATGTGATCCAAGCTATGGGAGGCAAGTTGTCAGTGTCTGAGGTTGATGAAGTAGCCAAGTCGGCAACCATCACTGTTGAAAGCTCGGAACTTCATGGAACAGAAATCGGTGGAGAACTAATTCCTCGCTTAATCGATGAGTTGCCTATTATTGCTTTGCTAGCGACACAAGCTGAGGGACAAACCTTGATCCGAGATGCTGAGGAGTTGAAAGTTAAAGAAACGGACCGCATTCAGGTTGTAGCTGATGCACTCAATAGTATGGGAGCGGACATCCAGCCGACAGCGGATGGAATGATTATCCAAGGGAAAACACCTTTGAAAGGAGCTTCCGTTCATACATATGGAGATCATCGAATTGGTATGATGACTGCCATCGCAGCACTTTTAGTAAAAGATGGAAACGTGGAGCTTGAGAGGGCAGAAGCAATCAATACTAGCTATCCAGACTTTTTTGCTCATTTGGAGGGATTGTTAAGTGACTAAAATACTATTAGGTTTTATGGGGGCAGGCAAGACTACTGTCGGTCGCCTTCTGGATCCCAATTTTCATGATATGGACGAGCTGATTGTTAATCAGATTGGGATGTCTATTAATGACTTCTTTGCTCAGGAAGGTGAAGAGGCATTCCGAAAGATAGAGACAGCAACCTTGGAGAGTTTATTAGCAAATCAGGCAAAAATCATCTCTCCAGGTGGAGGAATTGTGGTCAATCCGCATAACCGAGATCTGCTTGACAAGAATCCATATAATATTTATCTACGAGTGGATTTTGATACTCTGTATCAGCGCATTGAGAATGATCTTGCCATGCAGCGGCCACTCTACTTAAACAACACACGAGAAGAATTTAAGAAAATTTTTGAAGCTCGCTTACCTCTTTATGAGAAAATTGCTACGCATATCATTGATGTAGCAGGAAAAACACCAGAAGAAATTGCGGAGATTATTCGATGCTTGTAGGCTACCTTGGGCCCAAGGGCTCTTTTTCTCATCAAGTGGCTCAGAAGGCTTTTCCAGAAGCACATTTAGAGTCCTATCCAAACATCACAGAAGTCATCAAAGCTTATGAAAGAGATCAAGTGGACCTATCAATTGTTCCAGTTGAAAATTCGATTGAGGGCAGTGTTCACGAGACTTTGGACTATCTCTTTCATCAGGCCCAGATTCAAGCTGTAGCAGAGTTGATTCAACCAATTAAGCAGCAGCTCCTAGCCTGTCAGACTGATGGGCCGATAGAGACAATCTTTTCTCACCCACAAGCTCTTGCTCAGTCTAAGACTTATATTCAGGAGCATTATCCATACGCTAAGTTGGAAGTAACTGCTAGTACAGCTGCAGCAGCGCGTCTAGTAGCAAAACATCCAGAGAAGCCTTATGCTGCTATTGCACCAGAAACGGCTGCTGAGGAGTATGGCTTGCAACTTGTGGCAAGAGATATCCAAGAAATGAGTGAAAATTTCACACGTTTTTGGGTTTTAGGCTGTAAGAGACCGGAGTTTGCTTTAGAAAAACTTGCTCCCAAAAAGACCTTGGGCTTGACCTTGCCGGATAATCTACCAGGTGCCCTCTATAAGGCTTTGTCTGTCTTTGCTTGGCGGGGAATTGATTTGACCAAGATTGAAAGTCGACCTCTAAAGACAGCTCTGGGAGAGTATTTTTTTATCATTGATGTCAATGGTGAACAGGAGTCTCTGCTCCAATTTGCTCTGGAAGAATTAACAGCCATCGGAATTACTTATAAAATTTTAGGACAGTATAGTGTCCATCTTATTTCATAAATGTCGGGGGAAATATGGCGAAACAACAAGACAATCTGAGCCATCATGAACAATTACGTTTAGATTATTTATATAAAAACTTTCATTACTTAAATGAGCGGGAACAGGAAGAATATAACTATCTGATGCGTAAGGCTCAGGGAGAAATTTTTGAGCCTAGCTACAGAGAAGAGGAAAAGCCTGTTTCTGACAAGTTGGAAGACTCTTTACCTGTTTACCCAAATAGAACAAACCGCAGAAAGGATCGGCAACAGTCTGAAAAAGCTGAGAGGCCTAAAAAACGGCGAATAGAAAAGCCAAGTCAGACTGAACTAGGTCCTGAGGGAGAGGAAAAGAAACCCAAAAAACGCAAGAAAAAATGGACCTTTGGTCGTGTCTTGAAATGGGTGCTTACTTTTATCGTTCTCGTATTGGCTGGAATGCTTGTCATGTTTATCAAAGGAGTCTGGTCAGTACCAGCTGAAAACAAACCGACAGCTGAAGTCTTTCATGGCGAAGATAGTCCAAATGGAACCAATATCCTTATTTTAGGGACAGATGGTCGTGTTGGGCAGACTTCTGACGAAACGAGAACTGATACTATCATGGTTCTCAATGTTGGGGGCAAAGACAAGAAACTGAAATTAGTCAGCTTCATGCGGGATACTCTCGTTAATATTGAAGGTGTCAGCCAGCCTGGTGAGTATGATCAGAAGCTCAATTCAGCCTATACCATTGGTGAGCAAAATAATCACCAGGGGGCAGAATTGGTGCGTGAAATGCTCAAGGATAATTTTGATATCAATATCAAATATTATGCCTTGGTAGACTTTTCAACCTTTGCGACAGCTATTGACACACTCTTTCCAGAAGGCGTTGAGATGAATGCACAATTTTCAACGATTGATGGACAGCCTGTAACGGAAGTAGAAGTCCCAGATGACCTCAATATGAAGGATGGAGTAGTTCCCAATCAAACCATTAAAGTCGGTCCGCAGCGGATGGATGGCAGAACCTTGCTCAACTATGCGCGTTTTCGTAAGGACGACGAAGGTGACTTCGGTCGGACTCGTCGCCAGCAGGAAGTATTGGCAGCCGTGATCCAGCAATCCAAAAATCCAATGAAACTCTTTTCAGGCTCAGAGGCTTTGGGTAAGGTCTATGCAATGACCTCAACAAATCTACCTTACACTTTCCCTTTGACCAATAGCTGGTCTCTCTTGAGTGGGGCAGCGGGTGGAGTTGAACGTGTCACCATTCCTGACTTAGGTGACTGGCAAGATGCCTATGACATGTACGGTGGCCAAGGTCTCTTGATCGACTTTGAAGCCTATAAGGCCAAATTACAGCAAATGGGCTTGAGATAGATATCTATGATATAATGGAAGGTAGGACAAGTTTCTACCTTTTCTTTTTGAAAAATGGCAGAGCGATAAAGCAGAAAGAGAAAAATATGTTAAAGAAAAATGATATTGTAGAAGTTGAAATTGTGGATTTGACCCATGAGGGAGCAGGAGTTGCCAAGGTTGATGGCTTGGTTTTCTTTGTAGAAAATGCTCTACCGACTGAGAAAATCCTCATGCGAGTCCTCAAGGTCAATAAAAAGATTGGTTATGGGAAAGTTGAGGACTATCTTACTCAATCCCCACACCGCAATCAAGACCTAGACCTCGCTTATCTACGAACGGGGATTGCTGATTTGGGGCATCTTGCCTATCCAGAGCAACTCAAGTTTAAAACCAAGCAAGTCAAAGATAGTCTCTACAAGATTGCTGGAATTACGGATGTAGAGGTCGCTGAAACGCTTGGTATGGTGAATCCAGTCAAGTATCGTAACAAGGCGCAGGTACCTGTTCGTCGAGTGAATGGTGTCTTGGAAACTGGTTTTTTCCGTAAAAATTCGCATGACCTTATGCCCCTTGAAGATTTCTTTATCCAAGATCCTGTCATTGACCAAGTCGTGGTAGCTCTTCGAGATTTGCTCCGTCGTTTTGATTTGAAACCTTATGATGAAAAGGAACAATCTGGCTTGATTCGGAACCTTGTTGTGCGACGTGGGCACTATTCAGGACAAATCATGGTCATTTTGGTAACGACTCGTCCGAAAGTTTTCCGAGTGGAGCAATTGATTGACCAAGTCATCAAGCAATTCCCAGAGATTGTGTCTGTCATACAAAATATCAACGACCAAAATACCAATGCGATTTTTGGCAAGGAGTGGCGGACATTGTATGGTCAAGATTACATTACTGACCAAATGTTGGGGAACGACTTCCAAATCGCTGGACCAGCCTTTTACCAGGTCAATACTCAAATGGCTGAAAAGCTTTATCAGACAGCCATTGACTTTGCAGGATTAAAAGTAGATGATGTGGTTGTTGATGCCTACTCAGGAATTGGAACGATTGGATTATCCGTTGCGAAGCATGTCAAGGAAGTATATGGTGTTGAGGTTATTCCAGAAGCAGTTGAGAATAGCAAAAAGAATGCGGCAATCAACGGAATCACCAACTCCCACTATGTCTGTGACACAGCAGAAAATGCCATGAAGAACTGGCTTAAAGAAGGAATCCAGCCAAGTCTTATTCTAGTGGACCCACCAAGAAAAGGCCTTACTGAAAGCTTTATCAAGGCAAGCGCCCAAACAGGAGCAGACCGCATTGCCTATATCTCTTGTAATGTTGCAACCATGGCGCGTGATATCAAACTCTATCAAGAATTAGGATACGAGTTGAAGAAAGTCCAACCGGTTGATCTTTTTCCACAAACGCACCATGTTGAGGCGGTATCACTGCTTGTACGAGCTGAGGTATCAGCGAAGTAGAAGTAGATGCTCCACCCATGGGATAGGACTCGTAGAATGAGGAGAGCAACCGACGAAATGATACGGTAAGTCCGAACCGCTGAGTGTGTAAGTTTGTTAGAGAAACGTAACTAATTCTCTCGCTTTTTCATTTTAGGGCGAGAGGCTTCAAAGCTCCACTGGAGCTTTGAACTCCCCGAACCTTTTGAGTTCCACAGACGCATCACGTTGAGGCAGTATCACTGCTTGTACAAGCTGATTGAACAAGGGAAATTAGCTAGTGAAAGTCCTACAGTAAGGAGTTTAAACATGAAATTCCATGAATTTGGTAATAAGAATTTGCCTCCTATCTTACTAATACACGGTGGTGGCAGTTCTTGGTGGAATTACCTTCGTCAAGCACGTATCTTGTCAGAAAAATACCGTGTTATTTTACCTACTTTGAATGGTCACGGCGAAGAATATCAACTTGATTATGTTTCTACTGAAGATTCTGCTTTGGAGATTCTAGACTATATCAAAGCAAACTGTGGTGGGAAATTGTTTGCAATCGGTGGTGTTTCACTTGGTGGTCAAATTGCCATGGAGCTTTTGTCTTTAGACAGTGAAATTGCTGAGAAGGCCATCATAGATGGAAGCCTCTGTATTCCTCAACCAAGGTTAGCTAAAATCAGCATTTTTCTAGTGTCTCTATTTGGTAAACTGATGTTCAATAAATTCTCTTGCAAACTTCAGTTAAGCATGATGAACAAACTCTATCCTAAACTGGCTTATCCAGAGGAAATAAAAGCTTATTATTTAGAGGATTTGCCAAGGACGCCTGTCAAAACATTGGTGACCATTTACAAAAACTATATGGGATGTTACAAGCTGAAAGATATGATTTCTGCTAGCAAGGCTCAGGTTCTGTATATCTATGGTGAAAAAGAATTGAACTGTGTGAAAGAATCAGCGAAATTATTTCATCAGCTACATTCAAATACAATTTTGTATGAAGCAAAGGGCTATAACCACGGCTATTTATCAGCTTACCTGCCTTATGAGTGGATTGATTTAGTGGTGCCATTTTTAAAGAGTGATTCATTAGAAAAATGTAACGAATCTGATATGCCATAAGGAGGAAACGTATGCTAGGAGCAATAGTTGGAGATATTGTAGGTTCAGTTTACGAATGGAACAATATCAAAACGAAGGATTTTCCTTTATTTCGGAAAGACTGCTTTTTTACAGATGATACGGTAAGTCCGAACTGCTGAGTGTGTAAGCTTGTTAGTGAAACGTAGCTAATCCTCAAAAGGTTCTCCAAACTTTTTGTGCTCGCTTTTGAATTTCAAGGCGAGATGCTTCAAAACTCCACTGGAGCCTTGAACATATATAAAAATAAAGTTATTGTGTGACTGATATAATCAGGCACTTGGATAGAATGGGATCGAAAGGACTATTTGATGAAAAAACAACCGCAAATAATGGAAAAGGAACGTTTGGGAGCCTTTATTGATGCTGTGTTGGCCATTGTTATGACTATCTTGGTTTTAGAGTTGGAAAAGCCAAAAACCTTTGATTTACAAGGACTAATGGAACTTAGAACAAACTTTTTTGCCTATGGTATTTCTTTCTTTTGGCTGGGAGCTATGTGGGTTAATATCCATTCTTCTTCACATCTCATTAAAAAAGTTAGCCAAAAAACAGTCTGGGCAACTATTGTTATGCTCTTTTTCTCTTCCCTCTTTCCCTATACCACACAGCTCATAGCTAACCATTTCGACAATGGGACCATGCAAGCATTCTATGGAGTAATCGTCTTACTTATTACCTTTTCAGTATTATGGTATTACCGTACCTTGGACGAAGTGAATAATGTAGCTGAGATGCATGCGCTAAGACAAGGACGAAAACATTGGATGCGGTGGGATATTGGTATTAAAATGTTAGGGCTCATCTTGTCTCTGACAATCTTCCCAGCAGGAGTAGGACTGTCAGTTCTAGTAACACTTTTGTTTATTGTAATTCCAAGACAATTTAAAGTCTAATTGTTTAATCAGTTTAGTTGCTCTTTCCAAGAGCAGTTTTACTGCTTTCGGTGCTGAGATTTTTGAATTTATATTGTCATATGTTACGTTTAGTAGTTTTATATAGAGGCTTATTTTTAGTTTCACAATATAAGAAATAACAGTCAAGATATGTGGAGGCAGTGTCACTCCTTGTACGAGCGGAGGTATCAGCGAAGTAGAAGAGTAGTTTATATTCTTACGGAAAATCTAGAATTTTTTATTAAGTATTACAAACTGATAAATATGTGCTAGATATTGAACGGAATCACTATCTAATCAGAAAATATTACTGTTAAATTTTTAGATGGAACAGATATAGAATAGTAAGAGACTGTGACTATTTTGTTGCAGTCTTTTTTGTAGTTTTAATGGTATAATGAACTATATGAATAAGCTGTTTTGGAGGATTAAATGACTGATAGTAATGGAGCGAAGAATTTTGATATAGACTCTATAAAAATTGCACTAGACAACGTAGCAAACTCATTTGAGAAGATTAAATTGGGACAAAATACTCTAGCAATTTCTATTTTGTCTGATACTCTTAGTAACTTTCAAGCAGCAGTAAACACCTCTAATATTTTAGGAATCATTGCAACTTCAAATGTATTAAGTGCATTTAAATTAGTTAATATAGATAATTTAATGACTCCTTCACCAAGTCTGACTTTATCAATTCAAATGTCCAAAATTGCTACCAATGCTATGTCAGAAGTAATTGTTTCGTACAATAAGATGTTGTCGAGTACACACTTACAGGCCATTCAAAACATTGCAGAATCAGCTAAAAAGTTAATTGCTAGCTATCAAATTGACTATTCAAAGATTTTTAGTAACGTTAATGAACTTTTAAAGTCACTGCCTTCGACTTATACATATGAGGAAATTGAACAGATTACTTCTGGAGTTAAACTTTTGGCAGAAAGTGGATGGGTTATTTATTTTCGTGATAAAAATGTTTATCGGCGTATACTTGCTAAGGACTGGAATGTATTGGAAGAAGAATGGACTGAGTTACTTAGGGACAAACTAAGAGATGGGGATTTTATTATTGATTTGCAAAAGTCGGAATGTTACTCAGAACCCTTAGTAAAATCAATGGTTGAGTGCTATTTAAATCAAAATTTTTATGCAGCATACACTTTAGGCAGTTTGGCGATTGATGGCGTACTAAATAGAGTTTCAGAAAGGACTTCTTCAAGCAAGAGAATACCTGTTGGGTATAAAGCTGTTGAAGAAATTGATACTATATTTATCGAGAAGTCGTTTAGTGAAATAGGGTTAATGCATTGGTTGTATAATTTTTTCAAAGATACGAATAGATTTACACTTGATGAACCAAATAGACACATGGTGGGGCATGGTCGTTGGGAGAAGGAAATCGAAGAAAAAGATTTTTTGAAATTATTTAATACATTATTGTATATCTATGATGAGTATGAGAACTGGTTAGAAATCGTAGATACTGTCAGATAAACAATTATGAGAGAGTTGAATTATGAAGATTAGTAAAATATTTAAATATACCTCGCTACTTATAATGGTAGCACTGTTACTATTTTTTGGAAAAATTATAGTTAGTGAAGTTATTTCTACTAATTTGAACGTTTCTCAAGGAAATTTGTTGGATTTAACTTTTATATATTGGATAGAATTACTTTTTGTATTACTCATATATGATTTAGTAATTATTAAGTTATATAGCGGTATAAGCTATTATTTGAGTGAACTAGGGCAATTCGCAGTAAGAACGAAGAAGATAGGAATTGCACTCTACGCAATTAGATTAAATTATTATTTGCTAAGACTAAGTAAATTATTACGTTTAGGTTGGGTAACTTATGGTAGTAGTGAAAAAAGCTCAGTCTGGAGAGGGCTATCTAAGCTCTCCTTGGCTCAGCTGTTAGTTAATATTTTTAGAATTATAATAAGTGCACCTATGCTCTTTGCATTTTTATCTGCTTGTTTTTCATTGGGAAAATTGAAAGGAGATATTGCATATTATTTGTATAAGCTTCAAGAATTTCTAAGAGGTATTTTACAAATAAAAGTAAATACTGGTGATATCTTTTCAAGATTACCAGCCCTTGTAGCTTTGATGACGATATTACCAATAGTCTTTTTCTTCTATTTCTATAGCCAAAAACGTGATGTTCGAAAAATAATTGATAAGGAAAATAGTCAATATTTTGAAGAAGTTGTCTTATTATACGAAAAATTATTGATTTGGATTGATAAACATATCTATCAATTATCTGAAAATTTTGATTATGTTATTAGTTGCCAAGACTCAATTGTTGAAACATTTTTAAATAAGGAGATTCCTAACTATATAGCATTAGTTGGGGAGCAGTATTATATTCCCAGAGATATTGAGTCATTTAAATTTGTTGAGATAGCAGATCTGACTGAGTTACGAGAAATTATTATTAAATTATCAAGTGATAGATTAATGAAATTTACACGAATATTCTCTGTTAAACGGTTTGATATATGGTATTTTTATTTTTGGGATTTTCATACATTGAATGCAGAAGAGAAAATCGAAAAGTCTTTCTATACTAAAAAGGGGATGACTTATAAATTAGCTAAACGCCACACTTATCAGAATGATTTTACTCAAGAGAAAATTGAGAAGAGGAGGAAAGAGGAACTTTCTCTTTTATCTTGGTCTATTTATGATGACTTGGAGCTATTATACAGGTTTAAGAGAGTAAGTGATTCATTGAGAAAATACCTTTATTCTTCACGGATGGAGCGATTGATATTAAAAGCATTAAATAAAGATCAGTGACTCCGTTCCATAGTATAATTTAAAACTTGACTAACTATATTCGTTTTATGGTGTAAGAATGCTATATCACCAAATGTTGAGTGTGTAGCTTTGCCCGTCAAATCCTAGAAACCTTTTAGCGAAAGAATTTTTAAGTTCTTATATCCCCGTCTAAAGAAAAAACGACCATCTAAGTTGGTAAATAACTTCAGGAGGTTTATTGACTATGCTTAGATCTTATGTAACTAAAAAGTATTTATTCTTCTATTTTGTGGCGATTATGATTACTTGGCTGGAGGCTGTCATTACTCCAGCTTTGATTCAGTATATTGTCTCTAGTTTTACCAATCACCAGTTGCATTTGCTGTGGCAGGTCTTGATTTGGGGGATTGTGGGGAATTTGATTCTCTTGCTGGGTTTGGCGGGGAAACGCTATTACTATGCACGAGTGGTGACGGACTTCAAGTCGGGTATTAAGCAGGCCATCTTTCAGACTTTCTTATATAGCCGTCGGATAGCGGATGAAGAGGTTTTGTCCGACCTGGAAAATGATGTGAAACAGCTAGAAGATAACTATATTGAGCCGACTGTCATTATCATTTCTTCTTTGGGATTTACAACCGTTTCCATCTGTTATGCACTCTGGACAAATTTTTATCTAGGCTTGCTTTTTATCATTTTTTATTCGATACCGGTTCTTTGTAGTAGTATAGGTTCTAAACGCTTGGATGCGATTACTAAGCAGAAGTCCATGGCTAACCAAGGCTATGTCTCTCAGGTGACCAATATGATTGCGGGTGCTCGTCCCATACGGCATTATCGGGGACAAAGCTTGTTTTACAATCTTTTTTCCAAAGATTTGCACAAGACTTTAGAGCAAGAAATCGCCTATGAAAAGCAGCGGACGCTAAACAGCCTCTTTATCAATGGGATTGATGCCTTTTGCTCGGTCGCGCCTATTGTCATTGGTGGTTTCATGACTTATTATAACTACCTATCTGCAGCCAGCTTTGTTGGGATTTACCTAGTATCGCACAATATCGGCTACCAATTTCAAGAGCTATCTTACTTTATCAATACTAGAAAATCAGCCAAGTCTCTTTGTGATAAATATCAAAAACTGCTGGGAGAGGAGTTGACGAAGCCTTCTGTTCTTGAAAGTTCCGTCTTTCCTATCCAGCTAGAGCAAGTCAGCGTAGAGCGTGATGATCAAGAAATTCTAGCCCCTTGCGACCTTACCATTGAGGAAGGAGAAAAGATCGCCATTATCGGAGAAAGTGGGTCTGGGAAAACAACCTTACTTAACCTCATTTATGGAGAAATCAAGCCTAGTCAAGGTCGGATTCGCTACCATGGACAAGAGCTAAGCTCGGATGAACTTTATCAGGCAGGAGCCTACATTCTCCAGTCCAGTCATGTCTTTGATGGCTTGAGCCTAGAGGAAAATATCGCTTTGGGACAAGAACTGGATTCTGTAAGGATGGAAGAGATTCTACAGCAAACTGGTTTGAAAGATCTCCAAGGGAAAAACACCCAGCAATCAAACTCTGTCAGGTGGTGAGAAGCAGCGGCTAGAAATTGCCCGTGCTCTCTATCACAATCGCCAATTTATCCTGGCTGATGAGGTCAAGGCCAATCTGGATCTCAAAAACCAAGAGAAAATCAGCCGACTTCTCTTCTCCCTCCCGCAAGCTCTCGTAGAAGTGATTCATCACTACAGCGAAGAGGACTTGAAGCGCTATGATAAGGTGATAAAATTGGAGAGATAGGTGGAGGCATAGATTTCAGAAAGGAGTGGCAGAGCCAATTCTCAGATTGCAGACAAAGCCCTTAGAAATTTGTGTGCTGAGGACTTTGTCTGCAATCTTAACGCACCAAAATTGGTGCGTTATAATTTTGTGCTATAATGGAGATATAAAATCAAAGGAGAGAGCCATGGTTGGAGACAATATAAAATCTTTACGAAAGACAAACGACTTGACACAACCAGAATTTGCACGGATTGTTGGTATTTCACGTAATAGTCTGAGCCGTTATGAAAACGGGACAAGTCCTATTTCAACGGAGTTGATAGACACCATTTGCCAGAAATTCAATGTATCCTATGTCGCTATTGTGGGGGAAGAGAAAATGTTAAACCCAGTAGAAGATTATGAATTGACATTAAAAATAGAGATTGTCAAGTAACGTGGCACAAATTTACTAGCTCGCCTCTATCGTTATCAAGATAGTCAAGAGATTGCCTTTGACGATGAGAGTAATCCGTGGTTTTAATGAGTGATGATTTGTATGATATGGTCAATACTAACATTTATCTGGTGACTACTTTTGAAGAACTAGAGCGATACAGTGGTTACTTGGATGGAATCGAGCGTATGTTGGAAATATCAGAAAAACGGATGGTAGCTTGATGGGGATTCAGGATTATACCGAAGAAGAGTTTAATCATGCCTTGGCTCGCAATTTACGCACACTGACTAGAGGAAAACAAGTAAGTAAAAATCCAGGCGCTATTTTGCTTGGAGGACAGAGTGGAGCTGGTAAAACGGCTATCCACCGTATCAAGCTCAAAGAATTTCAGGGTAATATAATCATCATTGATGGCGATGGTTTTCGAGCTCAACATCCACATTACCTGGACCTTCAGCGAACTTATGGTAAAGATAGTGTCGAATACACCAAAAAATTTGCAGGACAGATGGTGGAATCCTTGGTAGAAAAACTGAGTGAGGTGGGCTACAATCTTTTGATTGAGGGGACATTGCGAACGGTTGACGTACCAAAGAAAACAGCAGAACTATTGATAAGTAAAGGCTATGAAGTTCAGCTATCTTTAATCGCTACAAAGCCTGAGCTGTCTTATTTGAGCATGCTTATCCGATACGAAGAACTAAACGCTATCAATTCCAATTAAGCAAGAGCAATTCCAAAAGAACATCATGACTTGATAGTGAACAATCTAGTTGAGAACACCCATCAGCTGGAGCAATTAGGTATCTTTGAACAAATCCAAATCTATCAACGAGATAGGACCTGTGTTTACGATTCGAGAGATGATGAAATATCAGCAGCAGTTGTTCTTCATGAGTTATTGTTTGGAGAGTGGAGTCAGGTAGAAAAGGAGATGTTGAGGGTAGGGGAGGAACGGTTGATAGAATCGCATAACAAAGAAAGAGATAATATTAGGGAGTAAGTTATAATTGATTATGTTAGAGAATTTAAAAAATCATTTTGATAATCTATTTACTGAGGATAAAAACAATATACTAAACATAGATTTTAGTCAATCTATTGATAAACTACATGCTCCAATAAATAATGAGGATATTGAAGATATTCTTTTAGCAGAGGAGACTTCAGATGATGGTGGGATTATTGCTATGACAGGATTTTATTATCAGATGATGGTGGCTGTACTTTATTTGGGAGAAGTATTCCAAGGTGATTGGGATGGGATGTTTTTAGATCATCACCAAGATATTGTTTTGTTTAATAATTCAAAGAAAATAATAAAATTTATCCAAGTGAAAACTAAAAATAGCACCTATGCACCTGCAAATAAAAAAATAGTAGAAAGCTGGATTCCCAAATTATTTATAACTGCGTTCAATATAAAACAAAAACAAGACTTCAATTTAAAATTTGAATTAGTTTCTAACTGTTTTTTTCAAGATCAAAAAAATTTTAATATTTCACCATTTTATCCAGATTCGGAAAGTAGAAGTATTGAAGAGACAAAACAAATAATCAGTGCTTCTTTTGGTTCGAAAGTTATTAATTACAATGATAATAATGAGGATTTTCTGGACCAAGCTTTTGAAAACTTTAATATGAGACATATACCTCATGAATCATTAGAAGAAAAGGTAGTGAGGAATATACCAATAAGTTTAGGTTTTGTGAACAATCAACTATCGCAAGATATGCTTGATCACATTATTTCCGAGTTTTTTAAATCATGTTACAACCCTGAAGATGCGTCGGTACAATTAATTAGTGGTGAAAGGTTAAACAAACTCAAAGGAATTATAAAAAAGCAACTAGAAAACTCAGTAGTAAATGCATATCATATAAGTTCTGAGAAAATTTTCACAGATTACTTAACAAAATTGGACAAAGAATATTCTCATCCTAAAATGAAGTCAGATTTTATTAAGGAGTTTAGAATATTTTTGGATAGGTTTGATGTTGAGATAAAAAAGACTTTGTCATCTAGCGATTTAACAATGATGGGTATTATCAATAGGTATTTAAAATACAATGAGAGTATTAATGTAATGCTAGAGGAGAGTGACCGTAAGGAACATTTTAATGACTTGTTTTCATTATTGTTATTCCTCAAGATTTCGATTGAAAGTGATATAAAGATTGACGAGAAAAACAGACACATTTTATCAGTTAATTTAGATAAACTGCTCTTTTTGGTTTTAGGAAATGACGATAATTTTAGGGAGCCTTCAGAAATTATTAAAGAGTTTAAAGATTTATTTCAGAGGTTAGATGATTCAGAAAAATTTAGAATTTTTTATTCTGGGAATATTTCTGTGATTATTTCAGGTAAATTTTATAATGAAAATAGTAGTGAGTATACTACATTAAAAAAAGAAGAGTTAGATTTTTATACAACTCCTAGCATAAATAATCCTAAATTGGATGATATGAGTACTAATAATATTAAAGATGTTCAGGCACCAATAAATATTTTATATGCTCATCGAAAGAGATTGGCTGAAATAAACGATGATAGAATAAAATATAATAATTTAGTGGAGATGAAAAATAAAATTGTTGAGGAGTTACAGTTAGATGGTATTATTTGAAGAGTTGAGAAGTTATATTAATAAAGCACGATATAAAGAGGTAAATGTTCAGGAGATTGATTATCCTACCTTTTATGATGAAGCAAATGGGAAATTAATAATTGTATACAATGAACAAATTACCCAAGATGATTCGCTTAGAGAGAAGATTAATAATATATCGAAAAGTATTAGAGAGATTATCAAGAATCATGTTGAATATAATTTATGGAATACTTATTTGCTAGTATTAGTTGATATAAATTTGTTTAACGAAAAATATTATTATGTCGAAAGAGATGTAAGAAATCTTAGGAAATATGTTATCCAAAATGAAAAGGACATTTCACGAATCCCGTTTATAAATATGGCAGAACATAAAATAGATAACGATGGAGTAAAGGGGCATAGCTATTCGCCTTCAGTACAGATTCAAGATTTGTATAAAAATTTAATGGCCAAAGATGGGGATAGAAAAAAATTATCGAAATCTAAGATATCCGAAACTTTAAAAGAGTTAAAATTTTTAGGAGAAAATGATGATTAGATTGAAGCAAGTAATAATTAAAAATTTTAGAAATTTTCAAGGTACACATCAGTTTGATTTTTCAAAAGATGTTACTATCTTTTTAGGAGATAATGGAAATGGGAAAAGTTCAGTTTTTGACGCGATCCAATGGTGTTTAACAGGAAATGTTGATAGATTCAAAAACATCGGTAGTGTAGAAATCTTGAAAAGCGTGCTAATAAATAAAGACTCCGATGAATGTGCAGTTGAAATTATCTTTACAACTAATCTATCTTTGAAAAGGGTAGCACCAAGAAAAGGTAATATTACAGTTTATTGTAATGATGGCAATAAAACCGTACGAGGAGATAACAATGTAAAAGAACGTATCGAGGAATTATTCAAGTATTCAAATAATGAAAAATTTGATATTCAAGAATTTCTGAACTCCTCCTTGCTTGCTCAAGATCAGGTGCTGGATTTCATTGCGAGTGATACTGCGAACGATCGTTATAGGGTACTATCCTCGATACTGGGGATGAATGAAATAACTAACTTAAAGGAGAATTACGAAAAGGTTAGAACTCTGCTAAAGAGTGAAATGGAGAGAAAAGAAGATTTTGTGAATTCTCTTCAAACTGAAATTAGTCTTCAAGAATCAAAAATTGACTATGGATATAAATATCTGATTACTGATGAAATAAGTAATTCTAGTTTCGAGGATAAACAAAAAGAAAATAATGAGCTACAGAAAAGTAAAGCTCAGATTGAAGAGAGACTTACACGATTTAATTTGCAGTATAATAATATTAAACAGGATATTGGTGATCTAAATCAGATTGCTAACACAATTAAATCACTAGAATATGAGATAAAAGAACTTCAAATCGCTCAAGAAAAAAACTTAAAAGATTCTGCCTTGAATGATAATTTATTAGAACAAAATAAGAAGAATATTGAACAAGCAAATAAAGAAGAGGAATTTTTATCTAAAAATAAGCTTTATCAATCTGAATTTATAGATATAAAAAATAAGTTGTCTAATTCTAACTTTGACGGATTAACTTTTGAAACGGATAAAGATATACAAAAGAAGATTGAGGAATTAAAGGGGCAGATTGAAAAGTATCAATATGCTTTGTCTCATATTGTAAACTATTACAATTTAATAAACGATAAGGAACAAATTCCAAAATCTATTGACGAGTTTAATCAAAAAAATGAAAAATTAGAAGGCGAAATCCAAGTATTACAAGATAGGGTAGCTGAATTAAAGTCAGAGTTTAGCATAGTTGAATCAAAGAATGATATTGATTCACTGATTCAATTAGTTCAAGAGGCATATAAATTTGTGAGTGACCATAAGGAATTTGAAAACACTTGCCCGGTTTGCAGTCAGTCCGTTAAAAATGCCCCCAAACATTTTGATGAGCGTATTACCAATCTATTGGAACAAAGTAACATTACAGCTGAAAAAATTAGTGGATTTAGGAAACGAATAAACGAGACTGAATCAAGCATTTTGAATAAACAAGAAGAAGTTCGTACAATTCAATCAGATATATCCAAATTAAAATATCAAGAAAACGAAATCCAGACAAAACTAGACATTATATTGGGTGATTATCTATATGTTAAAGACAACTTTACATTAGATAAAGAACAGTTGGAGTATTTTATAAATGAATCTCAAAATACTATTGAAAAATGTAAAAAGTATCTAGAGTTAAAAAATAAAAAGAGTATAATCGAAGAACAGTTGGCGGAAATATCTGATATTGAATTCTCAGGTTTAAATTTAAAAGAATTATTGTCAAAAAATGAGGAATTATTAAAAAAACAAGACAAATTATTAATACTTCAAAATGACCAAAAGGATGATTTAGAGGAAAAGAATAGCCTCTTGAATTTGCTGAACAATGTGAGTGAAATGATTGATGAATATGCCAAGGAATATTCTGTTAGCAATTATAATGATATTCCGAATGTCCTGTCAAATTTAATTGATGACAAAAATAATAAAATTATTTCACTAGCTCAAGAGTTAAAAAATTATCAAGATGTTATTAGATATAATACTTTAAATGAAAATATACGTCAAAAAAAGGAATCTTTGCAGCAACCTCAAAAAACTATCATAGCATTGAAAGAAAAATTGGAAATTGTAGATGAAGAAATAAAGAAGATTAATGAATCATATAACTTTGTTCAGTTAATTAACAGCAATGAATCAATTATCCAACAATATTTTAATTACCTTAATCCGAATGTATCAAGTTATAGAAATTTATATTTCAATATAAATGATGATGATAATACGTTAGATATTGAAATAAAAAATAGTGATGGAACTACTAACGCTGCTAATGTTTTAAGCTCTGGACAACTGAACGTCTTAGCAATCGCTATTTTTATTGCGAAGAATATTAGTCAGAATAGCACAGTGATTGATTTTATTGGTATAGATGATCCTATTCAAAATATGGATGACATTAATCAATTCTCTATGATTGATGTTCTCAGTCAATTAAAAAAGCAACTCATTTTCACTACACATGATGTAAAATATGTAAATCTATTTCTGAAAAAAAATGAACTTCGCTTAGACGATATTTCTGTATATTATTTGGATGCTGAAAACAATAGTTATGATAATATTTTAAATTAAGGCTAAATCCATAGGGGATTATATGTATGTTTAGAGTTGAGAGTCAAGAATTCTTGACTCTCTTTTTTCATTTCCTATTTCATCCCCTCATTCCCTTGTGATGAATCCTCCAAATTTCTTCTGCTATACTTTTCTCAACTTAAAAAATCCAACTAAGATTTTTCTCTGGGGGGTTGGGGACTTGCTACTACATTTTCATATCGTTTGTGTTTCTGAACCGTGAGGTTTGGGAGGACAGACGATATGATTTTAGGGTTATTTTTACCATGATAACTGAGCTCGCAAAGCATTACAAGGATGATAATCAGTTTTTTGAAAAAGTGTACGGATATTGTACGGTAGCCTACACTGTCAGTACAGGTATTTGGAAAGGAAGTAGCAGTATGAAAAGAGATTTACGTGATATTCGGAAACAATTTCGACTAACAGATGCGAGAGAAAAAGGAGAAGTCAATTTTTCTGATTTTCTCTGAAAAAGTCTACTCCCCTCTGATTCACAAAAAACAAATGGAGAGCTGGTTTGCCCTCTGGCAATCTCAAAAGATGGAACAAATCAGTCGCGATGTTCATGAGATTTTAATCTTGGCACAGATAAAACATCAAGTCACCAAAGATTATGTGTCCATTCTCTTAACTTGAGTGCAGGAATTGATTAAGGAGGTCAGGAATTCCATTCCCTTTAGTCAAGACTTCTGTGAGAAATATATTTAGAAAATAAACCTTCATTGTTGTGCTGTTTCGAGGTATAAAAGTTTTGATATTTTTTGAAAAGATATACCTCCTATTCCCAAACTTGAACAATAGCTTGCAATCATTTTTTTAAAATAGTATACTAGAGTCACATTATGAAAACGTTTGCTTTAAAAATTGAAAGAGATAGTTTAGGAGACAAAATATGGAATTAACAGCCATTTATCATAGACCGGAGTCGGAGTATGCCTACCTTTATAAAGAACGTCAAGTGCATATCAGAATTAGGACTAAGAAAGAGGATATAGAGAAAATCGTTTTGCACTATGGGGATCCCTTTATTTTTATTGAGGATTCTTATGAAGATGTGAAAGATATGGTCAAGGTGACCTCTGATGCCTTATTTGATTATTGGCAAGTGGCTGTCTCTGTGCGCTTTGCTAGGATCCAGTATCTGTTTGAGCTTAAGGATAAAAAAGGTCAAAGCATCTTGTATGGAGATAAAGGTTTCACAGACAATTGTCCAGAAAACCTTGCTTTAGAGGGCAATGGCTTTAAACTCCCTTATATTCATGAGATTGATGGTTGCCAGGTTCCTGACTGGGTTTCAAAAACGGTCTGGTATCAGATTTTTCCAGAACGATTTGCCAATGGAAATGCCGAGCTTTCACCAGAAGGATCCCTAGATTGGGATTCGTCAATCAGACCTAAAAGTAGTGATTTCTTTGGTGGGGATTTACAGGGGATTATTGACCATCTGGATTATTTGCAAGACTTGGGCATTACAGGGCTTTACCTCTGTCCCATCTTTGAATCTCCAAGTAATCACAAGTACAATACGACGTATTACTTTGAAATCGATCGACACTTTGGGAACAAGGAGACTTTCCGTCAACTGGTGGAGCAAGCTCATCAGCGTGGCATGAAGGTCATGCTGGATGCGGTTTTCAATCATATGGGCGATCAATCCGCTCAATGGCAGGATGTTCTCAAACATGGTGAAAAGTCAGCTTACAAAGATTGGTTCCACATTCAAGAGTTTCCAGTGACGAATGACAAGTTCGTGAATCCCAAAGAACTGCCTTATCATACCTTTGCTTTTGCCAGCTACATGCCTAAGTTAAACACGGCAAATCCCGAGGTGAAAGACTATCTCTTAAGCGTTGCGACCTATTGGATTGAACATTTTGATATTGATGCTTGGCGGCTGGATGTGGCTAATGAGGTTGATCACCAATTTTGGCGTGATTTCCGCAAGGCCGTTTTGGCCAAAAAGTCTGACCTTTATATTCTCGGAGAGGTTTGGCATACGTCTCAGCCTTGGCTAAATGGCGATGAGTTTCACGCTGTCATGAATTATCCCCTATCCGATAGTATCAAGGACTACTTTTTGAGCAGGAGCAAGAAGACCAGTCAATTCATAGCTGAGATTAACTGCCAGTCCATGTACTACAAGCAGCAGATTTCTGAGGTCATGTTTAATCTCTTGGATTCGCATGATACGGAGCGCATCTTGACGACAGCTCAAGCAGATATCCAGCTTGTCAAATCTGCACTCGCCTTTCTCTTTTTACAAAGGGGGACGCCTTGTATCTATTATGGGACCGAGCTAGAATTGGGCGGAGGTACGGACCCGGATTGTAGACGGGTTATGCCTTGGGACAGGGTTTCTAATAGCAATGACATGCTCAATTTTATGAAGGACTTGATTCAGCTTCGCAAGGAAATTGCGGACATTATTCAGCATGGGAAATTTACCTTAGAAGAAATCGCTCCTGATGTGCTGGCTTTAGAATGGCAACATGATCATCAAGTAATCCGAGCCATTTTTAATCAGTCCAAAGAGAATTATCTCTTAGACAAAGATTCAGCTGATTTGGTGAGTCGATGCCAAACTGATGGCCAGCAACTTGTCATCTTACCAAAGGGATTTGTAGTTTATTGTGATGAGTCTAAAAAGTAATGGAGTAGAAACAAAGGAACTCGGGCAAACAGGATCTTTAAACCTTCTTTTTTAAAATGTTAGAATTTTTTCATGGTGGTGTAAGATGAAATCAAAAGAGCTTCTGAAGCAAAAGTTGACTAATCTAGCTAGCGGGGAATTGGCAGCTGTTGTAGTATTTTGGATGAATTTTTTCCTGCTTAAAAAGTGGATTCTCACTACTAAAGCCTTCATTTCTATTTCTTTCTCCTTGTTTCTCCTAACTTTTATCTTGATACAAGGATCCGTTTTTTGGTGGATTTTAATCAAGAGGATTTCCAATCCGAGATTTGCTGAAAAGTATACTGGAAAGATTTACAAGATATTGAAGAAATTGGATTTTATTTTACTAGCTACTGGAATTTTTGTGATATTATTGAATCACGGAGAAGTTTCCACGTTCATTATTTCTTTTTCGATTTGGATGTTTGCTCTTATAGAGTGGGTAAATTACTATCTACTGCAATTGTCCTACAGCTTGAATCCTGCTGTTTTATGGAGATACCTTAGACATAGGAAATTGAAAAAGAGTAAAATAGCAAAGGAAATTGAGAAAATCTTATAATGCTGATGATTTCCAAGAGCTGAAAGTTACAAAGGAGCGCAATCTTATGCCAAGACCGAAAACTAAAGAAGATTTGATGCTAGCTGCTAAGGAAAACTTTGAGAAGCTACAAACTCTTATTTCCAAACTGTCTGATGAAGAGCTAAATACGCCTTTTGATTTTTCTCGGGATGAAAAGAAGAAAGAGGCCCATTGGAGACGAGATAAAAATCTAAGAGATGTTTTGATTCACCTCTATGAATGGCATCAGCTCTTGTTGAATTGGGTGCATTCCAATCAAAAGGGTCAAGAGCAGCCCTTTCTTCCTGCGCCCTATAACTGGAAGACTTATGGAGAGCTGAATCTGGAATTTTGGCAGAAGCATCAAAATACTTCTCTTGAAGAGGCAACTGAGATCTTTCGTCAGTCCCATCAAGATGTTTTGAAGTTGGTAGACACATTTACAAATGAAGACTTGTTTTCAAAAGATGTCTATAAATGGGTCGGAGGCACTGTACTAGGTTCCTATTTTGTAAGTGCTACTTCCAGCCATTATGATTGGGCAATGAAAAAGTTGAAAGCTCATCAGAAAAATTGTAAGGCAAAATAGTCTGTAGAAGACAAGAATTAGAGAGAAATAAGAATGAAGAAATACAGCAAAATAATCATGTCCTGTGCCTGCCTGGCTATTGCTTTTGGGCTGGCAGCATGTACTAGTTCGCAGAAAAATAAAGAAACAAGTCAAACTACATCGACCTATTCAAATCTAAACAGTAAAAAGAGTGTCGAGGAAGTGAGGAGTTTGTTATCAGCTCATTTGGATAAAGACAGTGTCGATAACTTTGTCAATCTAGTCAATGACTACAATGGCCTTGTCGGATCGACCGGATTAAGGGGCGATTTCACTAAGTTTACCAAAACGGAATATGATGTAGAAAAAATCAATCCTTTATGGCAGGCAAAGAAGGGCGATTTTATCGGGACAAATTGTCGGATTAATACTTATACTTTGCTGAAAAATAGCATCGAAATCCCTCAAATAGAAAAAGATGACGAACTCTTGTTCATAGATAATGACGCGATTGACAAGGGCAAGCTCTTCGATGCCAAGGACAAGGAAGAATTTAATATCCTGTTTTCAAGAGTCAAGACTGAAGCGACTCAAGATGTAAAAGTCCATGCTAAGAAGATGGAGGAATACTTCAAACAGTTCAAGTTTAATGAAAAGGCTCGAATGCTCTCGGTCATTGTTCACGACAATCTTGACGGTGATTCTCTCTTTGTAGGTCATGTCGGTGTCTTGGTTCCAGACAAAGACGGATATTTGTTTATCGAAAAACTGACCTTTGAAGAGCCCTATCAGGCAATCAAATTTGCGACCAAGGAAGATGTCTACAAATACTTGCAGACCAAATATAAAGACTACACAGGGGAAGGCCTGGCTAAGCCCTTTATCATGGATAATGATAAGTGGGTAGAGGGTAAATAGTGTGCTCTGTTAGCATTAAGAAAATAGAAGAGTGAGATTTATCGTATGGAATTAAAAGATTTTACAGAAAAAGAGCAGGAGCAGATCAATCAAGGGCTCAGCACTGCAGAAATTTCCGATAAGGAAGCTGCTAAAAAGATTCTGGCACTCGTGCCCCAAGAATGGATTAAGAGGATTCCTTTCTTTGTTAGAGGGCATGCGACGACTAAGACCGTTGAGCGAGTTGCCAAGCAATATCCTGAACTATACGCTGTCGCTAAGCAGCAAGGCGAACTTCCTGACAAAGAAAGAGAAGAATTGCGCGCCATTATGACAAGCATCTTTGAAGAAAAGATGAATAAACATAAGATTAAGTAAGCGAATTTCAAGGTGGTCTGAAAAAAGTTTGACTTAATACTTGCATACAAAAAACAAGTGACGGCATCAATAAAAGATGCGGTCACTTGTTTTATATTATTTATTTTCAACCTCGTTTTGGAAAACTAGGTTAGGTTTCAATTCTAGTACCTTTTCAAAAAATGCCATCAAGTGTTGGTATTTGTTGGGATCGATGATTCCCAAACCAATCTTTTGTTGCTCTTTCCCATTTTTTGTATAAAGGAAGAAATTTTTTGTTTTTACATTGCCAGCATGAACCCACTCAATTTTTAAAGTGATAGACTCAATTTCATCTAAGTAAACAGGCATAAGGAGTCTCTTTTTAACGAGAAAGAGAGCGTCTCGATAGAGATAAAGAGAGTTAAAATCATCTTTAACGAGTGCCTTTTCTTGGATGAGCTGGTGCTGGTCTGTGAGCTCAGGATAGCGTTCGTAAATACTTTGGTATTTTTCTCGGATTTTTTGAGGTGCTTTTATAGCCAAGTGGCCAAAAGCAATAATGATCCCCAAAAGAATAATTCCAAAGATTCCAGAGAATACGAGTCCAATGGTGTCATTTTTTTGGAGAGCAGATGGTAGGTTCAAAAGCAGAAATAGCAGGCCAAGGCTTCCCAAAATAACCCAGATTAGTGAAGACGTAACAGAAGCTTTGATTTCTTTTTGCATGAAAGCAACTCCTTTAAATAAAATAATATACAGTCTTATTGTAACACGAATAAGCGCCCTTGAAAACTAGAGTAAAAAAACAATCAAGTAAATTTCTGATTGTTTTTTTGATGATTTAAGATTTTTATTCAAGGTTTAGCTTAGTTCGAGTAATATAGTAAACCCCAAAATAGAAAAGAAGAAGTTTTATAATCTCATAAGTATAAGCAGACAGGAATGAGAACTGAATAGGCGGTTGGGAATAAGAACCAACATATTGTGCATAGGTAATCGCATAGATGAAAGGATTTGTGAAATAAAGCTGACGATTCAGTACTCCTATTATAATCCATAGAACAAAGGCTGCTACAAAGGACATTAAAATGCGATGATTTTGGAAAAGCTGTCCAATGGAAATAGACAAGTATAGGAATAATACAAAAGAAATCGAACCTAGAAGCAAATAGAAGGCTATTTGAAGAGTAGGAATCAATGGAATGTAGGAAAGAAGAAGACCAATTTTATTGAGGACATCAACCCCTGAACCAAGAGCTACAAGAAAAGCCATCCAGATGATGCTTAGGAAAATTCCCAAGACGCTCGCAATATACCAAATAGTTGCCATTGTCATTTTTGAAAGGATGATTTGGTGGGCATTTGCGGGCAGTGTCCAAGTCAAGTATGCTTCACGACCAAAAATATTTTGATAGAAACGTCTAATGGTAATGACTAGGTTAGAAATAACAAGTGCTGTACAGGTTGAAAAGAATACAATAGTAAAGAATGAATAGACTGCTGAGACAGCATCATCTGACGTAATTCCAGTAGATATACTGTTAGACAGCATCAGACCAAATATTGATGAGACAATAGCCAGAATTAAGAACAAGACGCCATATAATTTTCCGGCTGCTTTAAATTCATATTTTAATAATTTCCCAAACATAAATCTCTCCTTTAAATTCTAAACTGATCACGGAAGATATGGTCAATAGTGTTGTCATGTTTTCTGCGAAGCTCATTAGCATCTTCCTGCAACAAGATTTCCCCATCTTTGATAAAGATGACATCATCAAGAATATCTTCGATATCGGAAATCAAGTGGGTAGAGATCAACACAGAAGAATTCTCTGAACGGTTTTGAATAATTGTCTTCAAAATATAGTCTCTGGCTGCCGGATCCACACCACCAATTGGTTCATCAAGAACGTAGAGATCAGCCTTTCGACTCATAACTAGGATCAATTGAACCTTTTCTTTATTACCTTTTGAAAGATTCTTCAAACGACTTTTTTCGTCTAAATTGAGATCTTCTAAAAGGTGGTTGGCCTTTTCTTCATCAAAGTCAGAATAGAAGTCTTTGAACATAGCAAATACTTCTTTAATTTTCATATTATCACCAAGATAAGTTGTATCTGGTAGATAAGAGACAGCCTTTTTCGTTTTTGGAGAAGGTTTTTCTCCGTTGATAAGAACCTGTCCAGAAGTCGGTTGCAGAAGACCATTGATAAGTTTGATGATAGTTGTTTTTCCACTACCATTTGGTCCTAGCAAACCAACAATACGTCCAGGTTGGATATCCAAGTTAACACCAGAAAGAGCTTCAGTCTTTCCATAATTCTTTTGAACATGCTCCAAACGAAGCAAAGATGAAGTTGACATATAAACCTCCTAAAAGATACAAAGCTAACAAGACAGCATCATGCGGTATTGATATTAGATTTGATTCTTAGTTGCCAGTACAATTAGTATTATTTGGGCTAAAAATCAATATGCTTTTAAGATATTATATAGTTTGTTAAAAAAAAAATCAAATTTGTTCGGAGATTCCATAGATTCTCTAAGGCTTTTTTTGTCATTGGTTTCTTCTTTTTTTAAATTCTAGTATAATAGGAACTAAAGATTACAAGCGAAGGAGAGGCCAGTGATTGCACAGTTAGATACTAAAACAGTATACAGTTTTATGGACAGCCTCGTCTCTATTAAGAAGTACGTTGAAAAGGCGAAAGAATTTGGTTATAGTCACTTAGGGATTATGGATATGGATAATCTCTACGGAGCCTATCATTTTTTAGAAGAAACAAAAGTAGCTGGAATTCAGGGGCTTTTAGGTCTGGATTTGAACTTAGTCAAAGATGGACAGCCTTTGTCCTTACGATTGTTGGCGATAAACAGCCAAGGTTATCGGAATTTGATGAAGGTTTCAACTCTCATCATGCTTGATAAAAAAGAGTGGTCAGATATTCAGCATTTGATGCAAGGTTTGGCTCTGATTGTTCCTGCTTATCCTGGAATTGATGATTTAGATCTGGGAAAAGATTATTACATTGGGGTTTCTCCAACGACTCCTCTTCAAGATTTTTCAAGGCCTACGCTACCTCTTTATACTGTCCGCTATTTTGATACAGGAGACTTGGAAACCTTGCAGATGCTGAGGGCTATTCGAGAGAATGTTAGTCTGAGAGAGGTAGGGGATTTGCCAAGCGGTCAGCATTTTTTGCGACCCGAGCAACTTAGGGACGCTTTTGAGAAGACCTTTCCAGAGAGTTTGGAAAATCTTGAAAGACTAGTTCAGGATGTCCATTATGATATCGATACAGAGTTAAAATTGCCACGTTTTAATCCGGAGCGTCCAGCAGTGGAAGAACTACGTGAGCGCTCAGAAGCTGGGCTGAAAAAACGAGGCTTAACAAGCTCTCTCTATCAGGAACGCCTCAATCAGGAACTTGCTGTTATTCATCAGATGGGCTTTGATGATTATTTTCTCATCGTATGGGATTTGTTGCGTTTTGGACGTAGTCAGGGTTATTACATGGGAATGGGGCGAGGCTCTGCAGTAGGAAGTCTGGTGGCTTATGCCTTAGAAATCACAGGAATTGATCCTGTCAAGAACAATCTACTCTTTGAACGCTTTCTAAATCTGGAACGCTACACTATGCCTGATATTGATATCGATATTCCAGATGTATACCGGCCGGAATTTATTCGTTATGTCCGTGATCGTTATGGTACACTTCATGCTGCCCAAATCGTGACTTATTCGACCTTTGGAGCTAAGCAGGCCATTCGTGATGTTTTCAAACGCTTTGGTGTCGCAGAGTATGAGCTGACCAACATCACTAAGAAGATTCGCTTTGGAGATAGTCTGAGTACAGCCTATGAAAAGAATATTGCATTCCGACAGATTATCAATAGCAAGTTAGAGTATCAAAAGGCCTTTGACATTGCTAAAAAAATCGAAGGGAACCCCCGCCAGACCTCTGTTCATGCGGCGGGTGTTGTAATGAGTGACAATGATTTGACAGACCAGATCCCACTCAAATATGGCGAAGATATGTACATTACTCAGTATGACGCCCACGGAGTCGAGAGCAATGGACTTCTCAAGATGGACTTTCTAGGTTTGCGCAATTTAACCTTTGTCCAGCGAATGAAAGAAGCTGTCCAAAAGAAATATGAGATAGACATCCAAATCGAGTCCATTGATTTGGAAGATAAAAAAACCCTACAACTTTTCGCTGCTGGTGATACAAAAGGAATTTTTCAATTTGAACAGCCAGGAGCCATCAGTTTACTCAAGCGAGTTCAACCAGTTTGTTTTGAAGAAGTAGTCGCTACAACCTCCTTGAATCGACCTGGTGCCAGTGATTATATTGACAATTTTGTCAAGAGAAAGCATGGCCGTGAAGCTGTTGTTTCAATTGATGAAAGCTTAGACGATATCCTGGCTCCAACCTATGGTATCATGCTCTATCAGGAGCAGGTCATGCAAGTTGCCCAGCGCTTTGGCGGCTTCAGTCTAGGAAAGGCGGATATCTTGCGTCGAGCCATGGGGAAGAAAAATGCCTTAGAAATGCATAAGATGGAGGAAGAGTTTGTCTCAGGCGCAATGAAGCTTGGACACTCAGAAAAGAAAGCTAAAGAAGTCTTTGCCATCATGGAGAAATTTGCTGGCTATGGCTTTAACCGCAGTCATGCTTATGCTTACTCTGCCTTAGCCTTTCAGTTGGCTTATTTCAAGGCTCATTATCCAGAAGTTTTCTTTGACGTTCTCTTAAATTATTCTAGCAGTGACTATATTACGGACGCACTTAGCTTTGGATTTAAGCTTGCTCCCTTGACCATCAATACAGTTCCTTATCACGATAAATTTGAGGAAAATCAAATCTTTCTAGGTCTGAAAAATATTAAGGGGCTTCCTCGCGATTTAGCTTACTGGATTATTGAAGAGCGACCTTTTACTGGAATTGAGGATTTTCTGCTACGCTTACCATCCCAGTATCGGAAAGAGTCTTCTTTGATTCCTCTGGTTCAGATTGGCCTTTTTGACAGTTTTGAGCCTAACCGTCAAAAGATAATCTCTAATTTGTCGAACCTATTCATTTTTGTGGAAGAATTGGGAAGTCTTTTTGCTGATAGCAGTTATTCATGGACAGAGGCTGAGGATTATAGTCAGGCTGAAAAGTTTGAGCTGGAGCAATCTATTCTTGGTGTTGGCTTATCGGATCACCCTTTAATGACCATTGCCAAAGCGACAACAGAATCCTTTTCTTGGATAGGAGATCTAGCTGAAAACAGCAGGGCAAAAATTCTTGCTCAAGTCCAGTCTATCAAAGTTATTCGAACGAAAAATGGTGAGAACATGGCCTTTTTGCAGGTCACTGACACAAAAAAGAAACTGGATGTGACCCTGTTTCCAGAAACTTATAAGTTGCTAGCGAATCGCATAAAAGAAAAAGGTATTTATTTTTTAACGGGTCGAATTCAGGAAAGAGACGGTCGTTTGCAAATGATTTTATCTGAGGCCATAGAAGCCAGTTCAGAACGGTTTTGGATTCAGTTAGAAAACCATGAACATGATATTCAGATTGCAGAAATCCTCCAACGATTTCCGGGATCGATTCCAGTTGTTTTACACTACGAAATTGATGGTAAAACAATCGCTGCACCGCATTTCCAAGTGGAAAAATCAAAGGATTTGCAAGAGGATTTACAAAAATTTACAATGAAAACGATTTATCGCTAAAAAAGGAAGAATTTTCCCTAAGATTGTGGTATAATCAGTTAGAATGTTAAAAGAAAAAGGAGCATAAACGAATGAAACGTATTGCTGTTTTGACCAGTGGTGGAGATGCCCCTGGAATGAATGCTGCCATCCGTGCAGTGGTTCGTAAAGCAATTTCTGAAGGAATGGAAGTATTTGGTATCTATGATGGGTATGCTGGTATGGTTGCTGGTTCGATTCAACCATTAACAGCTGCATCGGTAGGGGATATTATTTCTCGAGGCGGTACTTTCCTTCACTCTGCTCGTTATCCTGAGTTTGCGCAAAAAGAAGGGCAACTTAAGGGAATTGAGCAATTGAAAAAGCATGGAATTGAAGGTGTCGTGGTTATTGGTGGTGACGGTTCTTACCACGGTGCTATGCGTTTGACAGAGCATGGCTTCCCGGCTGTTGGTGTACCAGGTACAATCGATAATGACATCGTTGGTACTGATTTTACAATTGGTTTTGATACAGCAGTAACAACAGCAATGGATGCGATTGACAAGATCCGTGATACTTCATCTAGTCACCGCCGTACTTTTGTTGTTGAAGTAATGGGACGTAATGCTGGGGATATCGCGCTATGGGCAGGTATTGCTACTGGTGCAGATGAGATTATTGTTCCTGAAGAAGGTTTCAAATTTGAAGAGATTGTGGCTAGCATCAAGCATGGATATGAGGAAGGTAAGAAGCACAATATCATTGTTCTTGCAGAAGGTGTTATGTCAGCTGATGAATTTGGTGAAAAATTAAAAGCTGCTGGTGATACAAGTGACCTTCGTGTAACTGAGCTTGGTCACATTCAACGTGGTGGTTCTCCAACCGCTCGTGACCGTGTTCTTGCTTCTCGCATGGGAGCACATGCTGTTGAATTGCTTAAAAAAGGGATCGGTGGTGTAGCCGTTGGTATCCGCAATGAGAAAATGGTTGAAAATCCAATTCTTGGAACAGCAGAAGAGGGAGCACTCTTTAGCTTGGCGGAAGATGGTAAGATTATCGTCAACAATCCGCACAAGGCAGATCTTGCTTTGTCTAGTCTAAATCGTAGTATTTCTATTTAATTTGTTATAAAGGTCGGAATGGCCAAATATATAAAAGGAGTTTCATAAGATCATGAACAAACGCGTAAAAATTGTTGCAACACTAGGTCCAGCGGTTGAAATCCGTGGTGGTAAAAAATTCGGTGAAGACGGATACTGGGGCGAAAAACTTGACGTTGAAGCTTCAGCTAAAAACATTGCTAAATTGATTGAAGCAGGAGCAAACACTTTCCGTTTCAACTTCTCACACGGTGACCACCAAGAACAAGGTGAACGCATGGCAACTGTTAAACTTGCTGAAGAAATTGCTGGACAAAAAGTTGGTTTCCTTCTTGACACAAAAGGACCTGAAATCCGTACAGAATTGTTTGAAGGTGACGCAAAAGAATATTCATACAAAACTGGTGAAAAAATCCGTGTTGCAACTAAACAAGGAATTAAATCTACTCGCGAAGTGATTGCTTTAAACGTTGCTGGTGGATTGGACATCTATGACGATGTTGAAGTTGGTCGTCAAGTATTGGTTGACGATGGTAAACTTGGTCTTCGCGTTGTTGCAAAAGACGATGCAACTCGTGAATTTGAAGTTGAAGTTGAAAACGACGGCATCATTGCTAAGCAAAAAGGTGTAAACATCCCTAACACTAAGATTCCTTTCCCAGCACTTGCTGAGCGCGACAACGCTGACATCCGCTTCGGTCTTGAGCAAGGAATCAACTTCATCGCGATTTCATTCGTACGTACTGCAAAAGACGTCAACGAAGTTCGTGCTATCTGTGAAGAAACTGGTAATGGTCACGTTCAATTATTTGCTAAAATCGAAAACCAACAAGGTATCGATAACTTGGACGAAATCATTGAAGCGGCTGACGGTATCATGATTGCTCGTGGTGACATGGGTATCGAAGTACCATTTGAAATGGTTCCAGTTTACCAAAAAATGATCATCACTAAAGTGAATGCTGCAGGTAAAGTTGTTATCACAGCAACAAACATGCTTGAAACAATGACTGAAAAACCACGTGCAACTCGTTCAGAAGTATCAGACGTATTTAACGCTGTTATCGATGGAACTGATGCTACAATGCTTTCAGGTGAGTCTGCAAACGGTAAATACCCACTTGAGTCAGTAACTACAATGGCTACAATCGACAAGAACGCTCAAACTCTTCTTAACGAATACGGACGTTTGAACTCAGATTCATTTGAACGTAACTCTAAAACAGAAGTTATGGCTTCAGCAGTTAAAGATGCTACCAACTCAATGGATATCAAATTGGTTGTAACACTTACTAAGACTGGACACACAGCCCGTTTGATCTCTAAGTACCGTCCAAATGCTGATATCTTGGCATTGACATTTGACGAATTAACAGAGCGTGGATTGATGTTGAACTGGGGTGTTATCCCGATGTTGACAGACACTCCATCATCAACTGATGACATGTTTGAAATTGCTGAACGTAAAGCAGTTGAAGCAGGTCTTGTACAATCTGGTGATGATATCGTTATCGTTGCTGGTGTACCAGTTGGAGAAGCTGTTCGTACAAACACAATGCGTATCCGCACAGTTCGCTAAACATATATATAAAACCAATGATTCTCTTGTAATCATTGGCTTTTTTTATTCTGTAAAAAATGGTATAATAGGGTGAAAAAGGAGAGATGATGGTTAAGAGAGATTTGATTCGCAATTTGCTGATCCTTGTGATAGCAATTTTCATTTTTGTTGCCTTGCGTCTATTAGTTTTTACTCCCTATACAATAAAATCACAAGATTCAAACCGCTATCTTGCTGAGAATGATTTTGTTTTAGCGATTAGAGGAGAAAAGATTCAGAGGGAAGATTTTGTTCTTTACGAAGTAGATGGTAAGGAATATGTAGGACGAGTGATTGCCAAAGGAAATGATTCATTCATCTATATGGATGACGTCCTATATCTGAATAATAAGATTAAAACTGAGAATTACTTATCTAGTATAAAGGAAAAATACCTGGCAACACCTGGTAACTCAGGTTATTTTACGCATGACTTTAGCTTGCAGACGCTGACTGATTCAAAAACTCGTAAGATTCCGAAGGATTCCTACTTGATATTAAATGATAATCGACAGAATACAAGAGATAGTCGAGAGTTTGGTCTAATTTCAAGCAAGCAGATTCAGGGAGTCATTTCATTCAGAATTTCCCCATTAAAGAAGTTTGGTTTTATTGAGAATAAGTAGAAAACAAAAAAGAAGAGGCTTAGGCCTCTTCTTTTTGGGTATTTAGATCTTATCCAAGTCAACCTGAGTTAAAGCCTAGGATTATGTCACTTAGGAAATCTTTAATCTCCTTTTCTGGTTTCTTGGTGGAAGATATTTTGCCAGTTTTCATGACGTCTCCAGATGCTTGTGTGAAGAACGTCGCCAATTTGATAACGGATAAGTTTGGTTTTGTGGCTGATAGAAATCAGTTCAAAATTTTTGATCTTTTTTTCTGAGGATTTTTCAGCCTGGAATTCAGCCTTATTTAGCTGACGGCCATCTTGGGAAATGTAGAAAAATTCTTCAGAAAGTAAATTGTCTAACTGACTTCCTTGGTCAACTAGTTGTTCACGCATTAGGAGTTTTTTATAGACATTATCGAGAATTTCATCTTCTGGTATGGGAGCGGGTTCAATGTGAATATCAATATCGAAAATGCCAAATCGTTCCATTAACATCTCTTCAACTTGATCAGCAATTTCGTGACTTTCATAGACGGAAAGGTCTGGGTTCATTTCAAGAATAATATCTAGATAGATATTGCTACCATAAGTGCGACCTCGCTGGGACTTAACTTGTGTGATTTTAGGAATTTCAAGGATGGCTTGCTTATAATCTTGCAAGAGGCTTTCATCGAATCCATCAGAAAGACTGAAGGAGGATTCCATAAAAATATCATAAGCAGTTTTTAAGATGAAGAAAGTAATAATAATGGCTACCAGCTGGTCAACTAGGGGATAGTTCAAGGCGCTCGCTATAATAGCAATTGAAGTACCAAGGGAAGTGATAGCATCTGATAAATTATCTTTTGCTGCTGCTTCTAGGGCTTTAGAGTTGGCTCTTTTTGCAAGTTTTTTATTAAAGAGATAAACCCCAGTCATGATGATGGCTGAAATAAAACCTACGATTGCACCTAGAGGATCGATGGCTGTGACTTGTTTGGAAATAATCTTTTGAACGGTTTCAAATAAGACGTCCAGTCCAACAAAAAACATGATTAGGGAAGTAATCAGGCTTGCCAGATCTTCAATCTTCCAGTGACCAAACTTATGGTCCATATCAGCTGGTTTTCGAGCCATTCGCAGACCAATAAGAACTGCAATATTAGCGACGATGTCGGAAATGTTATTGAAACCATCAGCAGTCAAACTAGAAGAGTGTAGCATAGAGCCTGCAATCAACTTGGTAGTAGAAAGAAGGATATAGGTCACAATAGCTAGCAAGGCACCCTGCTCTGCCAGTTTGAGATTTTTTGAGGGATTGTTCATGCTTACTCCTTTCAGATAGTACATTATAGCGTTTTTTTGACTTTTTTTCAAATAATCATTGGTAGGGGCAGCTTATATAAAGAGCTAGGAGATTGTTGCAACTTTCTTGATTTTTATCTTTTGATTCTGTTGACTCGGTACACCCTTTGAAGGTATTTTTTGGTATAATAATAGCATTGACTTTGAAAGAGGAAGAAAAATGCATCCTTTATTAAACGGTATGAATGACCGTCAGGCTGAGGCGGTTCAAACAACAGAAGGGCCTTTGCTGATAATGGCGGGGGCTGGTTCGGGTAAGACCCGTGTCCTGACCCACCGTATTGCCTATTTGATTGATGAGAAGATGGTCAATCCTTGGAATATCCTTGCTATTACCTTTACCAATAAGGCGGCGCGGGAGATGAGAGAAAGGGCTGAAAAACTTAAAACAGAGGCCCAAGATTGCTTAATCGCCACCTTCCACTCCATGTGTGTGCGAATCCTGCGGCGAGAAGCAGACCATATTGGTTACAACCGCAACTTCACCATCGTTGATCCGGGCGAACAGCGGACTCTGATGAAGCGGATTCTCAAAAATCTCAATCTGGACCCTAAAAAGTGGAACGAGCGCGCCATTCTGGGAACTATTTCCAATGCTAAGAATGACCTGATTGATGAGGTGGCCTATGCAAATCTAGCTGGTGATATGTACACGGAGATTGTGGCCAAGTGTTACACGGCCTATCAAAAGGAATTACGCCAGTCTGAGGCCATGGACTTTGATGACTTAATCATGCTGACCCTGCGACTTTTTGATCAAAATCCTGACGTCCTGACCTACTATCAGCAACGTTACCAGTACATTCATGTGGACGAATATCAGGATACCAACCATGCCCAGTACCAGCTGGTCAAGCTCTTAGCTTCTCGCTTTAAGAATATCTGTGTGGTCGGGGATGCTGACCAGTCTATCTATGGCTGGCGGGGAGCCGATATGCAGAATATTTTGGACTTTGAAAAGGATTATCCTGAAGCTAAGGTAGTCTTGCTTGAGGAAAACTATCGCTCGACTAAGACCATTCTTCAGGCGGCTAATGAGGTCATCCGAAACAACCGCAACCGGCCTCCTAAAAATCTCTGGACTCAAAACGAAGACGGTGAGGAAATTGTCTACTATCGGGCTAATGACGAGCAGGACGAAGCTCTCTTTGTCGCTCGGACTATTGATCAGCTGAGCCGAGAAGGCTACAGTCATAAGGATTTTGCAGTTCTGTACCGGACCAATGCCCAGTCACGGACGGTGGAGGAAGCCCTGCTCAAGTCCAATATTCCCTACACCATGGTCGGGGGCACCAAGTTCTACAGCCGCAAGGAAATCCGTGATGTTATTTCTTACCTCAATCTCATCGCCAATCCTAGCGATAATATCAGTTATGAGCGCGTGGTCAATGAGCCCAAGCGTGGTGTTGGACCAGGAACGATGGAGAAAATTCGAGATTTTGCATCCAGTCAGGAAATGTCTTTACTAGATGCGTCGGCCAATATCCTGCTGTCGCCGGTCAAGGGAAAGGCGGCTCAGGCAGTCTATGATTTTGCCAATATGCTTCTTGATTTGCGGGAGCACTTGGATGATTATACAGTGACGGAGCTGGTAGAGGCTGTATTGGAAAAGACAGGTTATGCAGCAGCCTTGGTAGCCCAAGCGACCTTGGAGAGCCAAGCTCGGATTGAAAATATCGAAGAATTCCTGTCTGTAACCAAGAACTTTGATGAAAGTCCAGATAATTCTAGTGATGAGTCTGGCCTTGATAAGCTTAGCCGTTTTCTCAATGACTTAGCCTTGATTGCGGACACAGATGATGGTGATCAGGAGAGCTCTGAAGTGACTCTGATGACCCTCCACGCGGCCAAGGGATTGGAATTTCCAGTCGTCTTTCTGGTTGGTATGGAGGAAAATGTCTTCCCTCTAAGTCGGGCGTCTGAAGATGAGGATGAGCTGGAAGAGGAGCGGCGTTTGGCCTATGTCGGCATTACCCGAGCAGAGAAGATTCTCTATCTGACTAATGCCAATTCCCGTATGCTTTATGGTAAAACCAACTATAATCAACCTAGTCGCTTCTTGAGAGAAATCAGCTCAGACCTGCTAGACTATCAGGGACTAGCTAGGCCATCAAACAGCTCCTTTAAGGTCAATTATACCAATAGCGATACTAGCAAATTCGGCCAGGGTATGAGTCTAGCACAGGCTCTACAGGAGCGGAAGCGTCAGGCGGCACCAAGTTCCATTTCTACAGGCAGTCTGCCTTTTGGAAAGAGCAGTCAGAGCCAGCCATCTAAGCCAGAAGTTGCTTGGGCTATCGGAGATATTGCCCACCATAAGAAATGGGGCGATGGGACAGTTCTGGCAGTCTCTGGCAGCGGAAACAGTCAAGAGCTTAAGATTAATTTCCCAGAAGTAGGACTGAAGAAAGTGCTGGCCAGCATAGCGCCGATTGAGAAAAAATCATGATGAGGCAGTCGATTGAAGCCTGGATCTATCATCCAGAGGAACGAGAAATCTTGCTCTTGAAAGTTGAGGATGATCCTGTTTCCTTTTGGTAGCCCATTACTGGTGGGATTGAGAGCGGTGAGAGTCCAGAAGAGGCCTGCCTTCGTGAAATAAAAGAGGAGACTGGCTTGGTCTTACATCGTTCAAACCTGACGAGTCTTGGAGATTTAACAGTAAAGATTGATGAAAATCTGACTATACACAAAAATCTCTTTCTAGTTCTGACAGATCAGAAAGAAATCCAGATTTCTGATGAGCATGTGGGAGCTCAGTGGGTAGCTTTAGACAAAGTTTCGTCGCAGTTGTACTGGCCCAGCAATCAAGCGACTTTTGAGATGATATCTGAGAAGCTATAAGATATAGCTTCTCTTTATTTCTTTTGATAAGAAAATTCTATTAGTCAAGTGGGGCGTTTAGTGGTAGACTTATCAGATAACTATAGTGAGGTGACCTTATGACACGTGAATTTAAATTTGAAACCCTGCAGCTTCATGCCGGACAGACAGTGGACCCGACAACCAAGTCACGGGCTCTGCCTATTTACCAGACAACTTCCTATGTGTTTGACGATACTCAGGAAGGAGAAGATCTCTTTGCCTTACGTAAGCCGGGCAATATCTACACTCGGATTACCAATCCGACTCTGTCTGCTTTTGAGGAGAGGATTGCGGCTTTGGAAGGTGGAGTCGGAGCTCTAGCAACAGCTTCTGGTATGGCAGCTGTGACCTACACCATTCTAGCTTTGGCCCATGCTGGCGACCATGTAGTAGCAGCCTCTACCATCTACGGTGGTACCTTTAATCTGCTCAAGGAAACCCTGCCTCGCTATGGCATTACCACGACTTTTGTCGATATTGAAAATCTGGCTGAAGTAGAAGCGGCCATTCAGGACAATACCAAGCTGGTTCTGATTGAAAGCTTGGGCAATCCGCTGATTAATATCCCGGATTTTGATGCTTTGGCAGAGTTGGTTCATGCTCATAAAATTCCGCTGATTTCCGACAATACCTTTGCTACTCCTTATCTGATCAATGTCTTCTCTCACGGAGTGGACATTGCGGTGCATTCTGCGACCAAGTTTATCGGCGGTCACGGAACTAGTATCGGTGGTGTGATTGTGGACAGCGGTCGTTTTGACTGGGAAGCTTCTGGCAAGTTTCCGCAGTTTGTTGACCCGGACCCGAGCTATCATGATATCAGTTATACGCGCGATGTCGGAGCAGCAGCCTTTGTTACTGCTGTTCGGACCCAGCTCTTGCGCGATACAGGCGCTGCCATGTCCCCCTTCAATGCCTTTCTCTTCTTGCAGGGGTTGGAAACTCTCTCTTTGCGCGTAGAGCGCCATGTGTCCAATGCGGAGAAGATTGTAGATTTCCTAGCAGGGCATCCTAAGGTCGAGCAGGTCAATTATCCCAAGCTTGCTGATAGTCCTTATCATGCTTTGGCAGAAAAGTATTTCCCTAAAGGCGTGGGCTCTATCTTCACCTTTAATGTCAATGGCGGAGAGAAAGAAGCTCGTAAGGTTATTGACAGCCTAGAGATTTTCTCTGACTTGGCCAATGTAGCCGATGCTAAGTCCTTGGTTGTCCATCCAGCTACGACAACTCACGGTCAGATGTCGCCAGAAGATCAGCTGGCAGCAGGCATTACACCAAATCAAATCCGTCTCTCTATCGGTCTGGAAAATGTGGATGACTTGATTGAAGATTTGAGAATCGCCTTGGATCAATTATAAGAATAGGTCAATCATAGTTTGAAGGAGGTGTTTGGTGTGATCCGTTATGTTTGCAATCCACAGCTATATTTTGGGGCAGTACTAGACCTCTATGATTCTGTGGGGTGGAGCAATTACACCAATCATCCTCGGCGGTTAGAGCAGGCCTTCCATCAGTCCTTGTTTGTCATGGCGGCCTATGATGAAGATAAGTTGGTTGGTTTGATTCGAGCGGTCGGAGATGGGCTTACCATTGTCTTTATTCAGGATTTGCTGGTGTATCCACACTATCAGCGTCAGAGGATTGGCCGGAGCCTTCTTGAGCAGACGTTGAAACGATTTAAAGATGTTTACCAAATCCAGTTGGCAACGGAGCTGTCAGATAAAAATCTAGCTTTTTATCAAGAGCTCGGCTTTCGCCGACAAGAAGATTTCGACTGTACTGGCATGATTTATGCACCTAATAAAAATTAAAATTCTAGAGGAGCTTATCAATAAGCTCCTTTTGTCATGTTTACAAGAGGAAAAGTAATAGTACTGGACCGATGAAAATATTTCTCGGTCTTTTTTGTTTTTCCTTGACAGTTAAATTGTCAGAATTTATAATAAAAGAAGAAAGGTGATAACAGTGTTATCAATTTAAAATCATGAAAAAAGAAACAGATGAGTTAAACGAAAAAATCTTGGAAAGCGCAAGGAGTGAATTCTTGGCTTATGGCTATCAGGATGCTTCACTGCGGAGAATTTGTCGAGCTGCTGGCTTGACGACTGGGGCTCTTTATAAGCGCTATGAGAGTAAGGACAGTCTCTTTGCTACCCTGCTTGAGCCTACTCTGATAGCCTTAGACCAGTATGGACAAGAGCAGAAGCGACGTGACTATGCTTTCCTAGAAGAGGGACACCTGTCTGATATGTGGGCCCATCGCTTGGAGGATCTCCAGTCCCTGATGCGGATTCTCTATGAGCATAAGGATATTATGCAACTCTTGCTCTTTAAATCTCAGGGTTCTTCACAAGCGGACTTCAGGACGCGTCTGCCTCATTTGGCTGCAGACGAGACTTATCGCTATTTGGAGCTGGCTTACAAAGAGGAGAGAATTAATCATTTGGTCAAATACGAGTTTCTGCGATCGTGCATGACAGCTTATTATACAGCTGTATTTGAGCCTTTGGCTCAAGACTGGCCCCAAGAGCAGGCGCTGGAATTTTGCCATTCCATCATGGACTTGTTTGACTGGGGAGGTTTGCTAGGTTTTTGATAGAAAGAAGGAAATTCTATGAAGAAAAAATCTACTCTTGCTTGGATCTGGGACTTTGTCTCCCTTCATAAGATATATTTTGTGCTCAGTCTGATCTTTGCTTTTGCCTCTGTGCTTTCAGGATTTCTACCTTATTTCTTTATTGGCGGGATGATTAATCAGCTCTTGGCTGGCAATAAAAACTGGAATTTCTACTTGCAGCAGTCAGCTTGGGCAGGTCTGGCCTGGATTGGCTACTGGGAATTCCACGGTATTTCTACCATGCTGTCACATACGGCTACTTTTAAGATTCTAGCGGAAATGCGGCACCGCCTGACAGACAAGCTAGCCAGGCTGCCTCTTGGTACAGTACTCAGTCAGTCATCAGGCAGTTATAAAAACATTATCGTTGAGCGGGTGGATGCGACCGAAACGACCTTGGCTCACCTGATTCCAGAGTTTACCGCTGGGATTTTTGGTCCGATTATTGTTCTCATTGCTATGCTAGTCATCGATTGGCGGCTGACCTTGCTGTCTCTCCTGACTATTCCCATCGTGGCGCTGGCCTATATGCGGATGGCTGTCAATAGCGAAGCGGACTATCAAAATACTCTGGTCAAGACCAAAAAGCTCAATGATACAGCGGTGGAATACATCAATGGGATTGAGGTTATCAAGGTTTTTGGTAAGGAAAAGTTCTCTTACGATAAGTTTGTGACGGCTGCTAGAGAAGGAGCAGATTGCTTTATTGAGTGGATGCGCAAGTTCAATCTGGAGATGGGCATTGTGACTGCTTTTCTGCCATCAGGCTTGCTTTTTCTGCTGCCGGCTGGCTGTTATTTCTATCTGCAAGGCAGTTTGACTGCCGGCAATTTCATTCTAATGATTATTCTTTCGCTCAGTCTTCTGACTCCTCTGATTTTAGTGGCAAGCTATATGGACGATTTACGGAAAATGGGGACTATTTTTGGCCAAGTCATTGATATTCTGGAAAAGCCTGATTTGAAAAGACCTCAGGAGCTGAGAGAACTTCCAAAAGGAAGGGATCTGGTCATGACGGATGTCAGCTTTGGCTATACAGATGAAGAGGAAGTACTACATGGTATTTCGCTAGATATTAAGGCTGGCAGCATCAATGCTTTAGTTGGGCCATCAGGCTCAGGTAAGTCTACAATTGCCAAGCTTCTAGCTTCATTCTGGGATGTCAGTTCTGGTCAGATTACTTACGGTGGCTTGGACATTCGTCAGCTTCCGCTAGACTATTATAGTCGGCAGATTGCTTACGTGACTCAGGATAACTATCTCTTTGATGAGACTATTATGGAAAATATCCGGATGGGAAATCCAGCAGCTTCTGACGAAGAGGTCATCGAAATTGCTCGTCGCTGCGGCTGTTATGACTTTATCATGAACTTAGAAGACGGCTTTGAAACTCAAGTAGGCTCTGGCGGCGGTCATCTATCTGGTGGGGAGCGTCAGCGGATTTCTATCGCCCGTGCCATGCTCAAGGATGCGCCGATTCTTATCTTGGATGAAGCGACTGCTTATACAGATCCGGAAAATGAAGCACGTATTCAGTCCAGTCTAGCTCGTCTGATTGAAGGACGGACCTTGATTGTCATTGCCCACAGGCTGTCTACGATTATGAGTGCAGACCAGATAGTCTTGGTCAATGATGGTCGGATTGAAGCTAGAGGTCGGCATGAAGAATTGCTGACAGCAAGTCCGCTTTATGCTTCCATGTGGCAGGCCCATATTGCTACTAGGGATAGTGATGAGATGGAAGGAGGGTTGACTCATGCTTAATATACTGAAGAAATTCTTTGATTTCTGTACGGCAGAGGACCGTAGGAAATTTTATCAATCCATTTATCTGGGCGTCATCAAGTCCTTTATCATCGCTCTGCGTATTCCAGCAATCGGCTTAGTCGTTATGGGACTGATTGAGAAGAATCTTTCTATGCAGACCTTCTGGCTGGCTCTGGCTATCATGTTGGTATCCACTGTGCTAAACGTCTGGATTACCCTGAAAATCACCATGCTGCAGACGGAAGCGGGCTATCATACCTGTGCTCAGAAGCGGATTGAAATTGCCGAGCACATGCGCTATCTGCCCATGGGTTACTTTAATCAAAATAGCTTAGGCAAGATTACCAGTGTTACGACTAATACGCTGGAAGGGCTGTCTGATGTCGCTACTCGGGTGGTTATGATGACCGTTCAGGGCTTTCTGACGACTGGTCTCATCACTATTTTGGTTTTTCTATATGATTGGCGGGTTGGACTGGTTCTCTTGGTGGGTCTCGTTCTCTTTCTTCTGCCGAATACCCTCATGCGTTGGCAAGTTGGCAAGGTTTCTGATGACAAGTATCAGGCGGATATGGACCTGGTAGCCGTTGTTTTGGAGTACAGCCAAGGGATTGCAGAAGTCAAGAACTACAATCTGGTCAACCGTTCTGCCAAGAAGCTGTCCAAGGCTATTGAAGGCAAGAGTCAGCTAGATACTAGAATGACACTCGTGACCTCACCTTACATTGCCCTCCAGGGCATGGTGACCAAGCTGACCGGTCTCTTTATGGGTCTTTTCTCTATCTATTTTTATCTCAATGGCAGTATGGAGCTGCTGGTAACCATTATGATGATTGTCAGTGGTTTTATGATTTATGAAAATCTAGACGGCGTTGGCTCTTTCTCTTCTCTCCTGCGCATCGTTGATTTGTCGGTTGATATGGTCAATCAAGTTTTGGCTATCCAGCCGATGGACATCAGCGGTCAGGATATTGAGCCTAAGAGCAGTCGGATTGAGCTGAGAGACGTTAGCTTCTCTTATGGAAATAAGAAAATCATTGACCAGGTTTCTCTCACCATTCCAGAAAAAACGACAACTGCCTTGGTTGGACCTTCTGGATCAGGCAAAACAACGCTCTGCAACCTCATTGCCCGCTTCTGGGATGTGGACCAGGGAAGTATCAGTCTAAGCGGGCATGATGTTAGGGATTACAGCTATGACAGTCTGATTCGGAATTTCAGCTTTGTCTTTCAGAGCGTCTATCTCTTTGAAGATACCATTGCCAATAACATTCGTTTTGGCAAGCCGGAGGCCAGTCAGGAAGAAGTGATAGAGGCTGCCAAGAAAGCAGCCTGTCATGACTTTATCATCTCACTGCCTGATGGCTATGACACCAAGATTGGTGAAGGAGGTGCTAGTCTTTCTGGAGGTGAGCGTCAGCGCATTTCCATTGCACGGGCTATTATCAAGGATGCACCTATTATCATTCTGGATGAAGCAACAGCCAATGTTGACCCAGAAAACGAAGAAGCCCTCATGCAGGCTATTCAAGCTTTGACTCGCGATAAGACCATTATCATGATTGCCCACCGACTCAAGACGGTTGAGCATGCAGACCAGATTTTGGTGCTAGATCAAGGCCGCATTGTCGAGCAGGGTAAACACCAAGACTTACTAGCTAAACAAGGTATCTACAGTAAGTTTATCCAAGAAAGAAAAACAGCTACCAGCTGGCGGATAAATACGGAAAGTTAAAGAAATATCTTAGCTAACAAGAAATTCACATCGTAATAAGAAAAGTAGCAAACAAATCGTTTGCTACTTTTCTAATACCAAATATAAGATAACTTTCTCACTTGACTGTCTATAATATATGGTATAATAAGTACTATGCAAACCAAACCAACCTCTGCTTATGTGCATATTCCTTTTTGTACTCAGATTTGTTATTACTGCGATTTTTCCAAGGTTTTTATCAAAAATCAGCCGGTGGATAGTTATCTAGAGCATTTGATCGAGGAGTATGATTCTTACGATATCAAAAAGCTCCGTACCCTCTATATCGGTGGCGGAACTCCGACAGCTCTATCTGCTCCTCAGTTGGCTTTTTTACTGGAAAAGCTGACGGATAAGCTTGATTTGTCTTATCTTGAGGAGCTGACCATTGAAGCCAATCCTGGGGACTTAGATCAGGAGAAGATTGCTGTACTCAAAGACTCGCCTGTCAATCGGGTTTCTCTGGGTGTACAGACCTTCAATGACCGCATGCTTAAGCAAATTGGCCGCAGTCACTTGGAAAAGGATATCTATGAGAATATAGCTAATCTCAAAAAAGCAGGTTTTGACAATATCTCAATTGACTTGATTTATGCCCTGCCCAAGCAGACTATGGAAGATGTGAAAACCAATGTAGCTAAGGCTATTGCCCTGGACATTCCCCACATGAGTCTGTACAGCTTGATTTTGGAAAATCATACAGTCTTCATGAATCGGATGCGGCGTGGGAAGTTGCCTTTGCCTAAAGAAGATTTGGAAGCAGAGATGTTTGAATACATTATAGCTGAGCTGGGAAAGGCGGGTTTTGAGCATTATGAGATTTCTAACTTTTCCAAGCCAGGCTTTGAGAGCCGTCACAATCTCATGTACTGGGACAATGCGGAGTATTATGGTATCGGAGCGGGAGCGTCTGGTTATGTCAATGGTGTTCGTTATAAAAACCACGGTCCCATTCGTCATTATCTTCAGGCGGTGGAAGTGGGCAATGCCCGCGTGCAGGAAGAAGTGCTGACGCTGAAAGAAAAGATAGAAGAAGAGATGTTTCTAGGACTGCGGAAGAAATCAGGTGTTTCTAAAAAGCGCTTTGAGGAAAAATTCGGCCTTTCCTTTGAAGATCAATACGGAGCAGTTGTGGCTGAACTGACTGAGCAGGGCTTGCTAGTGCCGGACAGAGACATCGTTCGTATGACCAAACAAGGCCTCTTTTTGGGCGATACGGTTGCTGAGAAATTTATATTGGAGTAAATCATGGGCTTAACTTATCAAATGAAAATGAAAATTCCTTTTGATATGGCAGATATGAATGGCCATATCAAGCTTCCAGATGTCATCCTGCTGTCCTTGCAGGTATCGGGGATGCAGTCAATCGAGCTTGGCGTCAGTGACAAGGATATGCTGGATCAGTATAACCTAGTTTGGATTATCACGGATTACGATATCGATGTAACACGTCTGCCACGATTTGCAGAGGAAATTACCATCGAGACTGAAGCCCTGAGCTACAACCGGCTCTTTTGCTACCGTCGCTTTACGATTTTTGGTGAAGCAGGTGAGGCCATTATCCAGATGATGGCGACCTTTGTCCTTATGGATCGAGATAGCCGCAAGGTTCACGCAGTTGAGCCAGAGATTGTTGCTCCTTATCAGTCTGATTTTTCCAAGAAATTACTGCGCGGTCCCAAGTATCCAGCTTTGGAGAATCCTGTCAGCAAGGACTACCATGTGCGCTTTTACGACTTGGATATGAATGGGCATGTCAATAATAGCAAGTATCTGGACTGGATCTTTGAGGTTATGGGAGCGGACTTCCTTATGAAGTATATTCCTAAGAAAATCAATCTCAAGTATGTCAAGGAAGTTCGACCGGGTGGTATGATTGCTTCTAGCTATGACCTAGAGGGTCTACAAAGTAATCACCAGATTTCCAGTGACGGCGAGGTCAATGCCCAGGCTTTGGTGACATGGCAGGAGTTTAAACAAGAGAATGAGGAAGAGTAGAAATGACTTATAAAGGATATTTGATTGATTTAGACGGGACGATTTATAAGGGCAAGAGCAGAATTCCGGCTGGCGAAGCTTTTGTGCATGAGTTGCAGAAACGCGGTATTCCCTATCTTTTTGTGACCAATAATACTACACGCACGCCAGAAATGGTTCAAACCATGTTAGCTGAGAATTTTAACATTGAGACGCCACTTGATACCATTTACACAGCAACTTTAGCTACTATTGATTACATGCAGGAGAAAAATCTGGGCAAGAAAGTCTATGTTATCGGAGATGTCGGGCTTAAACATGCCATTGAAGAAGCTGGCTATATAGAAGATACAGAAAATCCTGACTATGTAGTAGTGGGGTTGGATTGGGAAGTGGACTATGAGAAGCTAACAATAGCAACTTTAGCCATTCAAAAGGGTGCTCACTTTATCGGGACCAATCCAGATCTCAATATTCCAACGGAGCGAGGCCTACAGCCGGGAGCGGGTGCTATCAATGCTCTCTTGGAAGCTGCCACTCGGGTTGAGCCAACCTTTATCGGCAAGCCTAATGCTATCATTATGGAAAAAGCCATAGAGCATCTAGGACTGGCGCGTGAAGAAGTGGTCATGGTGGGTGATAACTATCTGACAGATATTCGAGCGGGAATCGACAATGGTATTCCGACCCTCTTGGTTACAACAGGATTTACACTGCCAGAAGAGGTGCCAAATCTGCCTATCCAGCCGACACATGTCTTGTCTAGTCTATCGGAGTGGGAATTTGATGCGTGATAAGGTAAGATTTTCAGCCAGCGTCTTGTGCTTGCTGGCAACAGCTATCATGTTAACCATTTATCTGGCTTGGCTCTTATACCCAATAGAGATTTCTTATTTCAACCTGCCAGATAAAGTTTATTTAAAATCAGAGACCATTCAGTATAATTTTAATATTTTGATGAATTACCTAACCAATCCTTTTAGTCAAAAGCTAGCGATGCCGGATTTTCGATCGTCTGCAGCTGGGTTGCATCATTTTCAGGCAGTTAAGTACCTCTTTCACTTGGCGCAAGCTATTTTTCTAGTTACTCTGCCGGCTTTGATCTTCTTTGTCAAAAAAGTGGTCAAAAAGGGATTATTAGGTCTCTACAGACGAGTATTTCTGTTAATCTGTCTTTTACCACTTATTCTAGTAGGACTAGTCTTCCTGATTGGTTTTGACAATTTTTTTACGCTCTTTCATCAAGTTCTTTTTGTTGGTGATAGCACCTGGATGTTTGACCCGGCTAAGGATCCAGTCATTTGGATTCTACCTGAAGAATTTTTCATGCACGCCTTTATTCTTTTTGCTTTGCTTTATGAGGGAATTTTTTCGACCTTGTATTTCCTGAGCAAAAAGGTTAAATGACTAAGTTAATTAAGGAAATATTTATGACAAGTAAAACTAATCAAGAAATCCGCAAAGATGTTTCTCGATTTTCAGGCTTGTGTCTCTTGTATACTTTAGCAATGTCAGCAGTAGTAACTGTTTATTCAATTGTGACCCTGCTAATTTTTATTTATCAATATGGAGGGGACAATTTACGAGCTGCAAAGGAAGCAGCATCACAATTTCTAGCAAATGATGGGGGAATGTATCTTTTTGCTGTACCGGTTGGCCTCTTGATTTTCTGGTTATATCGTAAGAAGCAACTTTTTAGCACTGATCTTAGACATAAAAAAAGAGCAATGACACCAAAAGCTTTTCTTATTCTGACTAGCTTGCTTTTACTTGCCCAGACTTTTTTTAACTTGTTTAGTCAATTCTTTGAATACTTTTTGAATATTTTTGGTCTCTCAATAATGTCTTCAGTTGAGGCTGCTTCCGCAGATTCTACAACCTGGACGATGTTTTTATACAGTGCTATTGTCGGTCCCATATCAGAAGAGTTGATTTTCCGGGTTGCAGGACTAAGGACTTTCGAAAAATATGGAAAAGTATTTGCCATCAGTTTCTCTTCCCTTTTATTTGGAATTTTCCACGGGAATTTACCTCAGATCATTTTCGCTACCTTTGTTGGTTTCATTTTCTCTTACGTCACTCTAGAATACTCAGTATTTTGGGCCATTGGACTTCACATCTTCAACAATCTTGTCCTTGGAGATGGTTTAGCATTGATTTATAGCTTCTTACCGGGAGTTTTAGTTGGACTTGTGCACGTTATCTTACTCTATGGTGGAAGTGGTCTAGCCCTTTATTTCCTTTACAGTCTTCGAAAAGAGATTTCAGTCTATATAGAAATAAATAAACCTGAGAGCGGAAGCTTTCGTTCAGCTTTTATGTCTGTCTGGTTTTGGCTCTTTACGATTTTCATGATTGGAAATGCAATATATATGCTATTTTTATAATAGTATGAGAAGGTCTTCTAGAAAAATCCAAGTCCTGACAATTTTATGGCCTGAGTTGTTGCATAGGAAAGAGTTGGAGTTTCATCGTAGATTCGAAGGAGTGAAAAATGAACGATAGAGTAGCTGAACTCCTAAAAGCAATTTTGATTGCTTTTGCGGTTCTTCTAACAATTTCACTTTTGATACTTTTTTCAACTTTTAATCCCTTAACTTTTAATCTTTTTAAGGCATCCCCTAGCGATATAAGGGAAGGAAATACAAAAATCGAAAAAATTTTTACTTCTCTAGATTTGAAGCCGGAAAAAGTCGAATCTGATGGAAGCTATCATTATGAAGGTGGAGGACTTACATTTACTGTTCATTTTTCAGAAGAAATGATTCAGCGTCACCCTGTACTAAAAGAAAGTCCCAAACGAACAAACAACCGAATTGAGGTATATGTTGTACAGCTAGAGGATATTTCTTATGCTGAGGTCGGGGAAAATTTATTAAATACTGATTTATATCAGTTTTTAGAAGAAAAAAGTTTGGACTACTTTAAAGAGATTGGGAAAGATCAGTCTATAAATTACTCAATTCTACAATGGAACAATCAGGAAAGACTAAAAAAAGGGATTGAATATTACGAGAAGGCTTTGACCTTGGTTGATATCCAGGATAATTCAGCCATAAGGCACATCGATACGATCACTGTAAAACCCGGTAAAGAATCTCAAATGAAACAATTGATTCGTGAAATGGATCAAGCAGGTTTATAAACTCAAACATCCGAAAAGAATGGCGAAATTTCTCGTTAAAAAAATCAATCCTGTCAAGTTTTTTTCTTGACACCTCTCTAGAACTATGGTAAGATAATATCTGTCAGTAAATAGCTTTGTTATTTACTAAAATATAAAACAGAAAAGAGAAATTTAAAAATGGCAGTTAAAATCCGTTTGACTCGTATGGGTTCTAAAAAGAAACCTTACTACCGTATCAACGTAGCAGACTCACGTTCACCACGTGATGGTCGTTTCATCGAAACAGTTGGTACTTACAACCCACTTGTTGCTGAAAACCAAGTGACTTTGAAAGAAGACCGTGTACTTGCATGGTTGGAAAATGGTGCGCAACCATCTGATACAGTTCGCAACATCCTTTCAAAAGAAGGCGTATTGAAGAAATTCCACGATTCAAAATACTCTAAATAATAGAATTGTAGGTTGACTATGGACACGATTGAAAATCTAATTATTGCAATAGTGAAACCTTTGATTTCACAACCAGATGCCTTAACTATCCGAATCGAAGATACTCCAGAGTTTATGGAATATCATCTCGATCTTGATCAAACTGACGTTGGACGTGTTATCGGTCGTAAAGGTCGTACTATCTCTGCCATAAGAACGATTGTCTACTCTGTCCCAACCGAAGATAAAAAAGTTCGCATCGTCATTGATGAGAAATAAGAAGTAGCGGGACCATGTGTCCCGTTTTTTCTATTTCTCTTAGCGAACTGAGTGCCTAGCACGCAAGTGAGGTTAGAGAAATAGATGCAGTTCGAGCTCCGCGAGAACTACGCTCCTTATTATCATTAATGAACCAAGCTGTTAGGCGTAGTTGAATTTAGGGCCATTGATGCAGTTTGAGCTTCGCGAGAACTACGTTCCTTAATTTTCTTGCCGAAACAAGTTATTAGGCGCAGTTGAGTTTAGGACCATTGATACAGTTCGAGTTCTCCGAGAGCTGGGTACTCCATTTAAGAGAAGAACGAAATGCAGGGGCGAGTTTAGAAAAATTCGAAACTGGAGGACATATGAAGCCAGAAGATTATGCTTGGAACGCTCATGAGCGCAAGTGTTATGAGAATAGCCAAGTGATTTTACCGAGTCCATACAAGCTGAAAATCCTGGATGATGGTGAGGAGAGATTGGAATTGGAGCTTGTCTTGGAACAGCTTCCTCAGGGGCAACTGGCTCGATGGGCTATGAAAATGGCGTCAAGCTTTATAGCTCTGATAGATGCGGAAGATGAGTCTGAAAAGCAGAAGATTTTGACTCAGGTAAGAGCAATTTTTCAGGCTCGACTTGATGGTAGGGCATCTGCCTATGAACTAAGGCAGGCTGGTTTCTTGGCTAACAAACTGTCGCAGCAAGCCCAATCACAAATCGGTAAATATGCTGCGCGTGTCTTTGCCCAAGCAGTCGCAACAGGCCACATGCGGGGCCATGCTATTGTCGCAGCGGATTATGCCATCAAAGTCAGAAATTTGCAGAGTCCAGATGATTTGCAACTGGCTGCCAAGGAAAGAGAAGGGCAGATAGAGCTAGCCTCTGCTTTTATTAGATCAGGAAAGGAAACTTTATGAAGCATTTATTTTCACGCTTGTCACCAGCGCAAAAGATTATCTTGTCTTTTCTTCTGGTGATATTCTGTGGCTCCTTGCTACTCAGTCTGCCTTGGGTGCAGACGGCTAGTTCCCAAGCGGGCTATCTGGATCATCTTTTTACAACTGTCTCGATGGTCTGTGTGACAGGGCTTTTTACTCGATCGGTTGTGGATACATACAATGTCTGGGGGCAGCTCCTTTGCATGTTACTGATTCAGATTGGTGGCTTGGGCATCCTGACCTTTATCGGTTTTTTCACCATGGAAAGTCGGAAAAAGCTCAGCCTCAAGGATCGCCGTATTCTGCGGGATAGTTTTAGTTATGGTCACAATCGTACCTTAGGTCAATTTGTCCGTTCGATTTTTATCACGACTTTTAGTATCGAAGGACTGGGTGCGCTCCTTCTCATGATTCGCTTCATTCCCAAGTTTGGTCTGAGAAAAGGGATTTTTAATTCTATCTTTTTAGCCGTTTCTGCATTTTGTAATGCGGGCTTTGATAATTTTGGCAATGATAGCCTACTAGGCTTGCAGACAGATGTTTTGGTCAATATCACCTTGGCTCTCCTCATCATTACTGGAGGACTGGGCTTTATGGTCTGGTTTGACTTGGCGACTAAATTGGGAGGAAAACAGAAGGGGCTGCACTTTCATACTAAGGTAGTCTTGCTGCTGACTGCTGGTCTCCTCGTTTTTGGGACGGTCACGAGTCTCTGGACGGAGTACAATAATCCTGGAACGATTGGCAATCTTTCCTTTGGCGATAAGCTACTGGTCAGCTTTTTTCAGACAGTCAGTATGAGGACAGCTGGGTTTTCTTCCATAGATTATACGGCTGCTCGTCCAGTAACACTGTTTATCTATCTGCTTCAGATGTTTCTAGGAGGGGCTCCGGGTGGTACAGCGGGCGGTCTGAAAATTACGACCTTCTTAGTTCTTTTGCTTTTTGCCCGAAAGGAAATTCTGGGCTTGCCTCATACCAATATGGGGCGGAGAACGCTGTCTCCTCAGCTAGTGCAGAAGGCTTTTGGTGTGACAGTGATTTTTCAGCTGACATTTCTGCTCGGACTTTTAGCACTGGGGCTAGTGACCGATAGCAGTCATCGCTTTATTTACCTGATATTTGAGACTGTGTCGGCATTGGCTACAGTTGGTGTCACGGCAAATATCACTACCAGCCTCAATACAGCTGGTATGATTGTGATTATGTTGCTAATGTTTATTGGACGGGTGGGGCCGCTGACGCTTATGGTCAGTCTTAACCATTATCAACCGAAGAATGCTGCAACCTTGCATTACAGCAAGGCGGACATTATGATTGGATAGGAGAAAAGAAATGGCAAATCAAACAGTTGGAATCCTCGGCTTGGGGATTTTTGGACAGAGTATCATTGAGGCCTTGATTTCTCAAGATGTAGAAATCATTGCGATTGATAATCACGAAGAGACAATCAATCAGTATGAAGAAATGATTGCCGTTGGTGTGATCGGGGACATTACTGATATGGAGCTTTTAGAGGCGGCAGACGTTGGGGCGTGTGATACGGTCGTCGTAGCGACGGGAGAAAGTCTGGAATCCAGCGTCCTAGCGGTCATGCACTGCAAAGCATTGGGTGTGAAAAATGTCATTGCTAAGGTCAAGGATGAAGTAACTCAGCAGGTGTTGGAAAAGGTGGGAGCTGATCTGGTTATTCTGCCTGAAGTGGAGGCTGGTATTTCATTGGCCAAGACCATTCTCTTTAATCATTCGATTGAGGTTTTCCAGCTGGATGATGATGTAGTGGTGGCTGAGTTTGAACTGCCTGCTAGCTGGGTCGGGAAAACGGTCCGTGAAGTAGATGCTCGCAGGCTTTATCATCTTAATATTATCGGCTACCGTCTGAAAAAACATCAGCCTTTGGAAAGCCAGTTTACTCCAGACTTTGTTTGGCAAGAAGGTGTCAGCATTATGGCTGTGACTGATAACCAGCATTTGGATAATTTACGTGAAATAGTGAAGTAGCAGCTAGAATAAGTCCTCTTCGCTGGGAGTCCAACCGATTCTAACTAGGCATTCGGCACCTTTCTATTATATGAAGAAAAAATCGATACATAGGAGCTCTTTCAGGGCTCTTTTTTGAAACCAGTTGTAAAATTTGTTATACTACCACAAGAAAAGGAGTGATTTTATGAGCTTAACCAGCCAGATCATTACAGCAGATTTTCCAGATTTGGATAAGGTAGAAGCCTTGAATAATGAAGCTTTTCCAGAAGAGGAAAGGATACCGCTCAGTGAATTTTTACGATATGAGGAACAGGAAGATGCTAATTTTTTCGCCTTTTATCATGAAAAGGAATTTGTTGGTTTTGCCTTTGCCATCTCCAACGCACAAGCCTTTTATGTTAGTTTCTTTGCGATTATGCCCCACCTGCGCAGCCATGGCTATGGCGGTGAAATCATCGAAAAGCTGGTCAATTTCTATCAGCGAACCATGATTTTAGAAATCGAGCGCTTAGATGAGCCGTGTGATAATATTGAACAGCGTCAAGCTCGCTGGGATTTCTATCACAGCAAGGGTTTCCGCTCGTCGAATGCATTTCTAGAATATGACGATCTTAGTTTTGAAATTCTTTATCGAGGGGATTCTTTTGACGAAGAAGCCTACCGAGACATTTTCCACCGACTTCAGGAGGAGAATTATTTCGACTTTGAAATCAAACATAGACGTTTCAGCGATTATTAAAAGGAAGTTCTCAGGAGCTCAATTGAGATTTGGATCAATAAAAGATTGCTTTGTTTTTACTATTAGGTATTTTACCTTGTAAATAAGATGCCCACTTCTCATCATAGCAAACCCTCCTTCTTATATTTTTTCCATTACCTTAGCATAGATTTTTAGGAAAAACAAGATTTACAGTAATATGATACATTTTTAGGAATAGAAAATGACCGAGATAGAAACTCGGCCAATGAGTAAGCATTGTTTTAGGAATTTATCACCCTAGGATTTGTGCGACCGCATCTCGAATCTCCTGAACGGTTGCGGATTTGCTATGGTCACTGGTATCAAACTCAATGTATTGGCCATCAGCATCAACAGTTCCACCGACAGGCCCTTCGGATCCATCGACTGATGTTCCAATGGCTGGTGGCAAACTCTTATCCGCATCATCAGTATCAATAACTATGATGCGAGTATTGGACTCGAGATCATCTATCATTGGAAGAGACGATGCGGAGGTCATGTTCTGACTAGCATAGTATTCTAGAAAAGCCTTGATGGTTGGATTGTCAATTTGAGCAATTTTTTCATCAAGGGCTGAGAGATTTCTAGTTTCCCTCGTTTCATTTTCCATTGCTTGGCCTTTTTTGACCTGTGTCAAAGCAGTCAGACTGGTGGCTGTTGCGGCTAGAATAGCAGTAGAGAGCAGGAGTTTACTTAACTTTTTCCCCATAGTCGTCACCAACTTCTTTCTAGTTTTGCGTAAACACACTCGGGTGTTTATAGTGTTAAAGCTCTATATGTATAATTATACGTTAAGTAGCAACTTTAATCAAATAAATATAGGCAAGGGAATTCTCATTTATCTCCCTTGTACATTCCCCTATATCATGATAAAATACTAGGCAGAGTATAATATGTTGGAGTCAATATGAATTATTTTAATGTTGGAAAAATTGTCAATACCCAAGGTTTGCAAGGTGAGATGCGGGTTTTGTCAGTGACCGATTTTGCAGAAGAACGTTTTAAAAAAGGAAATACACTGGCTCTTTTCGATAAAAAGGATCAGTTTGTTATGAATGTGGAGATTGCCAGCCATCGCAAGGTCAAAAACTTTGATATTATCAAGTTTAAGGGCATGTATCATATCAATGACATTGAGAAATACCGTGATTTCAGTCTGAAAGTAGCTGAAGAGGATTTGACGGACTTAGAAGATGGTGAATTTTACTATCACGAAATCATCGGACTTGAAGTTTATGAAAATGATGTTCTTCTTGGTACGATTAAGGAAATTCTGCAGCCAGGAGCTAATGATGTCTGGGTTGTCAAACGTAAAGGCAAGCGAGATTTACTTTTGCCCTACATTCCGCCAGTGGTGCTGGGAATCAACATCGAGCAAGGTCGAGTTGACGTAGAGATACCGGAAGGATTGGACGATGAAAATTGATATTTTGACCCTCTTTCCGGAGATGTTTGCTCCCTTGGAGCACTCTATCGTAGGAAAAGCGCGAGAAAAAGGACTATTAGAAATCAATTACCACAATTTCCGAGAAAATGCAGAGAAGTCTCGTCATGTGGACGATGAGCCTTACGGTGGTGGTCAAGGGATGTTGCTACGGGCCCAGCCTATTTTTGATGCCTATGATGCCATTGAAAAGAAGCAACCGCGAGTGATTTTGTTGGATCCTGCTGGTCGGACTTTTGACCAAGCCTATGCTGAGGAGCTGGCTAAGGAAGAGGAACTCATCTTCATTTGTGGCCATTACGAAGGCTATGATGAGCGGATTAAGACTTTAGTGACTGACGAGATTTCACTTGGTGATTATGTCCTTACTGGTGGAGAATTAGCGGCTATGACCATGATTGACGCTACTGTTCGCCTGATTCCAGAGGTTATCGGCAAGGAAGCCAGTCATACAGATGACAGTTTTTCGTCTGGGCTCTTGGAGTATCCTCAGTACACTCGGCCCTATGAATATCGGGGTATGGTCGTTCCGGAAGTCCTCATGAGCGGCCATCATGAAAACATCCGCAAGTGGCGTCTCTATGAAAGTCTGAAAAAGACTTATCTAAGACGGCCTGATCTCTTGGAAGATTATGATTTCACAGAAGAAGAAACAGCATTTTTGGATCAAATAAAAGAATCTTTAGAAAGAGAAAATCTTTAAGAATAGTTTAAGATGCCTATTCTATACTATACCCATCAAATAAAAACTCCTAATTTTATTTGATAGTATCCTAATCTTTTTCATAATAATCTCCCCAAAAGTCACCATCGGTGGCTTTTTTGTTGTCATAAGGTTTCTTAGAAAAGACAAATATCTTTAAAATTATGAAAAAAATACTTGACAGGATAGACCAAAAAGCGTAATATGTTAACTGGTTAATAAACCAGTTAAGAAAAAAGCTGTTTTTAAGACATGTTTTAGTGTTTTAGAAATAGCTATTCATTTGACTAATTATTGAACTGGTTAAGGAGTTTTATGAAAATTAAAAGAATACTTCGTTTAATAGCTCTTGTGATAGTAGGGATCTCACTTGTAGCTTGCACAAAAAAGGAATCGAGTCCACCTCAGAGTCATAAGGGGCTCAAAATTGTGACAAGTTTTTATCCTATCTATTCTATGGTGAAGGAAGTTTCGGGTGACTTGAATGATGTCCGAATGATCCAATCAAGTTCTGGGATTCATGAATTCGAACCATCTGCCAGTGATGTGGCAGCTATTTATGACGCTGATATTTTTGTTTACCACTCAAGAACGTTAGAATCTTGGGCGGGTAGTCTAGACCCGAGCTTAGAAAAGTCTAAGGTTCAAGTGGTTGAAGCTAGTGAAGGTATGCAGTTAGAAAAGGTAGCTGGCCTAGAAGATGTTTCTGCTGATAAGGGAATTGATGAAAAGACTCTTTATGATCCTCATACTTGGTTAGATCCTGACAAAGTAGCTGAAGAGGCACAATTAATTGCTCGACACTTATCTAAGTTAGACAGTAAGAATGCTACAAAATATGAGAAAAATGCCTTGAAGTTTGCTGAAAAGGCTAAAGAACTTAGTAAGAAGTATCAAGGAGTTTTTTAATGGAATTAAGAATAAGACTTTTGTTACGCAACACACAGCCTTTTCTTATCTGGCCAAGCGTTTTGGTTTGAAGCAGCTTGGGATTTCTGGTATTTCTCCTGACCAAGAGCCCAGTCCAAGACAATTAACTGAAATTCAGGATTTTATTAAGACTTATCAAGTAAAGACCATTTTTGTAGAAAGCAATGCTTCTTCTAAATTGGCAGAAACTCTAAAGAAGGCGACAGGTGTCAATCTTAAGGTATTAAATCCTTTGGAAGCCGACCCTGAAAATGATAAGTCCTATCTGGAGAATTTGGAAGATAACTTTAAAATATTAGCTAAAGAATTAAAAAATTGAGGTTTAGAATGAAAAAGAAATATATCATTGGTTCAGTTGCGGCCTTAGCGACTCTAACAATATGTGGATATGCTATTATGCAACATCAATCAGAACAGACAGAATCAAAAAATAAGGTCGCTTATGTAGAGAAAAAAGCAAATAGTAAACAAAATAGCAAAGCTAGAAAGGCTGAAAACCTAAAACCTGACCAGGTTAGTGCTAAAGAAGGTATTGCAGCAGAGCAGATTGTCGTTAAAATCACTGCAGAGGGCTATGTTACTTCTCACGGTGATCACTATCATTACTATAACGGGAAAGTCCCATTTGATGCGATTCTTAGTGAAGAATTGATTATGCGTGATCCCAATTATCAGCTGCAAGAAGCTGATATTGTCAATCAGGTAAAAGACGGTTATATTATTAAAGTAGCTGGGAAGTATTATTTATACTTGACGAATGCTAAAGAAACAACTAATGTTCGGTCAGTCGATGAAATTGCTCGACAACGTCAGCTTCATCCTGGTAAGGAAGACGAAGCTGGAGTCGAAACGGATGGTAAATCAAGTCAAAATCAATCCAGAAAGACGCAGGACTTTAGTCGCCCAAGTGCTTCGTTTGCTGCTGGGAAAAGAAGTACTTCACCTGTGAATACTGCATCACAGAATAGAGGGGGAGCTTATACGACGGACGATGGTTATGTTTTTAGTCCTTCTGACATTATTTCGGACACGGGTGATGGCTATTTGGTTCCTCATGCTGGTCACATTCATTATATTCCAAAGGGAGACTTATCAGCTGGTGAATTAGCTGCTGCTCAAGCTTATTGGAACTATTTGCAAGGCAGAAATCAACAGGCTTCTTCGACTGATAAACCATCTGGAGAAGAAAATTCGAATCTTGCAAACAATCCTTCTCAAGACCAGAACACTGGCCATATAGCAAATTCTAATCATCAAGCAAATCACGATCCAGCTCCTGTTCCAAGTCAGCCTTCCAAGCCAAATCAAACTGGAGGAGTAGGATTAGTCACTAAACCGAGCGATCAAGGAACTGAGGTTAGCAAAAACTATCAGGACGAATTGCAGAAGCTTTACAGCATGCCTAAAGAAAAACGTTATGCTGAAAAAGATGGCCTGATTTTTGATCCTGCAAAAATTGCCCATAGGACAGCTGAGGGAGTGGCTATTCCTCACGGGAACCATTATCACTTTATTCCATATAGTAGCTTGTCATCTCTAGAAGAAGAGATTGCAAGAAATATTCCAATAGCTGGTCAAAAGACTTACCCTAAGACAGCAGTAAATACACCTACTCAGCCTTCTAAGCCTAGTGAACCAACAAAACCAGTTGAAAAAGATGACCACGGTTTCCACGCTGAAAATGTCATCTCAAAAGATGAGGAAGGATACGTTGTTCAACATGGTGGTCATGCTCACTACTTCTTTAAAAAGGATTTGACAGCAGACCAAATTGCAGCGGCTGAAGCACAGTTGATGAAGCAACAACATTCAGCGCAAGCAAGTCAAGAGAAATCTGATTATGATCGTTTTTCTCGTGATGCGAGCGATGAAGAAAAGATGGCCTATATCTCTAAAACATATGGAGTTCCTCGTGAAGCCATTAAGATTTCCAAAGGTTTCTTCGTCTTTAATAATCCAGATCAGGCTTATGATCCAACCCATATCCATCCATATGCTGTTAGAAAAGAACATGTCCGTATTCCTTTAGAAACTGGAAATCCTGAGTTAGACTTCTTAAACGAACTCTACACAACGGCTCTTCGTTCAGGTTTGTCACCATACAGCATTCAAGTCGAAAACGGTCAGTTTGTCATTCCTCATGGAGATCACAATCATTACATCCGAGTTCAATCTAAAGGGGTTAACTTAGGCTTGAAGAATAAATTGCCTATTTTACAATCAGCATATCAGGACGGAGCTTATAGTGAAAAGGCAGTTTTAGAGAAAGTAGACTCACTGCTAGCTGCTAGTCGAACAATCTACGAAAATGATTTGTTGATGCAACGTCGAATTGAGCTTGCTTTAGGAAATTTTGTAGAAACCATGAAGCAGTTACCGAGCAACTCAACGGCTGGTTATTTAGCAAGTTTAGAGCAGTTTGATAAGCATTATATCCATGTGGATAAAAATGCCCAGACTGAGCAACTGACAGAAGTAGATAAGAAGTATCAGGAATTAGTTGATAAGATCAAACGCTTGGAAACAGATAGCTACAATGTTAATAAAGCTTCCTTACTAAGTGACTTGCAAATGGCAAAGGTTGAAAAAAATGAAGATAAGATGAAAGAAATTGATCAGCTTCTGACCAGTCTTCAAGATTATCAAGACCGGACAGGTATGACCTCTGTCGAATATCTTAAGACATTCTACCTTGCTGTAGATGATGCTCGCCTGCAACCGGAACTACGTAAAAAAGTTGCAGATTTAGCTATGAAACTTTATAAGTCGCAAGCCTTTATCGAGGCTGTGGATTTGAAAGCTTTATTCTTGGATCTCTATCAAACCAAACTAGAAGTTGATAAGGCTCTTGCTAGTGGAGAGGCAAGTCAAGCTAAAGATAAAACTATTCTAGATACCGAAAAAACGGATGATCAGAACTACAAAACAGCCATTTACGGTTTCTTAAAAGAACTTTATGGTGAATTTGCGCCACAGCCAAAAGTAGAAATTCCTGATGCAACCTTCCAAGCACTCTTCCTGCAAGGACAAACACTTTTAGATAAGGTTAAAGATTCTACCAGTCAAGAAAACTACAAGAATCAATTATTGGCTCTTCAAGCTGATCTTAAAGAAGGACGTAAAGATCGGGAGACCATCTTGGAAGAGCTTAAGTTACTCTTGTCTCAAATGGTTGATACTATTAAAAATCAGCAAGAAGAAACAAATCCAAAAGATCAAGAACTGTATAAGAAAATTTATGCTTTACTGATGGCGGCCCATAAGCTACTTGAAGAGCAAAATGCGTCAGATGAATTATTTACTAAAGTAGATACTTTATTTGATAAGCTTGCAGATAGCAAAGTCAATAAAGAAGAGTTGCTTGCCGAAGTTCAATCGTTTGTTGAAGGGCTTCAAAATCAAGGGAAGGTAGAAAAACCAGTTTCTGATACAGCTAAATCAGAGGAAAAAGAATCTGAGACTGCAAAACCTACTGAAACTCCAACCGATAGTTCATCCAATCAGACATCTAGTGAGCCTAACAAGTCTACTAGTTCATCAAGTGAAAGTTCCAGTCCAACAGAAGCGGTTAGTTCTGCTTCAGAGCTAAAAGATCAAGGAAGCGAGGCTACTCAAGAAGAGCCAGCTCAGTCTTCTGAACAGGCATCCACGACAAATGAAGTAAGCAACTAATAAAGAAAAGGTTTATTCTGAGAAGATTCTGTAATATGTTAATAAGATTACCTAGGATTTATCAGACGAAATCTCATTCATAAAAGCCTAATCAAATTAGAAGAATAAAAAAAAGAACAAGCTAATTTTGAAAAGATTAGCTTGTTCTTTTTTATGTTCATGAGAGGTTTATTTTTCTTGATAAGAGACGATACCGATAATGGTATCGACAGCATGTTCCATGGTTTCTAGGCTGACATACTCAAAGCGTCCGTGCATATTTTCGCCACCGGCAAAGAGGTTAGGTGTCGGGATGCCCATAAAGGAAATTTTTGAGCCATCAGTTCCGCCACGGATGGGCTCGATAATAGGCCGGATGTCAAGACTTTCCATAACTGCCTTAGCGATAGTGATTGGTGTCATGTCTTTTTCAATGACCTGCTTCATGTTGTAATATTGGTCTTTGAGGGTCAAGTTGATACGCTCGCTGCCCAGCTCTTGGTTCATCTTATCAGCAATGACCTGCATAGTAGCTTTGCGATTTTCAAAAGCCTCTGTCTCAAAGTCACGGATAATGTAGCTTGCTTGGGCTTCTTCGACTGTACCAGTCAGATTCATCAGGTGGTAGAAGCCTTGGTAGCCATCAGTTTTCTCTGGTCGATCGGCTTCTGGTAGCTGGTTGTGGAAGTCAATAGCCAGCTGGAGAGCATTGATCATTTGACCTTTGGCAGTTCCTGGATGGACATTGCGGCCTTGGAAGGTCAGTTCAGCTCCAGCAGCGCTAAAGGTTTCGTACTGGAGCTCGCCTAGTGGTCCGCCGTCCACTGTGTAGGCAAAGTCCACATCGAAGTCTTCAGCGTCAAACTTATCAGCTCCGATACCGATTTCCTCGTCTGGGCCAAATCCCACTCGGATTTCTCCATGCTTGATCTCTGGATGGGCAGACAGGTATTCGATAGCAGTCATGATTTCAGCAATACCAGACTTATCATCTGCTCCCAAAAGGGTGGTTCCGTCAGTCGTAATCAGGGTTTGCCCCTTGTATTTATGAAGACTAGCAAAGTCCGCAGGATCTAAGTTGAAGCCAGATTGTCCCAGCGAAATCACTCCGCCATCATAATTCTCAATGACCTGTGGCTGGATGTTTTCTGCGTTGAAGTCCGCCGTATCCATGTGGGAAATAAAGCCAATCTTGCGGGTAAAGCTGGGGTCGTTGGCAGGCAGAGTTCCAATCGCAAAGCCGTTGGGCAGGTAGTAGACATTTTCCAAGCCAACCCGCTTCATTTCAGGAATGAGGACATTGTTAGCAAAGTCCACCTGACTCTGGGTGCTGGGTGTAGTAGTAGATGTCTCGTCTGAGCGCGTGTTGACCTTGACATATGTCAAGAAACGCTCTAAAAGATTAGGGTATTTCATAAAATCTCTTCTTTCATTTTGATTTAAATCTATTTTAGCATATTGATATGTTTCTGACAAAGTAGAAAAGAATAGAAAAGTCATACTTATTTTGACTGATATCATGTTATAATAGCAGAGAGCTTTAGAAAAAGAGGGAAATATGACTAAAAAAGCTATTTTGATGATGACCTTTGGTTCGCCAGAAGGTTATACTTTTGAAGACGTTGCTGCATTTTTTACCAATATCCGTCGAGGTGTGCGTCCAAAAGACCAAGAAATTCAACATCTTTACGATAACTATCAGCTAATTGGTGGAAGTCCTTTACAGGAAATTACGAGAGAAGAAGTCAAGCTGGTCGGACAAGTTTTATCAGACGAATATGCAGTTTATTTTGCGAATAAGTTCTCCTCCCCCTTCATCCCAGACCTTATTCGTCAAATGGAGTTAGATGGCATTGAAGAATGTATCTGTCTGATTTTGGAACCACATTATTCTTTTTACTCGGTTATGGGATATGAAAAGTTCATCCATAGTGAGAAAATCCGTTTTAATATCATCAAGGACTGGTACCGTTCAGAAGATTTGTTAAACTTTTGGGTAGATGAAATTAGGAAGATTATCGATAAACAAGTCAAGGGTGAAAGCTTCAAAGTTATTTTCTCAGCACATAGTGTACCACTATTAGCTCTAGATTTTGAAGATCCTTATATTGATCAAATTGTTGACAATGCGCAGATGATTGCACAGCGCTTGGGACTATCTTCTTTTGAATATACTAATACTTGGCAAAGCGAAAGTGATATCGGCCTTCCTTGGATTAAACCAGATGTCTTAGAGTATCTTCGTGATCAGACTGTCCATCCTAAACACTATATTTTTGTTCCGATTAGTTTTATCAGTGAGCATATAGAAGTTCTTTTTGATAATGATGTGGAATGTCGAGAACTGTGTCAAGAGTTTGGTGTGGCTTATCATCGTCCACCAATGCCTAATGCAGACCCTCGTTTGATTGCAGCAATCGTGACAACCATTCGTAAGCATGAAGGAGATGATTTTCAGTATCTCTATCCAGAAGAAACGACTTTTGATGAATTGGCTCCTTCTGAGACAAGTTCTAAGATATTAAAAGAAATAGATGAGCCTCAAATGCCTGAATTTGTAAAAAAATTAATTGAAAAAAAGGGAATTGAAAACGTAAAAATGCCCTATTTTGTTAAGAAAATGCTAGAAAAAAAGGGAAGAATCAAGCATTAAAAATGAATGTATGTTATTCTATTTATTGTTAATAATGAATTTTAGCCTTTTAAAGAGGTAAAATGCAAGTTTAGAAGGAGTCGATATGTCTTTTAAAAGAGTTATATTTTTAATTTTAGCAGTTTTTGCTGTTTATCATGGTTTTGTAACTCCATTACCTGCTGATTCAGATGTTTCTTATAGGATGGGTGCTCTGGCAGCTAATGTGTTACTTCCGGTCTTATTATTGTATTTTGCTTTTAAAAAAGAAAAGCCTAAAAATGAAAAGCTTAAAAAAGAAAAAAATAGAGAATAATTCAACCGAAGTGATATATAAATAGTCAAGAAGCTTGGAACTTATTGTATTTTTAACTATATTTGACTAAAAAGCTCTCTGAGAATTTTTCTCAGAGAGCTTTTACTATGATTAGTATACAAGTTTAAAGTAATCATTTAAGATGAAAGATGGTTACATGGTAAAGACAATAGCGATGTATTGAAAGGCAGAGGCAGCAAGAATAAAGAGATGCCAAATCATATGAAAATATGGTTTTTTCTTGGCATAAAATCCTGCTCCAATGGTATAGCAAAGGCCTCCAGCCAGCATCAATCCCCAGAAAAGCGGGCTCGTTTGGCTAATAATTGGTGGGATAATAAAGACAACCAGCCAGCCCATCATAAGATAAAGAGCGAGACTAAATTTTTCATTGACCTTTTTGGCAAAAATTTTGTAGAGAATACCAAAAATTGTCGTTCCCCACTGGATTAGAATAATCAAATAACCCAACCAGTTATTCATTAAAGCCAAGACAACTGGAGTATAACTACCCGCAATGGCAATATAAATCATACTGTGGTCAATGATACGCAAGATATATTTATGAGTTGAGCCATAAGACATGGAGTGGTAGATTGTAGATGAAAGAAACATAAGAAAGAGGCTGATGACAAAAATGGAGACACCAATAGCTGATAGTAAGCCATGGACTTCATAGCTATAGATAGCTGATAAGGGAAGTAGGATAAGTGTAAGGACAGAGCCTACAGCATGGGTAACAGCATTTGCCACTTCCTCACCAAAACTCAAACGTTTACTTAATTTCATGGTTAGATTCATTTGCATGTGCTCCTTTCAATTCTAGAGATAATTGTCTGGTCTGATGGTAGAGTTTGACTGTCTGACAAGCAGATGAAACAAGAGGATGGATTTCTATATTAGTCTCTTCTTTCATATAGCTAACAAATTGATTGTAAAAGAGTTCGGAACTCTCTTGGTTTTTCACTAGATATTCAACAGTCTCAATAATATCCTGAATAGGAAATACTGGTTTTAGCGTTGTGAGAATAATTAGCCGAGCAATTTGGGTACGATTGTATTTTTTCTTGATCGGTTTTTGAATGTGAGCATGCTTGACATAATTATTAATCATCGCTGCTGTTAAGACTTTTTCCTGTCCTGGAAAAGCCTTTTGATTGACAGAGTTAACATATAATAGGACCTGGTCTAAATATAAATCAAGATCAGGTAATTCTTGCCAGAGGGGAAAGGATATCATAAAATATCAACCTTTCTATAATCTAGTATCGATAACTAGATTATATGATATAAAATATAATTAGTCAAGAATAAATCGTAAGGATAGTCAAGAAAATACAAGTTTTGTTATAATGAATCTATGAAAATTTTAATTCCAACAGCAAAAGAACTAAATACTCAAGTCGCTCAGATTGAGCCAGAAAGTCTGTCAGAAAAGACGAAATTAATTATTCAGGCTTTGAGTCAGTATTCAGTGACTGACTTAGCCCAGCTATATCAGATTCGACTAGAGAAAGCAGATGAGGAATACCAACGTATTCAGGAACTTCAAAATGAGACAGCACCAACCTATCCTGCTCTCTATCTTTTTGACGGTCTCATGTATCGAAACATTAAGCGTAAGGATCTGAGCAAGGAAGAAGAACGGTATATCCGAAATCATCTTTTGATTACCTCTAGCTTGTATGGAGTGATTCCAGCTTTGGCGCCCATTGCTCCCCACCGTTTGGACTTTATGACAAAGCTCAATGTCGAAAAGCAATCATTGAAAAAGCTGTGGACAGAGACCTATGGTCAAGCTGTTGCAGATCAGGAAATTCTGCTTTCGCTCTTGTCTAGTGAATTTGAAGATGTCTTTCCTAAAGAGGTGAGAGACAAGATGATCCGCTTCAAATTCATGGAAGAAAAAGATGGAAAACGGAAAATTCATTCGACTATCTCAAAAAAGGCGCGTGGCCAATTTTTGAGTTATTTGATTGAGAATCACATTACCAAACTATCTGATATTAAACAGAGTTCTTTTTCTGGATTTAAGTTTCAAGAAAATCTTTCACAAGAAAGAGAATTTGTTTTTGTAAAGAAAGTAGATGGATAAAACTTTACAAAAAAAGTGAAATTATTTATAATCAATTGAGGAAAACGATTGCAAGATATGTCTTGTTTTTTTAAATGGAGGTTAAGAAATGCAAGGAAAAAGTCGGACATCCATCACAATGAAAGATGTAGCTAGTCGTGCTGGTGTTAGTGTCGGAACAGTTTCGCGCGTTATTAACAACGAGAAAGGTATCAAAAAAGTCACACTAAAAAAGGTACAAGAAGCAATTAAAGAGTTGAATTATATTCCAGATAATTATGCGCGGGGGCTAAAGACCAATAAAAGTAATAATATTGCTCTTATAATCCCGACAATTTGGCACCCATTTTTTTCAGAATTAGCCTACTACGTTGAAAAAGAATTACTTAAAAATCAATATAAACTATTCATTTGTAATGCTGATGGCGATGTCAAAAATGAGATTGAGTACATTCAAATGTTAGAGAAAAACAAAGTAGATGGTATTATTGCTGTAACTTATTCAGATGTTGATAAATATGTTTCAAGCAGTTTGCCTTTTGTAAGTTTTGATCGACATTTTTCTGAGAATGTCTCCTATGTGACTTCAGAGAATTATAAAGGGGGGCAGATGGCAGCGGAAGAGTTGCTTAATCGAGGTGCTAAACAGCTCGCTTATATTGGAAGTACTAATATCCATGAGAATGAAACTAAACAACGTGAATTAGGTTTTTGTGAAAAGTTGATGAGTATGGGACATTCTGTTTTAAAATTAGATATGTCAGAACCACTTGTTGAACCTGAAAAACAGATTGAGAAATTTTTACTAAAACATTCAACAATTGATGGTATTTTTGCTATTAATGACTTTATGGCTATTAAAGTTATGAAAGTAATGGAGAAATTTGGTAAAAAAGCTCCACAAGATTATCAGATTATTGGTTTTGATGGTTTGAGAAATGCTGCGGATCAAACTTATTTACTGTCAACAATTGCACAACCTCTGGATAAGATTGCCCAAGCTTCTGTCAAATTATTGTTGCAACTCATTTCTAAAGAAAAAGCTGTGTTATCAAGGGTTTTATTACCAGTTTATTTTGCAGAAGGTGGTACTACAAAAAAAATACAGAAATCACTTGACAAAAAATGAAAGCGGTTGTATAATGAAACCATAAAAATGAAACGTTTCAAAAAATATAAAGGTTTAATATAAACCTTTATATAAAACAAATAAAAATGAAACGTTTCAAAAAGGAGGAAAATATGCGTAAAGGCGTAATTCTGTCAATGGTTGCTGCACTATCACTAGGGCTTCTTGCTGGATGTAGTGGAGGTTCATCTAGTAAGACTTCTAAAGAAGCAGCATCAAAAGATGACGTGAAAGTTTGGGTTCAATTTTCTGATGAGACTGCAGAAGGGAAGGCTTGGGAACAAGTAGTTCAAAACTTTAATAAGAAGTATAAAGGAAAATACAAAGTTGTAACTGAGTTTATTCCGCGTAGCGGAAGCGGCGGTGGATATGAAGATAAAGTTAACGCAGCGATTACAACAAATAGTTTACCTGATGTGATTACGCTTGATGGTCCGAATACAGCAGCATATGCTAAATCAAAGGTTATTACTCCATTAGATGATTATTTGAAAGATAATAATATGGAGGATGTGCTTGATAGTATCAAACAACAAGGGACTTACGATGGTAAATTCTATGCATTTGGTTACTCAGAATCAAACGTAGGAATTTATTATAATAAAAAAATGTTTAAAGAAGCAGGAATTGATGAATCAAGTTTACCAACTTTGAAAAAGCCTTGGACTTGGAATGAATTCAAAGCGGTTAGTAAAAAGCTAAAAGATCACTTTAAAGAAGCTGCTATTGATTTCCGTTTGAACTCAAATGATGAAATGCTTCCTTATGCATATATGCCATTGATTTGGTCAAATGGTGGCAGTGTAGTAAATGAAGATGGAACAAAAGCGGAAGGGTACTTTAACTCTAAAGAAAGTACACAAGCTGTTCAATTTATCCAAGATTTAGTAAAAGAAGGATATACAACTGTTAGTCCAGTTGAAAAAGGATTTGAAACTGGACAGTATCCAATGGTGTTAAGTGGTTCGTGGACAATTGCTGATTTGCAAACCAACTATAAAGATATTGATTTCGGTATTTTGCCATATCCTGTGTCAAACAAGACTAAGAAATTGGTATCACCTTCAGGAAGCTGGCAATTAGCAGTTACAACTAAGTCTAACAAAAAAGATGCAGCTGCTGAGTTTGTTAAATTTGCAACGAATACTGAATCAAGCGAAATTTTAAGCCTTGGAAATAGTGTGTTGCCAATCCGTAAATCAACTATTAAAAATATCAAAGACAAAGTTTCTGAACCAATGCGTTTCTTGATGGAACAAAACGCAGCTACTGCGCATGCACGTCCTGTTGTAGTAGCCTATCCGCAAGTATCACGTTCATTCCAACAAGCTATGCAAGACATCAGCTACTATGAAGAAAATCCAGATGTTCAAAAAGTGCTTGATTCACGCGCCAAAGAGATGCAAACGGCTATTGATGATAGTTTGAAAAAATAGATGACAATAAAACTGGGTGGGGCAAAACGTCAAATATGAAGTTGGTCTCAGCCAGTTTTTGTTTAGCGAATATGCAGATAAGTATGTCAATTTTTTAATGTTCCATTTTTACATTAATTTATCATGATTTTACTTAATTTATCATATCTTGGAGGAATTTAACATGAACCAGAAAAAGAGTTTAAAATTAAAAGAAAATCTTTTAGGATATGGTTTTTTATCGCCAGCTTTAATCCTGCTTTTGATTTTCCTGGTTATTCCAGTCTGTATGGTTGTTTATTATGCTTTTACAGATTACTATTTATTGACACCAGACGACAGAAAATTTATTGGTTTAGAAAATTTTATTCGTTTGTTTAAAGATCCAATTTTCTTAAAGAGTGTTGTTAATACGGCACAATTTGTTGTATGGATTATTCCTATTCAGCTTGGTGCAGCGCTAGGTATGGCTTTGATTGTCAATAAAAAACGAAAAGGAAATATGTTTTTTAAGGTAGCTTTCTTTGCTCCAGTTGTAATGTCACTAGTTGTTATTTCGATTTTATGGCTTTATCTATTGAATCCAAATAATGGTCTTTTGAATGCCTTGTTGAATAAAATTGGAATTGCGTCTCAGCCATTCTTGAGGAGTCCAAAACAAGCCATGTATGCTATTGTCTTTGTATCAGCTTGGCAAGGTGCAGGTTATCAAATGCTCCTTTTCCTTGGAGGTATGCAAAATATTCCACAAGATGTTTATGAAGCGGCAGAATTAGATGGTTTTACTAAATGGGAACAATTCCGTTACATTACGATGCCACTTTTGAAACCAACCGCTTTGTTTGTCCTCTTGACAACATTGATTTCTGCTTTTAAGCTCATTGTTCAGCCAATGGTTATGACTCAGGGTGGTCCGATGAACTCAACTATTACCATGGTTTATTATATTTACCAACAAGGGTTCACAGATCGATTGGTTGGATATTCAAGTTCAATTGCCCTTGTATTTACAACATTGATTGGTATGATTAGCTTAGTCCAAAGACGTGTATTGAAGGAGGACAACTAGAATGAAACGTAGAAAAATTTTTAGACCAACGACTATTCTGGAATATGTCCTCTTAACCCTCTTAGCTGCTCTCTTTCTTTTTCCAATGATTTGGATGGTGGTTTCCTCTATGAAGCCAGAAGCTGATGTTTACAAGAATTTGACAGGTTGGCAGGCTTTCTTACCAAGCTTAAATCCAGCAAATTGGTTTAAGCCTTATCAAGAAGTTTTAGAGCGTTTTAGCATCCTTACCTATATCGGAAATAGTATTTTCTATGCTGGAACTTTTGCTATAGGATCTATCATCGTTAACTCTTTAGCAGGTTTTGCCTTTGCTAAAATTAACTTTTCTGGGAAAAAACTTTTATTTGGTATCCTTTTGGCTTTGTTGATTATTCCAATGGAAACGATGTTGATCCCTCAGTTTACCATTATTAACGCACTAGGGTTGGTTAATAATCGCTTAGCTGTTATTATACCTGGTTTAGCAAGTGTTTTTAATATTTATCTATTTAGAAATTTTTTTATTGCTATTCCTGAAGAAATCATCGAATCTGCTCGGATGGATGGCGCAAGTATTTTACGGATATTCTTCCGTATTATGCTACCCATGTCTAAACCTGCAGTAGCAACAGTAGGAGTCTTGTCTTTTATTTCTAGCTGGAATGATTATATTTGGCCACTCATGGTTTTGACGGATTCATCAAAATTCTCTCTCCAAGTTGCGATTACAACCATTAATACAACTCAACCTGTCTATATCAACCAAGTAATGGCTGTCTTAACGATTTCAACAATTCCATTGATCTTGGTTTATATTGTCGCTCAAAAATACATTATTCAAGGTTTGGGTGGTTCAGGGACAGGTATTAAGTAGGTGACTTTATGAAAGAAAAGATTGAACAAGTAAATCGATATATCAAAGAAAATCGTCATCGAGTTAATCATTGCTATCGAGGCAAGTTTCATTTGTTGCCCCCAATTGGTTGGATGAATGATCCAAATGGTTTTGTTTACTATAAGAACGAGTATCATCTCTTTTATCAATTTTACCCATATGATAGTGTTTGGGGACCTATGCATTGGGGACATGCTAAATCAAAAGATTTGATTCACTGGGAGGAATTACCAGTAGCTTTGGCTCCGAGTGAAGTTTATGATAGAAATGGTTGTTTCTCTGGAAGTGCCATTGTGATAGATGATAAGTTAGTTCTTATCTATACTGGTCATGTTGAAGAAGGAAATGTACGCACAGAGACCCAATGTATGGCAGTTTCACATGATGGTATTCATTTTGAAAAGTATGCCGGAAATCCAGTTATTGGAGAAAAGCATATAAACGGAATTGCAGATATTGCGGATTTTCGTGATCCGAAAATTATGAAATACGACAGCCACTATTATACAGTTGTCGCTTCTAAAACAGAGGACAATAGGGGACAAATTCTTTTGTTTGAGTCGGATAATTGCTTCGATTGGCGTTTTAAATCAGTACTATTAGTAGGAAAAGAAGATCAAGGAATCATGTGGGAATGTCCAGATCTATTTGAATTGGATGGCAAATGGGTTCTTATTATGTCTCCAATTGAGATGGAACGTAAAGGCAACCAATATTGGAATTTAAACTCTACTCTTGCATTCATTGGAGGTGTTGACTGGGAATCAGGTTATTTTCAAGTGGAAAATTTTCACGAAATAGATGGCGGATTGGATTTTTATGCTCCACAGACCTGTGTTAATGACAAAGGGGAACGCTATCTAGTAGCTTGGCAACAGATGTGGCATCGAAATATTCCCACACATGATTTAAATCACGGATGGGCTGGTATGATGACCATTCCTCGTAAATTATCCATTAAGAATAATCGTTTGTATCAAGAGATTCCTGAGACATTAACAAGCCAACTAACTATACAAGAGAGATTTTCAGGTCAAGTTGATCAATCAGAATTAGTCTTCTCCAGTGCTGTTAAACAGCAACAATACCTAATACTAGAGCTTGAAAAGCCAGAAGATTTTGAATTGATATATGCAAGAAATGTCATAAATCAGCAGGGTGTGAAAATCTCCTATAATGAAAATAATCAGGTCTTATCTTTGGGACGTGAACGACTGGGCCATAAGATTATTGGAAAAGAAGAACCTTATGCGGATATTCGCCATCTGAATATATCAGATCCTCCTAAGTCATTAACCTTGGAAATTCTTCGAGATATTAATTCAATCGAGCTTTTTGTAAATGGACAAACAATGTCTATGACGTTTTATGAAAAAGAATTTGGGACAGATATTGTCTTAACAAATGCTGATAAATTGAATATAAAAACGTTAGGATTTTATGATATAGCTTGAGCGAGATCGATTATTTTGCCCCCTATTTGAACCAGTTTAAGTAGACCAAGTTTGGTTACTTAAACTGGTTTTTATTGTTGGTTAAACAGGAAAAACACTGAGATTGGCATCCCAGTGTTTTAAATCATTGGAGTTATAATTTCTAATTGATAGCTGCAAGAAGAGCGTCCGCTTGAGCTTTTAGTCCCGCAAGAGTTTCTGAGCTAGCAATAAATTTACCATCTACCCAAGCAGAATCATTGACTTGAGCTGAGGTGAATTCTCCCACAGCAGTTGTCCGAATAAATGGTAGTAAGTCTTTATAGATAGCAAACATTGGTTCTTGTCCTGCATTCGCAACTGAAGAGACAGTCACAATCTTCTCGTTAATAGCAGAAGCGCCACGAGGATCAGAAAGATCAAGTGAACGAGAGAGCCAGTCTAGCAGATTTTTCACTGAACCAGGAATAGAGAAGTTGTAAACCGGTGAGAAAATCCAGATAGCATCAGCAGCTTGGACCTCTTCACGGACCTTAGCAACAGCTGAAGGCGTTGATTGTTCCAAATCTTGACTAAAGATTGGAACTTGAGACTAATCGAGGTAAGACACGTCAGCTTTACCAGACAAAGCTTTTTCAGCTTCTTGCGCCAGTTGGTGGTTAAAAGAACCTTGACGAAGGGATCCAACGATAAATAGTACTTTAGACATTATGAGTCCTCCATATTTTTTAATCAAAGAGGGTTAGACCTCTTGTTACCGTTTATGTTACAACAAATGTTACTAATTAGCAATTATTTAGCTCAGATTTTTATATTTTTTTAAAATTGAAATGAGAGTCTCTTTGTCTTCGTCTGATAAAATAGCTAGGGCATCCTTTACACACAGGATATGCTGAGGAAAGATTTCTTCGATTAATTCCTGACCTTTCTGGCTTAATTCAATCAGATAAGAACGGCGATCATTTGGATCGCTAGTCCGAGAAATCAAGCCGTCACGAACCATATTTTTGATGACGACAGTCATATTTCCAGAGGTCGCAAGCATATGGTCTATCAGATCTTGGATTCGCATTCTTCCCTTACTGTAGAGAGTTTCCAGAACAGAAAACTGAGTAGGGGTTAGTTTGTTTTCTTTGATGACTCTTTGTTCAATGGAGCGTATGGTCCGCTCAGCCTTCCTAAAAACAATCATGGTTTTAAGGTCTAGTTTATTTTCTTCTAATAATTCTTCTAGTGTTCTCATAGCCATATTTTATCAATAAATAGTATTAAAATCAATGTGAAAAAGATAGAAATATAGATAGAATTATAGTATAATGGACGAGTGAAAAATAGAAGAAAAAGAAATAAAAAAATCCTTATATGGCAGTATGTCATTGGAATAGGTATTCTTTTAACGGTGCTTGCCTTTTCTCTGCTAAATCTATTTAATTTATCAATGGAGCCTTATCGGGCTGCTCGTTCTAATTCCATTGAGTTGGCACGCAAGTATGCAGGAGTCAGTAAAGTTGATAGCTTTGCTATTTACAATGGGGACAAGACCTATTACAGCTTGCTAGGTGAAACGGATCAAGAGAAGAAAAAAGCCATCCTGATTGAGAAGGGTTCTGATAAAATTTTTGTTTATGAACTCAGTGAGGGAACTAGCAAAAGGCAGGCTGAAAAGATTGCAAAGAAAAACGGAGCTGATGTGATTGACAAAGTGACTTTTGGTTATTTGAACGGCCGACCAATTTGGGAAGTCAAATCTGGAAAGAGTTACTATATTGTCGATTTTGAAAAAAGGAAATTGCTGAGCAAGGAGGGGCTATGAAATTATCTAATCGTGTTTTAAAAATGGAAGAAAGTGTGACTTTGGCTGCAGCAGCTAGAGCCAAAGCTTTAAAGGCTGAAGGCAGAGATATTCTGTCGCTAACTCTTGGAGAGCCGGATTTTCCGACTCCTAAAAACATTCAGCAAGCAGCTGTGGCAGCTATTGAAGATGGAAAAGCTAGTTTCTATACAGTGGCTAGTGGTCTTCCAGAGTTAAAAGAAGCTATTGTTCAATACTTTGCCAACTATTATGGTTATGAAATCAAGCCGAATCAAGTGACGGTGGCAACAGGAGCTAAGTTCTCCCTCTACACCTTCTTTATGAGTGTTCTTGATCCAGGTGATGAAGCAATTATTCCTACGCCTTATTGGGTCAGCTACGGCGATCAAATTCAGATGGCTGAAGGAATTCCTGTTTTTGTTCAAGCTACTGAAGAGAACGACTTTAAGATAACTGTAGAACAATTGGAAGCTGTTCGAACTGACAAGACCAAGGTCTTAGTTCTGAATTCACCATCCAATCCGACGGGGATGATTTATACAGCCGAGGAACTTTTGGCTATTGGAAACTGGGCTGTGGAGCATGACGTTCTGATTTTGGCAGATGACATCTATGGACGTCTGGTTTATAACGGTAATAAATTTACGCCAATTTCTAGTCTATCAGAGGCTATCCGCAAGCAAACAGTGGTTATCAATGGCGTTTCTAAGAGTTATTCCATGACTGGCTGGCGGATTGGCTATGCTGTTGGTGAACCAGAAATCATAGCTGCTATGAGCAAGGTTGCAGGCCAAACCACTTCCAATCCAACGACAGTTGCCCAGTATGCTGCTATTGAAGCCTTGACAGGTAGTCAGGAGACTGTTGAAATTATGCGTCAGGCCTTTGAAGAGCGTCTCAATACCATCTACCCACTTCTAGCTCAAGTACCAGGTTTTGAGGTCATTAAGCCTCAAGGAGCCTTCTATCTCTTCCCTAATGTCAAAAAAGCTATGGAGATGAAAGGTTATACAGATGTGACAGCCTTTACCACAGCTATTTTGGAAGAAGTTGGTGTGGCTTTGGTGACTGGCGCAGGATTTGGTGCTCCAGAAAATGTCCGTCTCAGCTATGCGACTGATCTGGAAACACTTAAAGGAGCTGTTCAACGCCTGCAGCAATTTATGGAGCGCTAAAGCATGAGGAGAATCTCCTGTTTTGCAATGTTGGCAGTCAGTTTGGTTTGCTTGACCGCTTGTTCTTTTGTTCATTCAGAGCAGAGGTGGACCACTGTTTCTCAGTCTAAGGAGGGAGACCCCTTTTATAGGTTACAAGTGTCTGGAAAAATGTACCAGATTCTATACAATGACAATGGTTCAGCTAGAAAAACCTGGCATTTAGATAATTATAATCCACTTGAAAATCTTGAGTGCCATACTCTTAATCAAGAAGAGATAAAAGGGTTAGACGGGGCGACAGCCAAGAGGGAACTGTCTGGTCAAGGTTCGGCTAACTTTACTATGGTTTATGAACATTATTCAGGTAGTCAAAAAGAAATAAATTATTATCAAGTTGGAATAACTGCCGACAAGAATGGACAAATCAAACCTTCAGAAAGCAGTATGGTCTTAGTTAAGACTGAAAAGGTTGATTCTAAGTAAACATATAAATGAAAAGCAATTATATTTTTAAAATAGAGGATGGGCTTAAAGCCTGTCCTTTTTGCTTTTCTTCGACTCTAGCTGGTAAGAGGTTGTTTAAAGTGATAAAATGATTCTGAAAGCGTTTGTTCTAGGGCTTCCTTATGGAGTAGCTCAGAGTCAAGACATATAGCCTTAATATGAGTTAAAGTGTATCTAATATATGTTTTGATTTCTATTAGAAAGGAATGTGGCATGAAACGTAGTTTGATATTTTTAAACCTAATAATATGTTTGCTCCTATTGACGGCTTGTTCTTTCCTTAATGCTGAGCAAGGGTGGACAACTATTTCTGAATCAAAGTCTGGCGAACCTACTTATAGCTTACAAGCCAAGGGTAGACAGTACCGGATCTTTTTTGAAGAAAATGCATCAACCCGAATGGATTGGTACTTGAACGATTATCAACCAGGGTTAGAGTTAAAGTTACGAACTTTAAACAGCGAGCATTTGAAAAATTCTCTCGGTGGACCTTCAGAGCAGGAACTTTCTGGGAAGGGATATGCAGACTTTACTATGGTTTATGAGACTCGTTATAACCCTCAGATTGAGCGGACTTATTTTAAGGAACATATTGAAGTCAATGATAAGGGAGAGGTAAATACTAAGAAAAGTAGTATGGTTTATGAAAAGTCTGAGAAGCTTGAAAATAAGAAAGGAGACTGATTTTCCAAACAGCTGTTTTCTTTTTCTGATTTCTTATAGAATAGTATTTTCGGAAAAAGATAGCTTTTTAAAGAATTTTAAATTTTCGTCTCTTCAAGGATAGCTATTGCAATCGCTTTATGGTAAAATATAGAACAGATGTCCAAAAGATTTGTCTTGAAATAAAGTGACATTTAGCAACCAATCTAGGAGGCAGATATGATTGATCATTTTGGGATTACAGTCAAGGATTTGGAAGCCAGCAAGCTCTTTTATCAGCAAGCTTTAGAGCCATTGGGCTACAAAATTGCCTTTGAAATTCCTCAGGCGGTAAGTTTTGCAGAGCCTCAAACAGCTCCAGCTGGAGATTTTTGGTTAAGTCAGGGGCAATCAGATGCGTCTCATTTTGCCTTTCGTGCTGAGACTAGAGAGCAAGTGGATGCTTTTTATCAAGCTGGTCTAGCAGCGGGAGGTCAAGATAATGGCGCTCCGGGTATTCGTCCCCAATATCACCAACCTTATTATGCAGCCTTTGTCTTGGATCCAGATGGTAATAATGTCGAGGCAGTCTGTCACAAAGAATAAAAAATAGAAAAGAGAAAAAAAGTGTCAAACAAATATGTAACGATTATTGATGTAAAAGACTACGTGGGTAAAGAAGTGACCATAGGTGCTTGGGTTGCCAACAAATCAGGTAAGGGTAAGATTGCTTTTTTACAACTACGTGATGGTTCAGCCTTTTTCCAAGGTGTAGCCTTCAAGCCTAATTTTATCGAGAAATTTGGTGAAGAAGTAGGACTTGAGAAATTTGATACTATCAAACGACTTAGCCAGGAAACATCTGTTTTTGTGACAGGGATCGTCAAGGAAGATGAGCGTTCAAAATTTGGCTATGAGCTGGATATCACAGACATCGAAGTAATTGGTGAGTCAAATGATTATCCGATCACGCCCAAAGAACATGGGACTGACTTCCTTATGGACAACCGTCACTTGTGGCTGCGTTCTCGTAAGCAAGTTGCCATGATGCAGATCCGCAATGCCATCATCTACGCTACCTATGAATTCTTTGACAAGAATGGCTTTATGAAGTTTGACAGCCCAATCTTGTCAGGAAATGCTGCAGAAGACTCAACTGAGCTTTTTGAAACAGACTATTTCGGAACTCCAGCATACTTGAGTCAGTCAGGTCAGCTTTATCTGGAAGCAGGTGCTATGGCTCTTGGTCGCGTTTTTGACTTTGGTCCTGTATTCCGTGCTGAAAAATCAAAAACCCGTCGTCATTTGACTGAGTTCTGGATGATGGATGCAGAGTATTCATACTTGACCCATGATGAGTCACTTGACTTGCAAGAAGCTTATGTTAAGGCTTTGATCCAAGGTGTTCTTGATCGTGCTCCTCAAGCTTTGGAAACCTTGGAGCGTGATGTAGAACTCTTGAAACGCTATATTGCAGAGCCTTTCAAGCGTGTTAGCTATGATGAAGCGATTGACCTCTTGCAAGCCCATGAAAATGATGAGGATGCAGATTATGAGCATCTTGAACATGGTGATGACTTTGGTTCACCGCATGAAACATGGATTTCCAACCACTTTGGTGTACCAACCTTTGTCGTGAACTACCCAGCAGCTATCAAGGCTTTCTACATGAAGCCAGTTCCTGGAAATCCTAACCGTGTCCTCTGTGCAGACTTGCTTGCTCCAGAAGGCTACGGTGAAATCATCGGAGGCTCTATGCGTGAGGAAGACTACGATGCCCTTGTTGCTAAGATGAATGATCTTGGTATGGATACGACAGAATATGAATTCTACCTGGATCTTCGTAAGTATGGAACAGTTCCACATGGTGGCTTCGGTATCGGTATCGAGCGTATGGTAACCTTTGTAGCTGGTACTAAGCATATCCGTGAAGCCATTCCATTCCCACGTATGTTGCACCGTATTAAACCGTAAATTAATGAAAACGCCCATGTGGCGTTTTTTCAACAATGAACTATGAAATAATCCAAATATAGAATTTTAGAGAAAGAAGAGGTAGGAGTCATGTAAACAGCAGATTAACAAGTGATAAAGGATAGAAATTAAAAAAACACTTGTTAAAGGAGAAAATATGTTTAAAAGAAGTTATCGGAAAAATATCGGTCTTATGGCCGGAGTAGAATTTTTTGCCTTTCTAGGCATTACTAGTTTTTGGATTTTATTTCTAAGTCAAAATGGCATGTCCCTTTGGCAGATTGGGCTTTTGGAAAGTATCTTTCATGCCACTAGTGTCATCTGTGAAATTCCTTCTGGGATGTTGGCGGATCGCTTTTCCTACAAGACCAATCTTTATCTGAGCCGGATAGCTGGGATTGTGTCTTCGATTCTTATGTTGGCGGGGCAGGGGAACTTCTGGGTCTATGCACTGGCTATGGTGATTAGTGCTTGGTCCTATAATTTTGATTCGGGGACAAGCGCAGCCATGGTCTATGATTCATCTGTGGAGGCCGGACTCAAGGAACGTTACTTATCCATCTCCAGTTTTATGTCTGGGGTGGCTGAAGCGACTCGGTCTTTGGGAACGGTCTGGGCCGGATTTTTTGTCCATGGACAATTGCATCTGACCTACTATATCATGATTGGGACCTCTATCATCGTTCTTTTCTTAACCTGGATGCTGAAGGAGCCAAGTGTCAAAGCAGAGAAAGCGGAACGCCTGACTATGAAAAAGATTATCTGGGCTGTCAAAGAGGAGTTGCAGAGAAATCCCAGCCTTTTTATCTGGATGATTCTGTCCCAAATCATCGGAACTCTCATGTGTATGTTTTATTTTTATTATCAAAATCAATTGCCCGACTTAAAAGATTGGCAGATTTCGGTAGTCATGCTGATTGGCAGTGCTTTGAATATCTTGGCGGTCTATCTGGCAAGTGTGATTGGAAAGAAATATTCTGCCTTGAAACTCTTTCCTACAGTAGTTCTTCTAACTGGAGCAAGCTACTTGCTGTCCTATTTTGGAACGCCCTTCATCTATATTTTGATTTATCTAATCAGCAACGCCTTGTATGCTCTTTTCCAGCCGATTTTTGACAACGATTTGCAAAAACAGCTGCCAAGTGAAGTACGGGCGACCATGCTCAGTGTCTATTCTATGATGTTCAGCCTAAGTATGATTGTCATTTTCCCTGTGACGGGCTGGTTGATCGACCACTTTGGTTTTGACTGGACGTTTATAGTTTTAGGCGGCTTCTTATTTGCTGTAACTCCATTTTTGCATATGGGGCTAAAGAAAATAAGCCAGAATTTACAAGAAGTCTAAGATTAATGTTCTCTTTCTGCTGGTCAGAAGGAGAATATTTTTTACCCTTTGAAAATTATGGTAAAATAAATACAGTTTAATGGAGAAGTAGACAGTATGAAAGATTTATTGAAATATTTCAAGGGCTATATCAGGGAGTCTTTGCTGGGACCCTTGTTTAAGCTCTTGGAGGCCAGTTTTGAACTCTTGGTTCCGCTTTTGATTGCGGGGATTGTGGATGAGACCATTCCTAGACACGACAGCTCCCATCTCTACTGGATGGTTTTTCTTTTGATGGGCTTGGCTGCGCTAGGCGTGGTGGTAGCAGTGGTGGCCCAGTATTATTCGTCAAAGGCAGCAGTGGGCTTTACTCGTCAGATGACAGGTGACCTATATCAAAAGATTCTGCGCTTGCCCAAGGCTAGTCGGGATGAGCTGACGACTTCTAGCTTGGTGACTCGACTGACGAGTGACACCTATCAGATCCAGACGGGCATCAATCAATTTCTTCGTCTCTTCCTGCGGGCGCCTATCATTGTTTTTGGCTCCATCATCATGGCCTTTACTATCAGTCCAGTCATTACCTTGTGGTTCTTGCTCATGGTGGCAATTTTAACGGCTATTATCGTTTTCATGTCTCGTCTGATGAATCCCCTCTATGCCAAGATTCGTCAGCTGACTGACCAGCTAGTCAATCTGACGCGTGAGCAGCTACAGGGCATGCGGGTTATACGAGCTTTCGGTCAGACCCAGCGTGAGATTCAGAGTTTTCGCAATCGCAACGAGCTTTATAAAACCTGGCAAATCAGGACTGGAGTTCTGGCTAGTCTGATTAGTCCTCTGACCTTTCTTACGGTCAATGGTACCCTGATTGCTGTGATTTGGCAGGGGAATGCTTTTATTGGCAAAGGCCTGCTGACCCAGGGGATGCTAGTGGCCTTGGTTAATTATTTATTACAGATTTTAGTGGAATTGCTCAAGCTAGCTATGCTGGTCAACTCGCTCAATCAAAGCTATATCAGTGCAGGCCGAATCAGTCAGGTCTTCGAGCAAGCAGAAGAAGATGTCCTGCAGGAATTAGTGCAGGAAACAGCTCTGCCGAATCAAGCTATTAAAGTCCAGCAAGTCAGCTTTTCTTATCCAAATGCAGCTAGTCCAGCCTTGACTGGTCTGACTTTTGATTTGAAAAACGGCCAGACTTTGGGGGTTATTGGCGGGACAGGTTCAGGTAAATCTACTCTGGTTCAGCTGCTGTCTCATCTCTATCCTGTGGCTGCTGGTCAGTTGACCATATTTTTCCAAGGACGTAGTCCTAAAAATCTCAGAGAATGGCGATCTTGGATTAGTCTGGTGCCTCAGAAGGCGGAGCTTTTCCAAGGAACTGTTCGTTCCAATCTGACCTTGGGCATGTCAAGCAAGCCAACAGACGCAGACTTGTGGCAGGCTTTAGAGATTGCTCAAGCGGCGGACTTTGTCTCTCAGAAGGAAGGTGGCTTGGATGCGACTGTAGAGGCCTTTGGTCGGAATTTTTCTGGCGGTCAGCGTCAGCGTTTAACCATTGCCAGAGCTGTCTTGCGGAGAGCGCCTTTCTTGGTTTTAGATGATGCAACCTCTGCTCTGGACTATCTGACAGAGGCAAGACTCTTGCAGGCTATCAAGAATGAATTGACAGAGACCAGTCTGGTCTTGATCTCTCAGCGGACCAATAGTTTGCGCTCAGCGGATCAAATCTTAGTCCTAGATAAGGGAGAACAGGTGGCCCTTGGTCGCCATGAGGAACTCCTAATCAGCTCTGCCATTTACCGAGAAATCCATCAATCACAGCATAGTCAAGGAGAGGAGGGAAAGCATGAAGCATAAGACATCATCTAGTAGCTTGAGGCGTTTGACTCGAGACTTGCTACAGGCGCGCTGGCTTTTTCTCCTAGCTAGTCTGGGAACGGTGGCTCAAGTGGCTCTAACTGTTCTTCTCCCAGTTTTAATCGGGAATGCGGTTGATAGTGTTCTTCTTCCGCAAGCGGACCAGCATTTGATGCCGATTCTGGGCCAGATGCTGTTGGTTATCTTAGCCAATACGCTGATTCAGTGGCTCAATCCCTTACTCTATAATCAGCTGGTCTATCGCTACAGCCAGCAGCTCCGTCAAGGCGTTATCAAGAAAGTTCACTATTTGCCTTTGGCTTATCTAGATCGGCAGGGAACCGGCGACTTGGTTAGTCGGGTGACGACGGACTTGGAGCAGCTCAGCAATGGCCTACTTATGGTTTTCAATCAATTTTTTGTGGGTTTGCTGACAATTTTAGTGACCATCATTAGTATGGCCAGATTGGACTTTTTCCTCTTACTTCTGGTTCTGCTTTTGACACCCCTTTCTCTCTTCTTAGCTCGCTTTATTGCCAGAAAGAGTTTTAGCTTTTTCCAACGACAGACACAGGCGAGGGGAGCACAGACCCAGCTGATTGAGGAAAGTTTGACTCAAGAAAGTCTGATCCAGGCTTTTAATGCTCTGGAGCAGTTTGACTCAGCTTTTACCCGCAGTAATCAAATCTATGCAGACTATTCGCAGGCGGCTATTTTCTATTCATCAACAGTCAATCCTTCGACTCGTTTTATCAATGCTCTGATCTATGCTTTGATTGTAGGCTTTGGGGCTGTCCGAATCATTCAGGGAACAGGCTTTACGGTTGGGCAGCTGGTAACTTTTCTCAACTACGTCAACCAGTACACCAAGCCCTTCAACGATATATCGTCAGTCATGTCAGAATTGCAGAGCGCTTTAGCTTGTGCGGAGAGGATTTACAGCGTTTTGGACCAAGAAGAAATAGCAGAGCCAGGCCAGGGAATTCTTCAGTCTGAAGATGTCAAAGGACAGATTAGCTTTGAGCATGTGGCTTTTGGCTATGAGTCCGGCAAAGAGTTGATTCAGGATTTGAATATAAGGATTCCAGCAGCTAGCAAGGTCGCCATTGTCGGGCCAACTGGTGCTGGTAAGTCAACCTTGATTAATCTCCTCATGCGCTTTTACAATGTTGATAGTGGCCTTATTTCTTTAGATGGTATTCCTATCAGTCATTACACCAGAGCCTCTTATCGTCAGCAGTTCGGTATGGTACTGCAGGAGACTTGGCTCAAGACGGCGACCATTCATGACAACATAGCTTTTGGCCGGCCAGACGCTAGCCGAGAAGAGGTCATTGCAGCTGCCAAGGCGGCCAACGCTCATTTCTTTATCCAGCAGCTGCCTCAGGGCTATGACACCTATCTGGCGGATGCTGGGGACTCACTTTCTCAAGGTCAGCGGCAGCTCTTGACCATTGCGCGTGTCTTCCTTTCCGTTCCTAAAATCCTAATCTTGGATGAGGCGACTTCCTCCATTGATACTCGGACAGAAGTCTTGATTCAGGAGGCTTTCAGCAAGCTCATGGTGGGACGGACTAGCTTTATCATCGCCCATCGTTTGTCCACTATTCAAAATGCGGACATCATCCTCGTCATGGTAGACGGCAATATCGTCGAACATGGTAATCATCAGGAGCTCATGGCAGCCAGAGGCGTTTATTACCAAATGCAGACGGCGCAGGAGTAGAAGAGGAGCTTTATTAAAGTTCACAGATTGATGCTAAACAAAACTAAAAGAGTTGGAATTTCCAACTCTTTTTGCTTATAATTTAACTTCTTCGAGCCCTGTCTCCATCAGTTTATAAATCTTTGTACAGACTTCTTTGAGAAAGATGCGGTCGTGGGAGACAGCGATAATGGCGCCAGGATAGGTCGCCAAAAGCTGGCGAACCTGAGGCTGAGAGGTGGGAGAGAAGTTGCGGGTTGGCTCGTCCAGAAGGAGGATATTGGGGCGGTCTAGGACTAGTTTGAGCAGGAGGAGCTTGGCTTTTTGGCCACCGGAAAGCTGCCCAATAGGATGGCGGGCCTCGTCGCGCGTGAACTGAAGACTAGCTAGATGCGTCAGGATTTTCTCCTCCTGGGCCTTGTCGCCTGAGGGAGCCAGAAAGTCCAAAGGGCTGCTCTCATCAGCCAGCAAGTCGCTATAATGCTGGGGCATGTAGCCAACTCGCATATCTGTCCGCTCACGCAGGATCTTCCATATTTCCTTAAGCAGAGTAGATTTGCCTGCACCATTAGCACCAATCAGTCCGATTTTTTCTTGGCCACAGACCTCCAGAGTCAGGTTATCCGCCAGTTGTCGTTCGTCTGTTTTCAGCTTCATTCCTTCTAATTTTAGGATTCTTTTGGTCAATGGCAGAGCTTCTATGTCTGAGAAGTGAAGGCTGATGACATCTTCCTGTGTCGGGATTTCGGTCATTTCAGCGCCTGCCTTTTCAAATCGTTTGCCCTGCGAGAGAATATTTTTCATCTTCTTAGCCACCAATCGACCTGCAGTAGCGTCATGGGTATTTCGTAAAGTATGCTCCACACTCTGCTTAACCCGTCGGTGTTTTTCCATGGTCTTGGCGTGTTCTTCCCGCTCTTTCCGTGCCAGTTGTCCTTGTTTCTCAAAAGCCTCCTGACGCTGCTGGCGGTAATTTTCATAGTCCAGACTCTTGACGCTGGTTCTAGCTTCCTGCTTCTTTTTGATTCTCTCCAGATGAACAATCTTGGTCGCAGCTTGAGCGAGGAAGTGTTCGTCGTGAGAGACGAAAAGGACAGTTTGCTGGCTATGGCTGATAAAGTTTTCCAGCCAAGTCAGAGTTTCGAGATCAAGGTCATTAGAGGGCTCGTCAAGAAAGAGAATGTCCCAATCGCTGGCTAGTTTCTTGATGAGCTGAACCTTAAGTTTTTCTCCTCCAGATAGGCTAGAGAGTTGCTGCTGACTGGCAAAGCGCTGGCTGTCAAAATTGAGCTCCCCAGCATAGCGATAGAGCTTGGCATAGTCCAGCTCTGTCTCAAAATCAGCAAAGAAATAGTCATTGAGCGTCAGTTGGGCATCTTCTGAAGGCAACTGCTGGGGCAGGTAGACAGCAGCAGTATAGGACTTATCAATCTGTCCGCTGTAGCTGACATAGGAGCTGACCAGTCGCTCGTCTAGCAAGAGCTTGAGCAGGGTGGATTTGCCATTACCCTCCTCACCGATAATAGCGACCTTGTCTCCTTGATTTACAGTCAGTGACAAATCTTTGATTAACTCTTTCAGATCTTTTAGGTGGGTAATGGTTAGATTTCTTATTTGAAGCATAAATGTCTCCTTCATTTTTTAAAACAAAAAACAGCTCTGCTTTATTTAGCAGAGCTGTTGAGATTGCACAAAGAAGACACAGGAGTGTAAATAGGGGAATTCGTTTGTAGACTTACAACTTGCACTGTCATAGGAGCGACAGGATTGATCTAAATATAAGCCATAGAAGCTTGAAAGCACAAAAAAACGAAAGTCCCGCGGATATGCAGAAACATGACAAAATCTACTAAATAAAGTTTCCTTTAAAAAATAGACTTAATTTTTCATGTCTCCGTGTACCTCCGAAATATACTTGACTACAGTTTAGCAGAAGAAGCTAAGAAAGTCAATAGAAAACAAGGCTGAGACAGTATATCCCAACCTCGATTGCGTTTTTATATTATAAGCTTGTAGAATGTTTGGGTTGGACTTTTTGCTCAGGATAGATATGGTTAATAGCATTGTTGACAGCAGTAGGTGCCTCACCTAACCCAGTCGCAATCAAGTCGATCTTACCTTCGTAGCTGCAGCAGTCCCCAGCTGCATAGATTCCTGGTACGGAGGTTTCTTGCTTGCTATTGACCAAGATTTTGTGACGGTTAAGTTCCAAGCCCCAATCTTTGAGATTGCCGACAGAGGATTTAAAACCGTAGTTGACAAATAGATGATCTAGAGGTAAAAGCTGACTTTCCTCTCCCTTGACTTGGCTGATTTCCAAGTGGGTTATCTTGCCATTTTCACCGACCAATCGACTAGGTACAAATGGTGTCTTAATCTTAACACTAGAAGCCTTGAGTTCTTCCACACTATGCTCCAAAGCTCGGAAGTTATCCCGTCGATGAACTAGGCTGGTTTCTGCGATTTTTTCAAAAGCTAGCGCCCAGTCAACAGCTGAGTCGCCACCGCCCAGAACAACAACCTTTTTGCCAGCGTACTGGCTGATATTTGACACATGATAGTGGAGGTTGCTGTAGATCTCAGTATCATCTAGCTCCAAAGCTCTCGGTTTGAAAGCACCACCTCCCATGGCGATGATAATGGTTTTGGTCTGATGCTTCGCTTTAGAAGTCGTAATAGTGAAGCCCTCTTCGCCTTTCACGATATCCAACACTGTTTCGTTGAGACAAATCTCAGTCTGGAAAGTTTCCAGCTGCTCAATCAGACGCTGAGTCAGTTCTTCGCCAGTTAGATTGGTAAAGCCCGGCACATCCAGAATCTTCTTCTCTGGATAGAGAATGGCTGGCTGACCGCCCAGCTGAGGCAGGGAATCAATAATTTTAACTTTGGCTTGGCGCAGATGAGCATAAAAAGCTGCGAATAGGCCAACTGGACCACCGCCGACAATCGTAATATCATACAGTTCAGACATAATTTTCCTCAATCTTTTTTAAAATAAACTAGCATTATTGTACCACAAAAAGGGGGAGAAATGTAAGTGAGTAAGTTTACCTAATATTAAAAGCCCCTGATGGGGCTTGAAATTAGATAGCAAATAAATCATTAAGGTTTTCAGCCAGCGTTGGGTGGGTGAAGATTTGCTTGCTCAAGTAAGTGTAAGGAATTTTATTATCCATGGCTACAGTCAGGATATTGATAATTTCCTGAGCTCCAGCTGAGAAGATAGTCGCTCCAACAATTTCCTTGGTTTCAGTGTTGACAACAGCCTTGAAGGCACCGCGTAAGTCAGCATTGACATGTCCGCGAGGCATTGCTGCGACTGGAATCTCCTTAACTGCAATCGGCAGTCCTTGCTCTTGCGCTTCCTTTTCAGTCAATCCGATTTGAGCCAAAGGCGGTGTGATGAACATGCTAGTAGGGACGTTTTTACGGTCTTCTAGTGTGTAGCTGCCATCCCCAGCCAGATAGCTATAAAGGATACGGAAGTCATCCAGTGAGATATAAGTGAACTGGAGACCGCCATTGACATCACCCGCTGCAAATACACCAGGTACAGATGTTTCCAAGTGTTTATCAACCTTGATAGCTCCGCGTTCTGTCAGCTCAATGTCAGTATTTTCCAAGTGAAGTGGCTCAATATTCGGCTTACGTCCAGTAGCATAGAGCAGAGCATCAAAGCGGAATTCTCCATCCTCTGTCACAACGACAACTTCATCACCATCATTTTTGACCTGTGTGGTACGAACATTTTGTAAGAGCTGGATTCCGTCTTCTTCCATGTACTGCTTAGCTAGAGCAGCGATAGAAGGTTCTACTCGAGGGAGAAAGACAGGAGCAGCATCCAGCACAGTCACTTGACTGCCTAATTTATTGTAGAGCCCAGCAAATTCTAAGCCGATATTACCGCCACCCAGAACTCCCAAGCGTTTAGGAAGTTCTTTCAAGTTTTGGATACCTGTTGAATCGTAAACATTTTTAGTTTCAGTCAATCCAGGAATTGGTAGGACATTGGAAACAGCACCAGTATTGATGACAATAGTCTCAGCAGTCAGTTCCTCTTTTTCATCACCAGCTGTGATTTCGATGACTTTATTGGAAAGGAAATGAGCTTCCCCATCGATGATGTCGACACCAGCACCACTAACTCCCGCATAGTTTTTACTATTAAGGCGGCTAGTTACAGCATTTTTCTCAGCCATAACTTGGTCAAAAGTTAAACCTTTTTCAGCAGCGACTAAGAGAGTTTTGGTTGGAATGCAGGCGATATTGATACAGGTTCCCCCATACATAGCCTTGCTTCGCTCAATCAAAGCAACTTTTTTTCCTTGAGACGCCATTTTAGCAGCCAAAGTTTTACCAGCCTTACCAAAGCCGATAACAATCAAATCATAAGTTAACATAATTTACCTCCATTTTCCAAAAAAATTTTACCATATCTATTCAGAAAATGCTGATTTTTGCTACGCATATTTTATTTATGTTTTTTATTTGACAATTAAAAGTGATTTGTATAAGTTCTGAGCAAGATTTGCCTTCCATGTTGATTTCTATGTTATACTAATTAAATTAGGTTTTAAAAGAAGGAGGACAAGATGTCTATTTTTACAGTTGCTTTGGCAATTTTAGTTTCTTTTGAATTTTTTTATATCATGTATTTGGAGACTTTTGCAACAGCTTCAAAAACAACAGCCCGAGTCTTTAACATGACTCAGGAGGAGCTTGAGAGAGAATCTGTTAACACTCTTTTTAAAAACCAAGGAGTCTATAATGGTTTGATTGCTGTCTTGGTTTTACTAGCTGTTTTTACCCAAGATTCTTTTTGGATGGCTATCTTTATGATTTACATTATCTTAGTAGCGGCCTACGGTGCAATGACAAGTGATTTGAAAATTTTATTCAAACAGGGAGGGTTAGCTATACTGACCTTGATCAGTTTATTTATCTAAAAAGAGTGGGGAAAATTTGATTCCTCACTCTTTTTTACATAATGATTGACTTTTTAATTAGACAAGTGTAGAATAAAGGTGAGAATATTACATAGAAAGACGGGAAGACTATGAAAACATCCATTAAACGTTTACCTGACGGAGAATTTACTATTTTAAAAGTAATTTGGCAATTGCCAAACCCAACAACATCTGCACAAATTATGGAAAAACTGGGCGAAGATAACCATTGGAAACCCCAGACCCTATTAACTGTCTTAGCTCGTTTGACGGAAAAAGGCTTTTTAGAAAGCGTCCGTAAGGGGCGTGAAAGACAGTATACGGCCATTATCTCAGAGGATGAATACTTAGAAGTAGAAACTTCAGATTTTCTGAAGCGTTATAGTGGTCATTCCATGGGTGGCCTTGTTAAAACTCTCTTTTCATCTAATTCATTGTCAGACAATGAATTAGACGAGTTGAGGAGTTTACTTGATCAGAATAAATAAGTGGAGTTATCACCATGAAGCAATTCCTTTTATCTTTTTTGTTAACTAGCGTTTCTACCTCGATTTTAGTAATCTTGCTTAGTTTACTTTTTGCGCTTTTTAAGACGAGAGTCTCAGCCAGAGCAAAATATGTCATTTGGTTTTTGGTTTTGCTTAGTTTTCTCTTCCCATTCCGCCCTCAGTTTGGTTCAGGTTTGATTCGGATGAATGCAGGATCGACTATCAATACAGTGGCTACACAGCTTTCTTCTGGAACTGCGCAAGTGCCTTCTCAAGTTTCTGAAAAAACGATTCAGCCCAATCTATGGCAAGCTTTTCTAAATTTGCCTTGGTTCGAGATTCTTATTGCTATATGGTTGCTAGGGTTTGTCTTTAGCATTGCACGATATGCTTATTCCTACATTCTTTTTAGAAAGATGCTGAAACGCTGGGGGACCCCTGTTGAGGATGAAGGGACTTTGGCTCAATTACAAAAGATTCAAGAAGAAATGGGAGTAAAAAACAAGGTTCGTTTGCTTCACTATCCTATGTCACAAAGCCCTATGTTGATTGGTTTCAGAGATATATTGATTGTATTACCAGAATCAGACTACACCGAAGAGGAGCTACAACTGGTTTTCAGGCATGAACTGACGCACTACAAACACCATGATGTCTTGGTTAATCTTTTGGCAATCCTTGTTAAAAGCCTTCATTGGTTTAATCCAATAGTCCGTCTAGCCTGTCGTGAAACCCAAGAAGTAGGAGAAATGTATTGTGATTATGACGTCTTAAATGATCAGGATATGCACTACCGGACTTTTTATGGAGAGACCATTTTAACCATGATTGATCGCAGTAAAAAGACGCCGATTGCTCTGACGACCTGCTTTTACTCTGAAAAATTTAATCTAAAGAGAAGGATTATCAGCATTATGGATAGCCGTCTACCTAAGAAGTTATGGTCTACTGTTTTCGTAGTAGCCGTTTCAGTTCTCTTGCTTTTGACTAGCTCGGTCTTTGCTATTGAAACTTCTGCAATTAATGTTCAACAAACACAGAAAGTAACCAGTCAAAAAGTATCCAAAGAATATAGTCAAGATCAGGCTTTGGCTGTTGCCTTGAAAGATTCAGGTCTTGGCCAAAAAGATATTAAAGATTTAAAAATTGTTCGAGATAAAGACAATTACCAAATCTATTTTTCTCACGGTCAAACTGCCCATGAGGTTCTAATCAATGCAAAGAATGGAAAAGTTTTAAAATCTAAACAACATACTGTTGTCGAAAAGACTGTGACAGTTGAGAAAGAAGTCCCAAGTTCTAATCATACTTCAACAGATACTAATCAGCCAGCTGTGACGACGCCTAGTAGTAGTTCGAGTGTCACAACAGTTCCATCTCCAAGTAAGAGTCAGACGTCATCTTCTCGAGATGATGACGATAAAGACGACGATGATGATAAGGATGACGATTAAAATTAACTCTACCTATTTGGGTTTGATAAGAACCTTGATGGGTAGAGTTTTATATTTTTTGAAAAATCTCTTGACAAACTAAATCTACAAGTGTAGAATATAACCATAAACGACAAATGTAGAAATAAAATTTTTAAAATTTGAGCAGCCGCTCTCTTTCTTTTAAATCATTAAACTACATTTGTAGAACAAAAGGAGAATCCCCATGAAACAAAAGAAGATTCAAACAAACTTTCAGCGTATCGAGACTAAGTATATCTTAGACCGGGCCACATTAGAGCGTTTAGAGGCTGAGATGGCGCCTTATTTTATTGCTGATGACTATGCAAGATCCACTATAACAAATATCTATTTTGATAATGATGATTTTCAGATGATTCAAGATTCAATTGCTCGCAAAGGTGGGCGTGAAAAGTTACGTATGAGAACTTATGCAGAGCAACCTACAGATGATTGCCAAGTTTTCTTAGAAATTAAGAAAAAGTCTGAAGAAGTAGGATTTAAGTATCGCCTAGTCTCTAATCCAGTTTCTGTTGTAAATTTCATTGAAAATGGATTAGCTGATGCGACTATTTCTGATGATCGAGTGAAGGCAGAAGTAGAAGCATTACAAGAACGCTATCTAGATTTAAAACCCAAAATGGTGATTAGCTATGATCGTTATTCTATGAAAGGATTAGAGGATAAGAAGGTGCGTGTGACCGTTGATTCAAATATTCGATATAGAGATTATGATGTTGAGTTGACTTCTGGACGCTATGGCTGGCCTTTGCTAGAAGATGGAAAAGTCATTATGGAAATTAAGGTCCCTGGTCAATATCCTCAATGGATGGCTGACATTCTCAATAAATTTGGTCTTATAGATCAATCCTTCTCAAAATATGGCAAAGCATATCTACAGACAAGAGAAAGATTAAGCCACACAGTCAAGTCTTAAGGAGATCTCAATGCTCAATCAGTTATTTAATAGTATTTATTCCTCGGCTGAAGTGAAAATTAATCCCTTAGCTCTGATTTTTTCAATGATCACAAGCTTGATTTTAGGGATTGTTTTAGCAAAGGTATATAAACGTCAAACGATTTATACAAAAGAATTTGTGATTACTTTGTCTCTGTTACCTGCTATTATTTCTATTATCATTTTCTTAGTTAATGGGAATTTAGGTACCAGTGTTGCAGTAGCAGGAACTTTCAGTTTGATTCGCTTTCGATCTGCTGCAGGAGGATCAAAAGAGCTCTTGGCAGTCTTTATGGCAACAGCCATCGGAATTACAACAGGGATGGGATTTGTTGCTTTAGCTGTCGTTTTTACCCTATCAATTTCCTTTGTTTGGTTGATTTTTGAAAAAATGAATTTTACTTCTGTTAGCCAGACAAGACGATATGTGGAAATGAAGGTTCCAGCTAATTTTGATTATGAATTGCTCTTTGAAGCTATTTTTTCAGCTAACTGTAAAAGTGTTGAAATGACATCAATTGAAGCAGCTGAAAAGCAATTGATCAAGTTGGAATACGTCATTGATTTATTACCGGAGATAAGTGATAGTAAGCTCATGCAGCAGTTTCTAGTCTATGATAAGGTTTTGTCAATGACTATTTCCAAAGCTGCTAAAAAGAAAAAAACATTGTAAAGTGAATTTTAGAGTAATTTTTTAAAATCTCAAAAGAACAGACACATAGTATTCAATAAAAACTTGACATGAATTCCCTAATATGATATCATTAACTAGATTCTGAACTTGAAGGGAGTGAAAAACATGTCAAAAACAGTAGTACGTAAGAACGAATCTCTTGATGACGCTCTTCGCCGTTTCAAACGCGCTGTTACTAAAGCTGGTACTCTTCAAGAAACACGCAAACGTGAATTCTATGAAAAGCCTTCTGTAAAACGTAAACGTAAATCAGAAGCAGCTCGTAAGCGCAAGAAATTCTAATTGAAATAAAAAACAGCCCTTAGGCTGTTTTTTTGTTAAAGAGCTATTGCGTTATTGTAGGAATGCAATAAAAAAACCTGAACATATACTTTCAGGTTTTTCGTTATATTATTTTTTTTCAAGCAAAGCTTTGATTTCTTGAAGTACTTCAAGTTCAGTTGGAGCTGGTTCTTCTTCGACAACTTCTTCTTGTTTTTTACCGAAGCTTTGAGCTTTTTCAGCAGCCTTAACAATGAAGAAAAGAACTGTTCCGATAACAAGGAAGTTAATAACCGCACTTAGGAAGTTACCATAGGCAATACCGTTCCAAGATAATTCAGCAATTTTATCTACACCAGCAGCGCTCAAGGCTGGGTTTAAAATAAGTGGTGTGATAATGTCATTTACTATTGAAGTAACAATTGCACCAAAAGCAGCACCAATGATAACAGCAACAGCTAGGTCAACTACGTTGCCACGAAGTAAAAAGCTTTTTAACTCTTTTAACATAGAAATATCTCCTTTTTTTAATCAGTCTCTATTATAATGAAAATAACAACCTTTTGCAAGTGGTTGGTTTTATAGGATTGTTAAATTTTCATGTCTATCTTTTAAAGTATATTTATTTGTAAATCTGTAGCTGATATTTTACTTTTTTGTTAATTTATTATAAAATATAACATAGTATTCTATGGTAAATTGGAGGTATTGTCGGGTGATTGATAAAGAAATCATTTCTGATATTAAAAACAGCGTCAATATCGTCGAAGTCATAGGAGAAGTTGTTGCTCTGACTAAGGCTGGACGCAACTTTCTTGGACTATGTCCATTTCATGGAGAAAAGACACCTTCCTTTAATGTCGTTGAAGATAAGCAGTTTTACCACTGTTTTGGTTGCGGCAAGTCGGGAGATGTTTTTAAGTTTATCGAAGAATATCGTGGCGTTTCATTTATGGAAGCTGTCCAAATAATTGCTGAACGATCGGGTATTCAACTTGCAGTTGATAAAAATGATCTATCCCAACCAAAAAGACAACACCCGCATCAAGCTCTCTATGATATTCATACTGAGGCTGCAAAATTTTATCACGCTGTCTTGATGACGACCAAGATGGGAGAAAAAGCCAGATCTTATCTTTACAAACGTGGATTGACTGATGAGATCATTAAGCATTTTCAGATTGGTTTAGCCCCTAGTGAGGGCAACTATCTTTATCAGAGTATGGTTGGAAAATTTGATGAAGCAACCATTATGAATTCGGGTCTGTTTAATCTAGCAGAAAGTAATCTAGTTTATGATGCTTTTCAAAATCGTATCATGTTTCCTTTGGCCAATGATAATGGCCAAGTAGTAGCATTTTCCGGAAGGATTTGGAAAGAATCTCCTCAGACTGATGGTCATCAAGCTAAGTATAAAAATAGTCGCAGCACAGCAATTTTCAATAAGAGTTACGAACTCTATCATTTGGACAAGGCAAAACCAACCATAAAGAAAAGTCATGAAGTCTATCTGATGGAAGGTTTCATGGATGTCATTGCTGCTTACCGGGCAGGAATAGAAAATGCAGTTGCATCAATGGGGACGGCCTTGACACATGAACATGTTCAGCATCTTAGCAAGTATTGTAAAAAGGTCATCTTATCTTACGATGGTGATAAGGCTGGACAGGCAGCAACTGTTAAAGCTTTGGATGAATTAAAAGACTTGGCTGTTGAGATTGTCTCTATTCCAGATCAGATGGATCCAGATGAATTTGTTCAAAAAAATTCTCCTGAAGAACTACAACATTTGCTAACCAAAACTCGGATAAGTGATGTGGAGTTTCTAATTCGCTATCTGAAACCGGAAAATACAGAGAATTTGCAAGCTCAGATTGAATTTGTTGAGAAAATGGCTCCGATCATTGCTCAGACCTCATCAATTACGGCGCAAAATTCTTATATTTATATGCTGGCAGAACTTCTACCAGACTTCGATTACCAGCAAGTTGAGCAGGCTGTTAACAATAGTCGCTTGAGTAATCGAAAGAGTCAGCAAGAACAGGTTTATCAACAGCCTCATTTTCAGACAAATCTTCCGCTTTCTAAGCAAGTGTCTCGTTTAGTAAAAGCTGAGAATCACCTTCTTAATCGAATGATTGAATATCCTATTGTTTTGAATGATTACCGTTTGAGAGAGGATTTTCAGTTTGCAACACCTGAATTACAGATTCTATACCAGATACTTTGCGAAAATGGTGAAGTGACATCACAAGATTTGTCCGAGCAATCAGATGGGGTCCAGCAAGCCTGGTATCGTATTTTAGAAGAAGATTTACCTAGCGAAATTGCGGATAATGAATTGGCAGAAGTAGAGTCTATCAGAGATAAAGAATTGCTCCGTAAGGAAAATCAAATAATTGGGAAAAAAGTCCGAGAAGCATCTCATAATGGTGATGTTGATACGGCTATTGAAGAACTGGAGCGCTTGATCGCTCAGAAAAGAAGAATGGAGTAGGAATGGCTACAAAACAAAAAGAAGTAACAACATTTGACGTACAAGTTGCAGAATTTATTCGAAACCATAAAAAAACTGGTACGGCAATTGATGATGAAATTAATGATAAATTGATTATTCCTTTTACCTTAGATGCAGATGGTATCGAAGATCTATTGCAACGTATCCAAGATGCAGGGATCTCTATCACAGATAAAGAAGGGAATCCAAGTGCACGTGTTTTACACAACGAAGAGGAAGAAGCAGAGCTGACTGATGAAGAACTTTTAGGTAGCAATTCAGCTAAAGTCAACGATCCTGTTCGTATGTACTTGAAAGAAATTGGAGTCGTTCCACTTTTGACAAACGAAGAAGAGCAAGAATTGGCAATCTTGGTAGAGCAGGGGGATACTGAGGCTAAGCAACGTTTGGCTGAAGCCAACCTTCGCTTGGTAGTTTCTATTGCAAAGCGTTATGTTGGACGTGGCATGCAGTTCCTTGACTTGATCCAAGAAGGAAATATGGGCTTGATGAAGGCTGTTGACAAGTTTGACTATACCAAAGGATTTAAGTTTTCAACATATGCAACTTGGTGGATCCGTCAGGCCATTACTCGTGCGATCGCTGACCAAGCTAGAACAATCCGAATTCCAGTTCACATGGTAGAAACGATTAACAAGCTAGTTCGTGAGCAACGTAATCTCTTGCAAGAATTAGGTCAAGATCCAACACCTGAGCAGATTGCTGAGCGTATGGATATGACACCAGATAAGGTTCGTGAGATTCTTAAGATTGCTCAGGAGCCAGTTTCGCTGGAAACACCTATCGGTGAGGAAGATGATAGCCATCTGGGTGACTTTATCGAAGACGAAGTAATTGAAAATCCAGTTGATTATACAACTCGTGTTGTTCTTCGTGAGCAGCTGGATGAAGTTTTAGACACCCTTACAGATCGTGAAGAAAATGTTCTTCGTCTGCGTTTTGGTTTGGATGATGGGAAAATGCGGACCTTGGAAGATGTTGGTAAAGTCTTCAATGTGACCCGTGAACGCATCCGCCAAATCGAAGCTAAAGCCCTACGTAAACTACGCCACCCAAGTCGTAGCAAGCCACTCCGTGATTTCATTGAAGATTAAAAAATGATGAAATGTTGATTCTACAGATATGAACTAAATAGGAGATGATAGGATGGCAGAGCAAAAATATACAGCAGAAGAAATTGATGACATTAAAAACCGCATTCTTGAAAGTTTGGAACAAGTAATCGACCCTGAGTTGGGGATTGATATTGTCAATTTGGGATTGATCTATGAAATTCGTTTCAACGAAGAAAATGGTGAGACAGAAATCGACATGACTCTAACAACTATGGGATGTCCTTTGGCTGATCTACTGACAGATCAAATCCACGATGCCCTTGAAGAAATTCCAGAAGTAACTAAGGTTGAAGTTAAACTAGTTTGGTATCCCGCTTGGACTGTTGAAAAAATGAGCCGTTACGCAAGAATTGCACTTGGAATCAAATAATAAATAATCTCGAATCTAACTGGGTTCGAGATTTTTTACTAAAGTAAATCATAAATATCTGATCTGAAAAATTGCAATTTTGCTGAAATATGATATAATAATTCTATTGTCTTGGGGTCGTTACGGATTCGACAGGCATTATGTGGCACATTTTGCGACTCATCTTGCGGATGTAAAACGCCAGTTAAATATAACTGCAAAAAATAATACTTCTTACGCTTTAGCTGCCTAAAAAACAGCAGGCGTGACCCGATTCGGATTGCTTGTGTCTGATGACAGGTCTTATTTTAGCAAGCTACGGTAGAATCTTGTCTAGGGATTTTACAAGAGATTGATAGACTCGCTTGATTTGGGCTTGAGTTATGTGTCAAAATCAAGTTAAAACAATACATAGCCTATGGTTGTAGACAAATGTGTTGGCAGATGTTTGGACGTGGGTTCGACTCCCACCGGCTCCATATTTAAAAATGGAAGATTACTCAAGAGGCTTAAGAGGCTGTGTTGGAAACGCAGTAGGCGTGTAAAAGCGTGCGTGGGTTCGAATCCCATGTCTTCCGTAATATTTATAAGGCGCCCATTGGCGTTTTTTTGTTGGCTTAAAAGGATTGGAATTTTTTGGCTGATTGGATGGCTAAATCTAAAATTGGACTACTATTTAGACTTTCTCATATGCAGAAGAAAGATGGATTCGTTTCCATCTTTTTATTTTTGTAAAATATATTGAAATTTTTCTGAAAAGTAGTAGACTGTTACTTAGAAAAGTGAGGGGACTTCATGAAATTATACGTACAATTGATGATTATCTTTTCGATTTCGTTACTTGGAGAGGGAATTTCAACTATTTTTCACTTACCAATTCCAGGTAGCATCATCGGATTAATTTTGTTATTTTTAGCTTTAGAATTCAAATGGCTACGCCTACGTCATGTAAATATGGTTGGTAATTTTTTACTGGCGAATATGACTATTCTTTTTTTGCCGGCAGCAGTTGGTATTATGGATAAATTTCATATTATAGCACCTTATCTCCTGCCTATCATTTTGATTGTTGTCTTGGCAATTGTTCTGAACGTTGTGGTCATTGCCTATACAGTGCAGTTTATTAAGAGACGTTATGAAGGTGATTATGAAGAAAGGGGAGCAAGACATGACTAGTGTAGTTACTAATCCTTTGTTTGGCTTGGCTTTGTCTATCTTAGCTTATCTTATTGGAATGTTGATTTTTAGACGTTTTCCACATCCTTTGACGACCCCATTGTTGCTGGCAACAATTTTAGTGATTCTCTTTTTATCTTGGACTGGGATTTCTTACAAGGATTATTATATCGGAGGATCATACTTGAATAATCTGATTGTACCTTCGACAGTTGCTTTAGGGATTCCGCTTTACAAGACTTTCCATTTAATGAAACACCACGCTAGAAGTATCTTATTAGGTATCTTTTTATCAGTTTTGGTAAATACAAGTTTTACAGCACTTGTAGCAAAATTTTTTGGAATGGACTTTTTCTTAGCTATTTCTTTGTTTCCAAAGTCAGTAACCACTGCAATGGCAGTTGGTATTGTGGATAAGATGCAGGGGATTACAACAATTACTTTGGTAGTTGTTGTAGCTACTGGGATTTTGACGAGTGTAATGGGTCCTAGTATCTTAAAACTTCTTAAAATTGAAGATCCGGTTGCTATTGGCTTAGCACTTGGGGGGACAGGGCATGCAGTCGGAACAGGAGCGGCCTTTAAATATGGTCAAGTTGAGGGAGCTATGGCTGGTTTGGCTATTGGAGTGACAGGTTTAATGTATGTTTTTGTCAGTCCTTTAATTGCTGGGCTTATTTTAGGAAAATAAGAGGGATAACCTCTTTTTTTTTGATAAATTCTTATCTTATTGAAATGTCGTTTTAAGTTGTTATAAAATGAAATACTTTTAAGAAGTTGGATAGGAAGATGGAAGTCAGTTTTAGATATAAATAGAGAAGAATGGGAATGGTACTCAATATCTTTAGACTAGCCAAGTTATAAGCGAGAAAACTCTGATAAATCAAGCATTTTAATGGATGAATTAGTTTAAACAATGATGTTATGGATTGTAAAATGCTCTAGTATATCTTTTAAGTTAAAGTTGTTGATGTGGTACAGTGAAACTGATATAATAAATTTACTACTGGCGCGTTATACAAAAATATTTTCAATAGTTTAGAACAATATTTTTTGAGCGTTTATAGACTGCAATCTCTTATATTTATTAAATATTTTGAGATGGATTATTATGAGGTGAGAAAATGTTAAAAGATAAATGGTGGTTGCCCTTTCTGACTGTAGGAGTCATTGTTGCGGCAGTTTTTGCTATGCTTTATTTTTCTGGAACTAAAAAGAACGATAAAGCTTCTACACAGACAAGTGGAAGTGCAGCTGTAGAACATGTATTGACAGGTCAGCAATTGCCAGAGTTTGAAATGGAAGATCAGCTAGGGGCTTTAAAGAAGAGTTCAGAGTTTTATGATAAGCCTATGCTGGTAGTAGAGTGGGCTAGCTGGTGTCCTTATTGTCAGCGACAGCTACCAGAAATTCAAAAAGTATACGAAAAGTATAAAAATAAAATAAATTTTGTCATGTTGGATATGCTTGATTTTCATAAGGAAACAAAGGAACAAGCGGATCAGTATGTCAGTGAGAAAGGCTATACCTTCCCGTATTACTATGATGCAGGTGAGAAAGCAGCGGATATCCTCCATGTTCAATCAATTCCTGGAATTTACCTAGTCGATAAGAATCAAAAAGTAAGAAAAGTGATATTAAACTTTCATGACGAAGCAGCGCTCGAAAAAGAGCTAGAAGAGATTTTAAAATAAAGAACTAAATGGAGAGCTTATAATAGACTCTCTAAGTAGCTTTCGATAAATAATAAAAGGTATGAATCTTTGTAGGACACAAGAATCATACCTTTTATTTTATTATAGATAGGTGTTGTTAAAATAGAGTTTAATGCCTATATAGAAATCTTATTTACCCAAGCAGAATTGGCTGAAGAGTTGGGTTATGAGTTCGTCTGGTGCGGCGTCACCAGTGATTTCACCGAGGATTTCCCAAGTACGGGTCATATCAACTTGGAGAAGGTCTACCGGCATACCCATTTCCAATCCTTGGTTGACGGCTTGAAGGCTTTCCAGAGCTTTTTCAATCAAGGAGATATGGCGTGCGTTAGACAGGTAGGTGGCGTCTTGTTCGACGATACCAGCATTTTCAAAGAAGAGTTGATTGATGCGTTCTTCAATTTTGTCGATATTTTGGTTGTGAAGGACAGAAATCTTGATAGCATCTGCTGGCAGCTGGTCCAGCTCAATCTTTTCTTCGAGGTCAGTCTTGTTAAGTAAGACGATACGATTGCTATCTTGGCTGATTTCAAGCAATTGTTTGTCCTGATCTGTCAAAGGCTCGCTGGCATTGAGAACTAAGAGGACCAAGTCGGCTTCCTGCAGAGCTTTTTTAGAGCGCTCAACTCCAATTTGTTCTACAAGGTCATCGGTTTCCCGAATTCCTGCTGTATCAATAAGCTTGAGCGGTACTCCCTTGATATTGACATACTCCTCAATCACATCCCGAGTCGTACCCTCGATATCAGTCACAATGGCCTTGTCCTCGCGCAGGAGATTGTTGAGCAGACTGGACTTGCCAACATTAGGTCTGCCGATGATAGCAGTGGAAATGCCTTCGCGTAAAATCTTACCTCGTCTTGCAGTATTGAGAAGATTGCTTAGCAGAGCCTCGAACTCAGCTGTTTTCTCTCGCATCAATTGGGTCGTCATCTCTTCCACATCGTCGTACTCCGGATAGTCAATGTTGACCTCGACCTGAGCCAAAGTGTTGAGAATTTCCTGACGAGTATTGTTGATAAGATTGGAGAGAGACCCATCCAGCTGCTTGACAGCATTGTTCATGGCTTTATCGGTCTTGGCGCGGATGATATCCATAACTGCCTCAGCCTGAGTCAGGTCCACTCGACCATTCAAAAAGGCCCGCTTGGTAAACTCACCAGGCTCTGCCATTCTAGCTCCTTCTCGGATAACTAGTTGCAGGATTTCATTAGTAACCGCAATTCCCCCGTGAGTGTTTATTTCAATGATGTCCTCGCGCGTGAATGTCTTGGGAGAGCGCATAGCACCAACCATGACCTCGTCCAAAATTTCCTGATTTTGAGGGTCGACGATATGACCGTAGTTGAGTGTGTGACTTTCCACTTTGCTTAGATCCTTGCCTTTGAAGATTTTTTGGGCAATAGCAAAGCTGTCAGTCCCGCTTAGTCTGACAATACCGATAGCCCCTTCGCCAAGAGGAGTAGAAATCGCAGCGATTGTATCAAATTCTCTGGTAATCATACAGTATTTTTCCTTGTGTTTTAAAATCAATTACCCTAATTGTAACGCAAAAACGAAAGGGGAGCAAGATTTTGATTTAACTATGGCAATTTTCAAAAAATTATTAGAAATTAGGAAAATGCTTTCATGTTCTATGAAATAGTGCTATACTATAAATAGATTGATTCTTTTGGCTAGGCAAAGAACCTTTTTTTTACGGTTTAAATGTCTGAAAAATACAAAGGAGGTCAAAATGGAGAATCTAAAGAAGATGGCAGGGATTAAGGCTGCTGAGTTCGTGACAGATGGTATGGTAGTTGGACTTGGAACGGGTTCGACCGCTTATTATTTTGTCGAAGAGATTGGCCGTCGGATCAAAGAAGAAGGACTGCAGATTATCGCAGTAACAACTTCAAGTGTAACCAGCCAGCAAGCAGAAGGTTTGGGAATTCCACTCAAATCCATTGATGAAGTCGATTTAGTTGATGTGACAGTTGATGGGGCAGATGAGGTTGATCCAAACTTTAATGGTATTAAAGGCGGTGGGGGCGCTCTCCTTATGGAGAAGGTCGTTGCAACACCGACAAAATGCTACATTTGGGTAGTTGATGAGAGTAAATTGGTTGAGAAGCTAGGAGCTTTTAAGCTTCCGGTCGAAGTTGTCCAGTATGGTGCAGAGCAAGTTTTCCGTCGCTTTGAACGTGCAGGTTACAAACCAGCTTTTCGTCAGAAAGATGGTCAACGCTTTGTTACAGATATGAAGAATTTTATCATTGACCTAGATTTGGGTGTGATTGAAAATCCTATTGAATTTGCCCGTGAATTAGACCACATTGTTGGTGTAGTTGAGCACGGTCTCTTTAACCAAATGGTAGATAAGGTTATTGTAGCAGGAAAAGCTGGTGTTCAAGTTTTAGAAGCCAATAAATAAAAGGAGGATCTTATGGCAAAATTTAATCGTATTCACTTAGTAGTTATGGACTCAGTTGGTATTGGTGCCGCACCCGATGCTAACAACTTTGTTAATGCTGGAGTGCCAGACGGTGCTTCAGATACTCTGGGACATATTTCCAAAACAGTTGGACTTACCGTCCCTAATATGGCTAAGATCGGTTTAGGAAATATCGAACGTCCTGTTCCTTTGAAGACAGTTCCTCAGGAAGCAAATCCAAGTGGCTATTATACTAAACTTGAGGAAGTATCACTCGGAAAAGACACGATGACTGGCCACTGGGAAATCATGGGACTAAATATTACTGAACCATTTGATACTTTCTGGAATGGTTTCCCAGAAGAAATCTTGACTCAGATTGAAGAATTTTCTGGTCGTAAAGTTATTCGTGAGGCTAATAAGCCTTATTCAGGAACAGCGGTTATTGATGATTTTGGTCCTCGTCAGATGGAAACAGGTGAGCTAATTATCTATACCTCTGCTGATCCAGTATTGCAGATTGCTGCTCATGAAGAAGTGATTCCATTGGAAGAACTCTATCGCATTTGTGAATATGCTCGTTCTATTACTTTAGATAGACCTGCTCTCTTGGGACGTATCATTGCCCGTCCATATGTGGGTGAACCAGGAAACTTCACTCGTACTGCTAACCGCCATGACTATGCGGTATCACCATTCGAGCCAACTGTACTTGATAAGCTTAACGAAGCGGGAATTGCTACTTACTCTGTTGGTAAGATCAACGACATCTTCAACGGAGCTGGAATCAACCATGATATGGGCCACAATCAATCTAATAATCATGGGGTAGATAATCTTGTTGAAGCATTGAAGGACGAAAACTTTAAAGAAGGTTTCTCATTTACTAACTTGGTAGACTTTGATGCTCTTTATGGTCACCGTCGTAATCCACATGGTTATCGCGACTGCTTGGAAGAGTTTGATGCTCGTATTCCTGAAATCATTGAAAATATGTGTGAAGATGACTTGCTCATGATTACTGCTGACCATGGTAATGATCCTACCTACGCTGGTACTGACCATACTCGTGAATATATCCCTCTCTTAATTTTTGGAAAATCTTTAAGCGGTCACGGTCATATTCCTGTCGGACACTTTGCGGATATCTCAGCTACTGTTGCTGAGAACTTTGGAGTGGACAAGGCAATGATTGGTGAAAGCTTCTTAGATAAATTGGTGTAAGAAGACAGGACTAAGCTAATCAAAATAGCATCATAATAATAGGCTAGTAGGCAATAGAAATACCTTTGAGAATTAGTTTATTGCTTTATAAAACAATAGATAGGTGAGGAATATTAATGTCATTATTAGAAAAAATCAATGAAACAGCTGCTTATTTGAAAGGCAAAGGAGTTGAAGCCCCTGAGTTCGGTTTGATCCTTGGATCAGGTCTTGGAGAATTAGCCGAAGAAATCGAAAACGCAGTAGTAGTAGACTACACTGAGATTCCAAACTGGGGCCGTTCAACAGTAGTTGGCCACGCTGGTAAATTAGTCTATGGAGACTTGGCGGGTCGCAAAGTGTTAGCTCTTCAAGGTCGTTTCCACTTCTATGAAGGAAATCCATTGGAAGTTGTGACTTTCCCAGTACGTGTGATGAAAGTTTTGGGATGTGAAGGGGTTCTTGTAACCAATGCAGCTGGAGGTATCGGATTCGGACCTGGTACATTGATGGCTATTACTGACCATATCAATATGACGGGTCAAAACCCATTGATGGGTGAAAACTTGGATGACTTTGGTCCACGTTTCCCAGATATGTCTAAGGCCTACACACCAGAATATCGTGCTATTGCCCATGAAGTGGCTAAAAAACTCGGTATCAAGCTTGATGAAGGTGTCTATATCGGTGTAACTGGTCCGACTTATGAAACACCAGCTGAAATCCGTGCTTACAAGACTTTGGGAGCAGATGCTGTTGGCATGTCTACTGTGCCAGAAGTAATTGTGGCAGCTCACTCAGGTTTGAAAGTTCTTGGAATTTCATGTATTACTAACCATGCTGCTGGTTTCCAAGAAGAACTTAATCACGAAGAAGTTGTAGAAGTCACTGAGCGAGTCAAAGGCAACTTCAAAGAATTGCTTAAAGCTATTCTTGCTGAATTGTAATGCCATGAAAATGCGTCTCCAAATACTGCCACACGGATTGCGCCTGCTTCTAGTAACTGTCGGATTGGGAATAGGAACAGGTCTGGTTGGAATTGCCTGCCATTATCTATTAGAAGGCGTACAATGGGTAGCATTTGGAGAACATAGGTTGGACTTGCTACAACAATTTGAACAAGCTGGTGGGGTCCGTAGGTTCCTAGTTTTGTGTACGGCAGGGTGTTTGGCGGCATGTTTTTGGTATGTCCTACAGAGACGCTATAAAATTCTGTCAATTCGAAAGCAAATTGAGTTGGTTGGAGATGTGAGTCCATCGCCCTTAGTCCAGATTCTTCATGCAGTTATGCAGATAGCAATTGTAGGGGCAGGCGCTTCTGTCGGAAAAGAAGGAGCCCCACGTGAGTTTGGGGCTCTTCTTGGGAGTTGCTTGTCTAGGGAATGTTCCTTAACTCTTAAAGATCAGAAAGTATTGATCGCTTGTGGTGCAGGTGCTGGACTCGCAGCTGTTTATCAAGTTCCATTTGCTAGTAGTTTATTTATCTTTGAGACCTTAGGACTTGCCTATAGTTGGCAGAACTTTTTGCTGGTTTTGACTAGTACTTATCTGGCAACTTGGGTTGCTCGGCCCATTGTTGGTCATGATGCCATCTATCACTTGTCAACAGTCTCTTGGTCGGCCAGCAGTTTCTTGCAGGCTATCTTGATTGCTTTAATAGTAACTCCGTTGGCTCTGGTCTTTAGTTCTCTAGCTAAGTGGGCTAGTCGTAAACGACGGAAGGATGAGTCGATTCTTTGGGCTCTTCCTCTAGCCTTTCTAGTGCTGGGGGGCCTTGTATTCTTTTTCCCTATCTTTATGGGAAATGGTCAGGTACTAGCGCAAGCCTTGTTATCTCGCCAGCCGGTTCCCTATCTTCCACTGGCTCTTGCAATGAAGGGGCTTCTGGTTTATCTCCTCTTACGCAATGGTGCCTATGGGGGAACCTTGACACCATCATTTGCCTTGGGGATTGGATCTGGCTACTTAGTGACCTTGCTTTTGACAGTAGTTGGCATTCATCTGGATCCAGCTCTAGGAATGCTATTAGGAGCAACAGTCTTTTTAGGGACGACCTTACAAGCTCCTCTGACGGCTATTGCCCTAAGTCTTGGATTTACAGGCCAGGATTGGATTTTGACAATACCGCTTGTACTAGCGGCAGGAATGTCTTACGTGATTAGAAAGAGATGGGAGAAGGAACAATGAAGGTACATTTTGTACTGCATGAAACATTTGAAGTGCCAGGCGCTTATCTCAAATGGGCTCTGGAACGAGGTCATCACATTACAACAACAAAGGTTTATGAAAAAGAACCTCTTCCTGAAACAATTGACGGGATTGACTTTCTGATTGTCATGGGTGGTCCTCAATCTCCCGATGAGGATAGAGAAAACTTCCCATATTATGATCCAAAGGCTGAGCTTTCTTTTATGAAAGAAGCGATTGCTGCAGATATCTATATTGTTGGTGTTTGTCTTGGTGCGCAGCTTCTATCTGTTGCTTATGGTGCGAAGTATGAACATAGTCCTGAGCGTGAGATTGGGGTTTATCCTGTGACATTGACACCTGAAGGGATTGTAGATCCTCATGTTAGTTTGTTTGGAGCAAGCTTTGATTCTGGCCACTGGCACGGTGATATGCCAGGGCTGACAGAGAATGCTGTTGTTCTTGCGACGAGTCAAGGTTGTCCACGTCAAATTATTCGCTTCAGTCCGAAACATTATGCCTTTCAGGCTCATTTGGAATTTAATCCAGAAGCTGTTGAACTATTAATTGCCGCGGATGGTGAAGAGGTCTTGGAAGAACAAAGTCGAAAATTGACCTTTGTCCAAAAGCCTGAAGTCATTCGTGCTTACGATTATAAAGAAATGAATGCAAAACTCTATAAATTTTTAGATTCATTGGTAAACTAGGAACTACAGAAAGGCAGAGTATTTGAGTTTGTAGTCAAACTCGGTCTAACTGTTCTGCGACATATTTAAATTTAAAATTAAGAAAGAAAGGTAGAGCAAGGTGTTCTAATTTGAACACGAGCGGAAAACTCGGAAAATAGATAATCTGACTGAGAAATCAGGATTTCTCGTCAGATTCCTAATTTTCAGTCGTTTTCTTCTCGCTCTTTGTATCATAAACTATGTCTATTCATATTGCTGCTCAGCAGGGTGAAATTGCTGATAAAATTCTTCTTCCGGGGGATCCTCTTCGCGCTAAGTTTATTGCGGAGAACTTCCTTGAAGATGCTGTTTGTTTTAACGAAGTGCGTAACATGTTTGGTTACACTGGTACTTATAAAGGTCACCGTGTTTCTGTCATGGGAACTGGGATGGGGATGCCATCAATCTCTATCTATGCGAGTGAGTTGATTGTTGACTACGGGGTTAAAAAATTAATCCGTGTCGGAACTGCAGGTTCGTTAAACGAAGATGTCCATGTTCGTGAATTGGTTTTGGCACAGGCAGCTGCAACTAACTCAAACATTATCCGTAATGACTGGCCACAGTATGATTTTCCGCAAATTGCTAGCTTTGATTTACTAGACAAGGCCTACCATATTGCCAAAGATCTCGGTATGACCACCCACGTTGGTAATGTTTTGTCTTCTGATGTCTTTTATTCAAACTACTTTGAAAAAAACATCGAGCTCGGTAAATGGGGTGTTAAGGCTGTGGAAATGGAAGCAGCAGCGCTTTACTATCTTGCTGCCCAACACCATGTGGATGCGCTAGCTATCATGACTATTTCTGATAGTTTGGTCAATCCAGATGAAGACACTACTGCAGAAGAACGTCAAAATACCTTCACCGATATGATGAAGGTTGGTTTGGAAACCTTGATTGCTGAAGCATGAAAGTAGATGCTAAAGAAGCTATTCTCTTTGCGATTTCCCGCTATGACTATGCTTATGCCCTTAAACTGGCTGAGCGAGCAGGAAAGTCTACCCAGTCTGACTTGGTTCGCCTTCTTGGGGCACTAGCGGAGCGAAGAGAGCTCAACATCCAATCTATCATGAATCTAAAGTTGGAAATCACTGGAATGAATCCAGCTGATTTTCAGCTTTTTTGCCATGAAAATGAAGCAGACGAGCAGTTGGCTAATTACCTATATGACCTAGATGCAAAATTGAGGAATGAACAATTGATTGACTTTGTTCGAGCAGTTAGTCCGGCCATTTATAGGATTTTTATGCGGTTGATTCGCATGCAGTTGCCGGATATTGACAGCTATATTCATAATTCTAGAGAGGCTAGCTATGACCGTTGGAAGTTTGAGAAGATGAGGAATTCTGATAATCCTATTTTGCAAAATTTCCATACGGAAAGCACGGTTAATTCTTCTAGTTTGACGGAGCTGATTTTGCAGTTGGATTTGTCCGAATCTATCAAAAAATCGGCAGGGCAACTAAGAGAGTTGGAAAGATCAGTCCGTAATCCGCTTGCCCACCTTATCAAGCCTTTTGATGAGGAAGAATTGCACAGAACGACAGGTTTCTCGTCTCAGCACTTTATGGAGCTTCTGATTGATTTGGCGCAGGAGACAGGTATTGTTTATCAGAGGGAGCCTTTTTACTTCGACCGAGCAAACGCGATCGTAGAAAGTCTCTTATAAGGAGTAGTAGGATGGATAAGATTGCAAGGCTGCAAGAATTGATAGACCAAAGTCAAAATATAGTCTTTTTCGGTGGTGCGGGTGTTTCGACTGAATCCAATATTCCGGACTTCCGCAGCTCGGATGGAATATACAGTGTCAAGCTAGGACGGCATTTTACGGCAGAGCAGCTGGTTTCTCACACTATGTTTGAGCGCTATCCGCAGGAATTTTTTGACTTTTACAAGAAGTATCTGCTCTATCCGGATGCTATGCCCAATGTAGCTCATGTCTATTTGGCGGATTTGGAGAAGGAAGGCAAGCTCAAGGCTGTTGTGACTCAAAATATCGATAGCTTGCATGAAATGGCTGGTTCGAAAAAAGTTCTTAAACTTCATGGCAGTGCGGATAGAAATTACTGTCTGAATTGTCAGCGATTCTATGATTTGGACGGTTTTCTAGCTTTGAAGGGTACCGTTCCTCACTGTCTTGACTGTGGAGGCATTGTAAAACCTGATGTGACTCTTTATGAAGAACCTCTAGATATGGAGGTTTTTCAGCAGGCTGCTCAAGCTATCCATCAAGCGGACCTGCTGATAATTGGTGGCACTTCCTTAGTCGTCTATCCTGCAGCCAGCCTCATCCAGTACTTTTCAGGAAAGCATCTGGTCGTCATCAACAAGACCAGTATTCCTCAAGACAGTCAGGCGGACCTGGTCATTGAAGGGAAGATTGGCCAAGTATTTTCTCAATTAAGACAATAAAAGAACACCTGAAAGAAGTGGAAATCCACTTGTTTCAGGTGTTTTTTGATTAAATGTTCTCTCATTAAGAAGTCTATAATAATGATGGTGATTATGATATAATGAAATTAATTTCCCAGGAGGTGAGGAGTTGAAAAAGGTAAAAAAAGTGAAGCGTAAAATTCCACTTACTATTAAAGTTTTAGTTTGTTTTGCTATTGGACTTTATATTTTGCTTCGATATTATGTTGCTCCTGGCTTATTTGATAGCAAGAATCAATACATCAAAGTATATAACTATCAAACTAGTTCGATAAAAGCTAGACAGTCAACCATAAAAGAAATAAATCTTGAATTTATTTATGAGAAAGAGGCTGAAGTTCCTGAGGGACTAACTTGGTCAGAAATAACTTTGACAAATGCTGATCGCTATTATAAAAGTAGGGTCATTTTGAATGCTAAATTGGATGATGGGACAAGTGTTTGGATTCCGCTAAAAAAATTTTCTGAAACGGGTCCAGCTTTTAGCGATAAATTTTACATTGATGATAAACTTTTTCTAGACATGACCCAAAGATTTCCAGGCTTAAATAAGGCATATATGTCTGGTTATAGGCTCGTCTTTCTCTCTGGGATGCTATATACTGGGGATACATTATACCAAATTCCAAAAGCATCCGATGTAACTCGTTTTGACCTCAAAAATCCTAGAACAGGTAAGTTACAGACCTATTATGAGTATGGAAATCCTCCAGGAAAAACAATATTTCCGATTTATTTGAAAGTTGAAAGAAGAGCGAATCAGGACGGATTGCAAGAATTTTATGATGATTATAACACCAGTAGTCTTGGTTATTGGGATAAGAGCTCTGACATCCCTAGAAAAATGCTTAGTCATGATTTTACTTTTCTATATGCTAAATGGTATTATTCCGATGCTTTAACTAATCTTCCTGTGAGTGTCAAACTGACGGGTTCAAAATTTAAAATCTCTGTTACAAGGACTCAACTACTGGATTATGGTTATGGTAAAGTAAAAGTACGAAAGGCGACCAAGTTATATTCAGAAGAAAATAAAGACGAATACATCAAAGAAGTTCTAGGCGATCTTGATACTTTTGTAAAATCCAATGATGACGCTTTAACAAAAAGATATAAAAATAAAAAATAAGCTATCATTTTATGAAATTAATTTCCCAGGAGGTGAGTATGAAGAAGGTGAAGTTTGAGAGAAAATTTATCCTCCTTGCTTTAGTTAGTTTGTTTATTGGCTATATTGGTCTTCGTTACTATATCAGGCCGGATTGGTTTGATTCAGAACCCATCTATCACAGAGTTTATAATTTAAAAGTTACTTATAAAAAAAGTCCTAAAAAGACTATTCAGGATATTAATATCGAATTTATTCATGGTAAACACGAAAAGAAACCTTCTGATGATCAATGGACAGAATCAACCAGAACAGATTTAAAATTTGATAGGGATCATACTATTTTACATTTATCATTCACCGATAAAACGAAGTTGGATATTTTATTTAACACATATAATAGTGGTTCACTGTTTAAATCGGATAGTTTTTATTATCGACAGTTTAATGAATTATCACGTCGTTTCCCTGGGATTGAACGAGGTTATGGTAGCGGATATAGAAACTATTTGATGATTTTATCAAGGTGATCCATTATACCAAAATTCAGACGATCAATATGTAGCAACTAGTTTCCAGTTAAAAAATCCAAAATCTCACAAACTACAAACTTACTATGAATATGGAGTTGTCCCCGAATTTAATTTTTTTCAACCAATTTACTTTTTACAAGATAAGTCACATTCAGTAGCTGAGCGCCAAGATTTTTTTGATGATTATCAATCTGATGGCATGACCAATTATTGGATACGTAACTCTAGAAGTAGAATAACTCCAGATTGCAGTATGCAATTTGGAGTTATTCTTTTATATAGCTTTCTTATTTATCAAACTTCACTTCCTCAATCAAATATTCTATAAAACGTTCACCCATCTTAGATAGGCTGGCTTTTTCATGTTTGATGTAGACTAGCTCGATTGGGTCATCAATATCAAGCGGAATAGAGACAATGTTGTCACCATTAAGGTTGCTGTTGAGGATACCAGTAGCAATCGTGTATCCGTCCAGACCAATCAAGAGGTTAAAAAGAGTAGCTCGGTCACTAACTACGATAGATTTTTTATGGTGTTCTTGGGAGAGGATTTCCTCAGAAAAGTAGAAGGAATTGTGGGTCCCTTGGTCGTAGCTGAGGTAAGGGAAATTTTCTAAATCTGACAGTTGTACCAATTTTTTCTTAGCCAGAGGGTTGGACTTGCTGACAAATATATGGGGCTGGGCAGTGAAGAGATGAGTTGCAATTAGATGATTATCATCTAGCATTTTGGATAGGACATCACGATTATAACTGTTGAGAAAGAGGACACCAATTTCACTGCGGAAGTTTTTAACGTCATCAATGATTTCCCAAGTACGAGTTTCCCGAAGAAATAGCTCATATTTTTCCATATCACTTTTCTTAAGGAGGGAGACAAAAGCATTGACTACAAAAGCATAGTGTTGGGCAGATACGCTGAAGAGTTCGCGATGGGCGACAGGGTTCTTGTACCGTTCTTCTAGAAGTTGTGTTTGCTCAACCACCTGACGAGCATAAGATAGAAATTCCATGCCATCTTTGGTTAATGTGATTCCCTTAGGATTTCGTATGAAAATATCAATCCCCATCTCGTTTTCAAGGTCTCGTACTGCATTAGAGAGACTAGGTTGGGTAATAAATAGTTGCTTGGCAGCTTCATTCATGCTGCCAGTTTCGACGATTTTGATAATATAGTGTAGTTGTTGAATTCTCATAGGTCTATTTTATCATAATAGGATTGACAAAACATCTATTTAGTTGTAGAATATGATAAATTTAAACCTTTAATCAAGTCCAGTGAGGCTGCAAGGTAGGAAAAACGATATAAGAGGCAATTGACTGCCTTGTTTTTTGCGAAACCTTGCTGTGGCGAGGTTTTTTCTTGTAGAAAGTGAGGTTGTCATGGTTAGTGACAGTTGCAAAAAGAGATTTGGCAAGATTATGCTGGAGCAGATGGAGCTTCTGAATCAAGTAGAGATTGCGCCTAATATTTTTTCCATGATTCTAAAGGGGCAAATGGTCAGCCAGATGCAGGCTGGGCAGTTTTTACATATTCGGGTACCAGATGACAGCAAGCTTTTGCGCCGGCCGATCTCAATTGCAGAAATTGACCGAGATAGTCTGACTTGTCGCATCATCTACCGGATAGAAGGTGGCGGCACGGCTATTTTTTCTCAACTTCCAGTTGGGTCTTTTCTTGATGTTATGGGGCCTCAGGGCAATGGTTTTGATTTGAGTCCTGTAAGGGCAGGTGACCACGCTTTGATTATCGGTGGTGGGATTGGTGTCCCTCCCTTGCTTGAGGTTGCTAAAGAATTGTATGCCAAGGGAGCTCAAGTGACAGCTGTACTGGGATTCTCTGATAAATCCGCTGTCATTTTGGAAGCAGAAATGAAAAAATACGCCGAGGTCATTGTTACGACGGATAATGGTTCCTATGGTCGCAAGGGCTATGTATCAGCAGTTGTAGATGAGTTTTCCCAAGACTATGTGGCTGTCTATTCCTGTGGAGCGCCAGCTATGCTCCAGTATGTGGATCGTAAGTTTCAGGAGCATCCGCATGCTTATCTTTCCATGGAATCTCGTATGGCTTGTGGCATGGGCGCCTGCTATGCCTGCGTCGTTCATGTGGCTGGTCAGGACGAGTCAGTCAATAAGCGGGTTTGTGAAGACGGTCCGGTCTTTGAGACGGGTACGATTATTGTCTAGGAGGGGAAAGAATGAGTGACAAACGTTTAAGAGTTTCCTTGCCAGGCTTGGACCTGAAAAATCCAATTATTCCAGCGTCTGGCTGTTTTGGTTTCGGTCAAGAATATGCCAAGTACTATGACCTAGATTTGCTAGGCTCTATCATGATAAAGGCTACGACTTTGGACCCCCGCTTTGGCAATCCCACTCCTCGTGTGGCAGAAACGCCAGCTGGGATGCTCAATGCCATTGGTCTGCAAAATCCAGGTGTTGAGGCTGTTCTAGCTGAAAAACTGCCCTGGCTGGAAAAACATTATCCCGGCCTGCCAATCATCGCTAATGTAGCGGGATTCTCCAATCAAGAGTATGCAACAGTGGCTGGGAAAATATCTCAAGCTCCTAATGTCAAGGCTATTGAGCTCAATATCTCCTGTCCTAATGTTGACCATGGAAATGCTGGGCTTTTGATTGGTCAAGTTCCAGAGTTGGCTTACGAAGCAACCAAGGCAGCAGTAGATACTTCTGATGTACCTGTCTATGTCAAATTAACTCCGAGTGTGGCTGATATTACTCAGGTAGCCAAGGCCGTTGAAGATGCTGGAGCTGCTGGATTTACCATGATTAACACCTTGGTAGGTATGCGATTTGACTTGAAGTCACGCAAGCCTATTATCGCTAATGGCACAGGTGGTATGTCGGGTCCAGCTGTCTTTCCGGTAGCGCTCAAGCTGATCCGTCAAGTGGCGCAGGCAAGCAAACTTCCTATCATTGGTATGGGGGGAGTTGATTCGGCGGAGGCTGCTCTGGAGATGTTTATAGCGGGCGCCTCAGCCATTGGGGTGGGCACTGCCAATTTCACGGATCCTTATGCCTGTCCTACCATCATTGAAGATCTGCCTAAGGCGATGGATAAATACGGCATCGAAAGTCTTGAAAGCTTACGAAAAGAAGTTCGAGATAATTTGCTTTAAAGTTACATTTTTGCTTGACAATCTTGCTGTGAAATTATAGAATGAACTAAATATAACCTTTAAAGAAGTCCAGAGAGGCTACTAAGGATCATACGTTTGAATGGCAAATTCTGCCACATTTTCGTGTAACCTTGCTCTCAGGCAAGGTTTTTTCTATATTTCCGTGTCTAGCGTGAAGATATAGTTGACAACAGGAGTATCTAGCGGAGTTCTTTAAAGCTAATAATCAAAAAAGGAGATTATCCCTACATGCGTGAAGAACGTCCTATTATCGCCCTCGACTTTCCATCTTTTGACGATGTCAAAGCTTTTCTGGAGCATTTTCCAGAAGATGAAAAACTTTTTGTAAAAATCGGTATGGAATTCTTCTATGCTATCGGTCCAGAAATCGTTCATTATTTGAAAGGTCTTGGGCACAGTATTTTCTTGGATTTGAAGCTACATGACATTCCCAATACTGTGCGCTCAGCCATGTCTGTCTTAGGTACTTTTGGCATCGACATGGTGACAGTTCATGCTGCTGGCGGCGTAGAGATGATGAGCGAAGCCAAGAAGGTCTTAGGGGATAAAGCTAAGTTGGTTGCGGTGACTCAGCTGACCTCGACCAGTGAAGAAGATATGCGTGATTGTCAAAACATCCAAACTACGGTTCAGGAGTCTGTTGTCAATTATGCTCGGAAGGCTAAAGAAGCTGGCTTGGATGGCGTAGTTTGTTCAGCTCAAGAGGTTGAACTAATTAAGGCAGCAACTGCCAAAGACTTTCTCTGTGTGACGCCGGGTATTCGGCCAGCTGGATCAGAAATTGGCGACCAGAAACGGGTCATGACACCACAGGAAGCCCATCAAATCGGTAGTGACTATATTGTAGTCGGTCGTCCGATTATCCAAGCTGAGAATCCTTGGGATGCTTATCATGAAATCAAGAAGCAGTGGAATAGCTAAGCAAAACAAGGAATTCGAATTAAATCGTTATACAAAATTAACAGTATCATAAAATTTCAAATTTATAAGGAGCAAAAAATGACTTTAGCAAAAGAGATTGCGCGTGATTTATTGAAAATTAAGGCTGTGTATTTGAAGCCAGAAGAGCCTTTTACATGGGCATCAGGTATCAAGTCACCTATTTACACAGACAACCGTGTGACCTTGGCCTATCCAGAGACTCGGACCTTGATTGAAGATGGTTTCGTCGAAAAAATTCGGGCAGAATTTCCAGATGTAGAAGTCATTGCTGGAACTGCGACAGCCGGTATTCCCCACGGAGCCATTATCGCAGATAAGATGAACCTGCCATTTGCCTATATCCGCAGCAAACCAAAAGATCACGGAGCGGGCAATCAAATTGAAGGACGCGTAGCGCCAGGGCAGAAGATGGTTGTTATTGAGGACTTAATCTCGACAGGCGGTTCTGTTTTAGATGCTATTGCTGCTGCCAAACGTGAAGGTGCGGATGTGATTGGTGCAGCAGCTATCTTTACCTATGAGTTACCAAAAGCAGAAAAGAACTTTAATGATGCGGGTGTGAAATTAGTGACTTTATCAAACTATACAGAGTTGATTCACTTAGCTGAGCAAGAAGGCTATATCAATGCTGAAGGATTAGCCTTGTTGAAACGATTTAAGGAAGACCAAGAAAATTGGCATCTGTAAGAGTTTGTTCTGCTTGAGTTTAAACGATATTTCATATCGAAATAGATACTTTATCTTTGCTAAAAGAAAAGCAGCAGTCTCTTGATTGCTGTATTTTCTTAGCTAAAAACCTTGATTTTTGCTATAATAAACCTATGTCAAAGATTTATCGTCTATCGTTTTCCATTTTACAAAAAATCATGTTAGTCCTTGTAGTACATTGGTTTTTTGTTTCAATCTTTTATATCAGTGAGATGAGTTATTGGGCTTATCCAATTTTTGCAATCTTACTGCTTGGGGCTTATTATTACCGTAAAGAAGTTTTGAAAATATACCGCTATTTGATGCGACATAAGATAGCGATTATGGTGGCTGTAGTAGTCTTTCAGCTCATTATGATTTGGTCGGCTGAGTTGCTGGTGCGTCGGGACGCAGCAGTTGTTCTGAACGGGGCATTTCGCTTGCTCAAAGAGACATCGATTTCAAGCTATATCACTCGTAACCCAAATAACTTGCCTCTCTTTCTCTACGAACGCTTTTTCTACAAGCTGTTTGGAGAGTCGTCTGCGCTTTGGATAATGCAGGGGCTTAACATGGTGTATGCTAATCTAACAGCGTGTATTTTGTATAAGGGTAGTCAAAAATTCTTTAATCAAAAAACAGCTGATATCGTTTTTAGTCTTTATGTACTTTTGGCTGGATTTTCTCCTTATTTCTTCTCTATGTATACGGATATTCCGCCACTGCCCTTTATTTCTTTACAGATTTTCTTAATTTTTGGAATCTTTAAAGCTGACAGTATTAAGAAATTGACTGCCTTAAGTATCTCATTGGGGTTGCTAACAGGCTTCTTGTATTTTGTTCGACCGACAGTCATGATTCTCTTGATTGCTTTCTTCGTAACATTCTTTTTGCAGAAGCAGTGGAAAAATTTTCTTTTGGTTTTATCAATATTTGTTCTTACTTTTGGGATAACCTATAGTGGACTTCATACGGCTATTAAGAACCAGAATGAAGTGACAATTATTCAAAAAGAAGGATTAGCTAAGGGACCGCTTCTCTTTATCAATTTGGGGCTTACATACATAGGTCATAATCAAGCAGATATGAAAGAAGGGTTGCTTCAATATATTGAACCCGGAAAGAGAGATGACTATAATAATGGCATGTTTGCTAAGGAAAATGTCATTAAGGAAATTAAGCGTCGCTTGAAAGAATACACACCCGCGACATTTTGGGGGCACTTATATTACAAGCAATCTCTAACGGTGGCAGAGGGGACTCTGGGTTGGCTCTATCGGGATGTTGAAAATGAAAAGACACCATTTATTAATCCTTTATACGAAATGACCAAAAACAATCCACTTGCTCAGTTTGTTCGGACATTCTTTTTAAGCATTGATAAGAAGGAGTATGTTTATTATGCTCTTATTAAGCAGCTGGTTTGGATTGTTATGAGTCTAGGTCTCGTTATGACTTTATGGAAGTTCCGACCTGATGATCGCGTCAATTTTTTGAATCTTGCTGTTTTTGGAGGCTTACTCTTCCTACAGATTTTTGAAGGTGGGAAAACCCGTTATCTTATCCAATTTTTACCACAGATTTTACTAGTTTCTGCTCTTGGTTTAAGTCAGTATTCTCAAGATTTGAAGAAAAGCCGTTTGTGGCCAAAAATTTCCAAACTAAAGTCGTCGAAAAGGAATGATTGAAGATGAAAAGACCTGTTCCTATCTATGAACCGCTTTATACCTTGAAGCCCATTGCTGAGAATATCTGGATTGTCGACGGTGATTTGATTGAGATGGATGCGGTGCTGACAAAGTTGCCATTTTCTACCCGCATGACGGTCATCAAGTTATCAAATGGCCAGCTCTGGTGCCATTCACCAATCCAACCAAATCAAGCCTTGTTTGACCAGTTAGATGCTTTGGGACCAGTCGCACACCTTGTTTCACCTAATAAGATTCACTATGCCTATATAGCTGACTGGAAGAAGCGATACCCTGAGGCAATTGCTTGGTCTAGTCCAGGTGTTGAAGAGAGAGCAGCTAAACAGAAAATCCCAGTCTCTTTTGATGAAAAGCTGACAGATGAAGCTCCTGAAGCTTGGGCGGGCCAGATAGAACAGTTGGTTTTCAAGGGAAGTGCTTATATTGAGGAAGTTGTCTTTTTTCATAAGGACAGTCAAACCTTGATTTTGACAGATTTGATTGAGAATTTTGAAACAGAGCGTTTTCCAAGTTCTCTTCGTAGCAAGGCTTATAAATTAGTTCGTGTTGCGGCTCCGGATGGGCAGACACCTATTGACTACCGTATGACCTTTATCGGTCATCAAAAAGAAGCTAAGGAGTGCTTAGAGCAGATGTTAGCATGGAAACCAGAAAAAATCATTCTGGCTCACGGTCGCTGTTTTCTGGAAAATGGCACAGCAGAACTAAGAAGAGCATTTAGGTGGATTCGATAAAATATCCAATCCTAGGAAATGAGAGGAGACATGTATGCAGCATTCAGCATGGCACGCTTTGATTAAGGAGCAGCTGCCGGAAGGTTATTTTGCAAAAATCAATCATTTTTTAGACGAAGTGTATGCTTCAGGGACCATTTACCCACCACGGGAAAAGGTGTTTAATGCGATTCAGACGACAGATTTAGCGGATGTTAAAGTGGTTATTTTGGGGCAGGATCCCTACCACGGACCGAGACAGGCGCAGGGCTTGAGTTTTTCGGTACCTGATGACATTCCGGCTCCGCCTTCTTTGCAGAATATTCTCAAAGAACTGGCTGATGATATTGGAGTGAAAGAGTCGCATGATTTGACTTCTTGGGCTCAGCAAGGTGTTCTTTTGCTAAATTCTGGTCTGACAGTGCCTGCTGGTCAGGCCAATGCGCATGCTGGCTTAATCTGGGAGCCTTTTACGGACGCTATTATCAAGGTAGTTAATGCAAAGACCGATCCAGTTGTCTTTATCCTCTGGGGTTCTTACGCTCGCAAGAAAAAAGCCTTGATAAGTAATTCGCAACATTTGATAATCGAGTCGGCTCACCCAAGTCCGCTGTCTGCTTATCGTGGTTTTTTTGGTAGCAAACCTTTTTCTCGTACCAATGATTTTTTAGTGGCTAAGGGATTGGAACCTATCAATTGGTTAGCTTAGGAGGTAGTATGGTTCAGTTAGCAACGATTTGTTATATTGATAATGGTCGAGAGTTTCTTATGTTGCATCGCAACAAAAAGCCCAATGATGTCCATGCTGGGAAGTGGATTGGTGTTGGTGGCAAGCTAGAGCTAGGAGAAACTCCGCAGGAATGCGCTGCGCGCGAGATTCTAGAGGAGACGGGACTAAAGGCCAAGCCCGTTCTCAAAGGCATTATTACTTTTCCAGAGTTTACTCCTAATTTGGACTGGTATACCTATGTTTTTAAGGTGACCGAGTTTGAGGGGGAACTGATTGACTGCAATGAAGGTACTTTGGAATGGGTGCCCTATGACCAAGTCTTATCTAAACCAACTTGGGAAGGAGATCATACCTTTGTTGAGTGGCTTCTAGAAGACAAGCCTTTCTTTTCTGCAAAGTTTGTTTATGACGGGGATAAGCTTCTGGATACGCAGGTGGACTTTTACGAATAAGGAGAGAAGACGATGCTATTAATCAAAAACGGACGAGTTATGGATCCTAAGACTGGTTTTGACCAAATTACTGATCTCTTGGTTGAGGGGAAAAAGATTGTTAAAATCGGTCAAGATTTGCAGGCGGAAGATGCAAAAGTCATTGATGCCAGTGGTTTGGTTGTGGCACCAGGTTTGGTGGATATACATGTGCATTTCCGGGAGCCGGGCCAGACTCATAAGGAAGATATTCATACGGGAGCCTTGGCAGCAGCAGCAGGTGGCTTTACGACAGTTGTTATGATGGCTAATACCAATCCGACCATCTCTACAGTTGAAACCCTGAAGGAAGTGCTGGAGTCAGCTAGTCGGGAAAATATCCATATCAAGTCGGTCGCGACGATTACAGAGAATTTTGATGGGCAGCATCTGACAGATTTCCAAGGTCTCTTGGCAGCAGGAGCGGTTGGTTTTTCTGATGACGGTATTCCGCTGACCAACGCTGGCATTGTCCGCCAGGCGCTCGTAGAAGCACGTAAAAATGACACCTTTATCAGCTTGCATGAGGAAGATCCCAATCTCAACGGCATACTTGGTTTCAATGAGCATATTGCCAAAGAGCATTTTCATATCTGCGGCGCGACAGGTGTGGCAGAATACAGCATGATTGCTCGCGATGTTATGATTGCTTATGATGCAAAGGCTCATGTGCATATCCAGCATTTGTCCAAGGCTGAGAGTGTAAAGGTTGTGGAATTCGCTCAGAAGCTAGGCGCTCAAGTCACTGCTGAAGCAGCACCTCAGCACTTTTCTAAGACAGAAGCTCTGCTATTGACTAAGGGTAGCAATGCTAAGATGAATCCGCCTCTGCGCTTAGAATCGGACCGTCTGGCGGTTATCGAGGGGCTCAAGTCTGGTGTCATTTCTGTTATTGCAACCGACCATGCTCCACATCATGCTGACGAGAAAATTGTTGAAGACATCACTAAAGCGCCTTCTGGTATGACTGGGCTTGAGACTTCGCTTTCTCTGGGACTGACCTACCTAGTTGAGGCTGGTCATCTGAGCTTGATGGAACTTTTGGAGAAAATGACAGTCAATCCAGCTCAGTTGTATGGTTTTGATTCTGGCTTCATTGCTCAGGATGGTCCTGCTGATTTGACAATATTTGACCCAGAAGCCGATAGACTTGTGACTAATCACTTCGCCTCCAAGGCTGCCAATTCGCCTTTCGTTGGTGAAAAGCTTAAAGGCCAAGTGAAGTTTACCATCTGTGATGGGGAAGTTGTCTTTGAAGGATAAACTAAAGAAATCTGAGATAAATAAGATCTCAGATTTTTTTGTTTAGATACGAACAAAAATAGGTAAATCACAGAAAATAATTCACTTTTACTCTCTTTTTCGATATAATAAAACTAATAAAAAAGAAAAAGAGGACGGTTTATGCAAAAGAAAAAAATTCTTTTACCGCTTTTATTGCTTGCTCCAGCATTTCTAGCTCATCAGGCATATGCAGATGAACAAGTAGCTTCTGAACCTAGTCAAGAAGTTGCAGCAGCAACTTCAGCTCAAGAAGGGAATGTCCCAGATGGAGCTATTGATACAAGTGCGCAGGGTGAAGAAAGCGCTTCCGGAAAACAAAGTGATTTACCTGAAGCAAATATTATCCATACAAATGACGTTCACGGACGTATTGTTGAAGAAAAAGGAGTTATTGGAGACGCTAAATTAGCAGCCGTTATTGAAGAGGAACGAAAAAACAATCCTTCAACTCTTGTAGTTGATGCGGGAGATGCCTTTCAAGGTTTGCCAATTTCAAATAGTTCCAAAGGTGAAGAGCGTGCTAAACTACTCAATGAGATGGGCTACGATGCGATGGCCGTTGGGAACCATGAGTTTGACTTTGGTCTAGATGAAGCTAAGAAATATAAAGAAATTCTTAATTTTCCTCTTTTAAGCTCTAACACCTATGTAAATGGTGCCCGCTTATTTGAAGCATCAACTATCGTAGATAAAGATAAGAATGTTGTAGGTGATGAGTTTGTGGTAATCGGTGTGACAACACCAGAAACTGCAACCAAGACTCATCCCAAGAATGTTCAAGGCGTAACTTTTAAAGATCCAATTTCAGAAGTTAATTCAGTTATTGATGAAGTAGAAGCTCGCGCTGCGGCAGAGGGGAAAACATACAAGAATTATGTGGTTTTGGCTCACTTAGGTGTTGATACGACTACTCCAGTAGAGTGGCGTGGATCTACTTTAGCTGAAGCTCTTTCAAATAATCCAAAGCTCAAAGGCAAACGTGTAACGGTTATTGACGGTCACTCTCATACAGTTCAATCTACAACCTATGGAGACAATGTTACTTATAACCAAACGGGAAGTTATTTGAATAACATTGGTAAAATTACTTATAAGGCTAATCAATTATTGGGAAATCCACAACAAATCTCTGCAGCTTCTACTAAAGATGTGGTACCAAATGCTAAAATAGCAGCTATGGTCAAAGAAATTAAAGAAAGATATGATGCTGAAAATGCTAAAGTTGTTCGTGACAATAGCCCAGTTGAATTGAACGGTCAGCGCGAGAATGTGCGGGTTCGTGAGACAAACCTTGGTAATGTGGTAGCGGACGCCCTCTACGAATACGGGCAAACTGGATTCAGCCATAAAACAGATCTTGCTGTGACAAACGGTGGTGGTTTGCGTGAAACAATTGCCAAAGATAAGCCAATTACAAAAGGTGATGTGATCGCTGTCCTTCCTTTTGGAAACACTATTTCTCAAATCAAAGTAACGGGACAAAACATTGCTGATATGTTTGCTAAATCTCTTGGATCTATTTTACAAGAAAAAAATGGTCAGCCTGTTTTGGATGAAAATGGCCAACCCCTTCTTGAGCCAAGCGGAGGCTTCCTACAGGTTTCAGGTGCTAAGGTTTATTACGATACAACCTTGCCTGCTGAAAAACGTATTTTGCATATTGAAATTAAAAACCCAGAAACCGGTAAGTATGAAAACTTAGATCCTGCTAAAGAATACTATTTGACAACAAATGATTTCTTAGCAGCCGGTGGTGATGGCTACACCATGTTGGGTGGTGCGCGAGAAGAAGGCCCTTCTATGGACGTTGCTTTTGCCGATTATTTAGCTAAAGCAGATTTAAGTGCATATTCGGTTATAAATCCAAATTCCCGTACGATTTCTATTTCTTCTAAAAAAGATAGTGATGGAGATGGAGTTTCTGATATTGAAGAAATCAAAAATGGAACAGATCCATCTGATCCAAAATCTTATCCTGGCAGAACAGATGTTCCAAATGGACAGTCTAATCAGAATCCAAGTGGCCAAAACTATCAACCTCTTCCAAATTACTCTTCAAATGGCAATGTAGTTCAACCGTCTCCTAAACCAGCAGTCACAGTAGACCCTGCAAAAGAAGAGAAGAAGGGGGAAGTTGCTACAAACAGTAAGCCTTTGACAGTTAATGTTGCTAAAACATTTACATCATCTAAGGCTAGACTTCCTGAAACTGGAACAAAAGAGTCACCAGCTTTACTTATTGTATCCTTGTTTACTGCTTTCTTGGGAATCCTTGGTTTCAAGAAGAGTCAAGAAGACTAAAAAATAAGCCCTAGGGCTTATTTTTTTGGTACTTGTTTAGTGATATTGATTCCCCAGGGAATAAGATTCTCTGATTTATTTTTAATTCTTTCCATATTATCCCTATGTCGAATCAGAATAATAGATGCTAGAAGAATAATGATTAGAGTAAAAAGAAGATCGTAACTAGGAAGGATAATTCCTAATAAAGGAAATATAAGAACGGAAATAATCGCAAAGCCAGCTACAACAATGCTAGCCAAAGAAATCATACTTCCCAAGTAAAGCGTTACAATAAAAATAATAATCAGATAGGAAAAGAAGAGGGGAGAAAATCCAAGAACAACACCTGCACTTGTAGCAACGGCCTTGCCTCCCTTAAATTCAGCAAAAATAGGAAAGGTATGACCAAGGACAGCAAGCAATCCAAAGATCATTGGGGAAATACCGTTGATATGCAATAAAAGAGGAAGCAGGGTTGCAAGAGTTCCTTTTAGGAAGTCGAATACAAAAGTAACAGTTCCGGCTGTCTTTCCTAAAATACGGAAAGTGTTGGTTGTGCCGGTATTGCCACTACCGTATTCTCGTAAATTCTTTTTAAAGAAAATCTGTCCAATCCATAAACCAGTTGGAATTGAACCCAGTAAATATGCCAAAATTAGGCCCAAAATTGTATTTATCATAATTTTATTATATCACGAATTTTGCTTTGTATTTAGCAATCTAGTAAATTATTTGTCTAATCCGATAAAAATGTTTATTTCAAGGCTTTTGTGACAAAAACTTTTGCAAAATTTTATAAAAACTTGTAAGATAGTAAGGATGAATAATGCAGGAGGTTCCTTGTGGCAAAGAAGGAAATCAATATTAATAATTATAATGATGATGCCATTCAAGTATTAGAAGGGTTGGATGCGGTACGTAAACGTCCGGGTATGTATATCGGATCCACCGACGGGACAGGACTCCATCATTTAGTATGGGAAATCGTGGATAACGCGGTTGATGAGGCTCTATCAGGCTTTGGTGATCGGATTGATGTCACTATCAATAAAGATGGGAGCTTAACAGTATCTGACCATGGACGCGGGATGCCAGTTGGTATGCACGCTATGGGAATTCCTACTGTTGAGGTAATTTTTACAGTATTACATGCTGGTGGTAAGTTTGGTCAAGGTGGTTATAAAACTTCGGGAGGACTCCACGGGGTTGGTTCTTCGGTCGTTAATGCCCTATCTAGCTGGTTAGAAGTAGAAATTACTCGTGACGGTACAGTCTACAAGCAGCGCTTTGAAAATGGCGGAAAACCAGTTACCACACTCAAGAAAATCGGTACTGCACCTAAGTCCAAGTCTGGAACCAAAGTGACCTTTATGCCGAACGATACGATTTTTTCAACGACAGACTTCAAGTACAACACTATTGCCGAGCGGCTTAAAGAATCTGCTTTCCTTCTTAAGAATGTTCGCTTGTCTTTGACCGATGAGCGAACTGGCGAAAAAGTAGAGTTCCATTATGAGAATGGTGTTGAAGACTTTGTCAGCTACCTCAATGAAGATAAGGAAACATTGACTCCAGTTCTCTATTTTGAAGGAGAGGAAAGTGGTTTCCAAGTTCAAGTGGCTCTCCAGTATAATGACGGTTATTCAGATAATATCTTATCCTTTGTTAATAATGTCCGCACCAAGGACGGTGGTACTCATGAGACGGGGCTCAAGACCGCTATTACCAAGGCTATGAACGACTATGCCAGAAAGACGGGTCTGCTCAAGGAAAAGGATAAGAATCTGGAAGGTTCAGACTACCGCGAGGGTCTATCTGCCGTCTTATCAATCTTAGTTCCTGAGGAGCATTTACAGTTTGAAGGCCAGACCAAGGACAAGTTAGGTAGTCCCTTGGCTCGTCCTGCTGTGGACTCCATTGTCTCTGACAAGCTGACTTTCTTCCTCTTGGAAAACGGTGAGTTGGCATCAAACCTCATCCGCAAGGCTATCAAGGCTAGAGATGCGAGAGAAGCGGCCCGCAAGGCGCGTGACGAAAGCCGTAATGGCAAGAAAAATAAGAAAGACAAGGGCTTACTCTCTGGTAAGCTAACTCCGGCCCAATCTAAGAATCCAGCTAAGAACGAACTCTATCTGGTCGAGGGAGACTCTGCCGGTGGCTCTGCCAAACAAGGACGTGATCGTAAGTTCCAAGCCATCCTGCCCCTGCGAGGTAAGGTTATCAATACCGCCAAGGCAAAGATGGCCGACATTCTTAAGAACGAAGAAATCAATACCATGATCTACACAATCGGAGCTGGTGTTGGGTCAGACTTTACACTTGAAGATGCCAACTATGACAAGATCATTATCATGACCGATGCGGATACTGACGGTGCCCATATTCAAACCTTATTGCTAACCTTTTTCTACCGCTATATGCGTCCGCTGGTTGAAGCTGGTCGTGTCTATATCGCCCTTCCTCCTCTTTACAAAATGTCCAAGGGCAAAGGCAAGAACGAAGTTGTTGAGTATGCCTGGACTGATGGTGAGCTGGAAGACCTGCGTCGCAAGTTTGGCAAAGGAGCTATGCTTCAACGCTACAAGGGGTTAGGTGAAATGAACGCCGATCAACTCTGGGAGACCACAATGAACCCTGAAACTCGCACTCTCATCCGTGTCACCATCGAAGACTTGGCTCGTGCAGAACGCCGTGTCAATGTCCTCATGGGAGACAAGGTCGAACCACGCCGTAAGTGGATTGAGGATAATGTTAAATTCACGCTTGAGGAAGCAACAGCTTTTTAAAATTTATTTAACGAATCATTATAAATAATTACAATATTTAGGAGTTTTATTATGAAAAAAATCTATACACTGGCATTGCTTGTATTTTCAGTATTTATCCTAACTGCTTGCTCTTCGCAAGAAGCTTGGCTAAACGGTACATGGAAGAGTGAAAAAACAAAAAGCACCTATGTTTTTGAAGAAAAGCAAGGTAAATGGAACATTTTAAACGGTAAGGAAAAAATTGCTGAAAAAGGTGAAGTAAAAGATAAAAAAGGCGATCAATTCACTATTGTTGATGCTAATGGTAATCGTCATCAGATAAAAAAAGTTGATGAAAATACTATTGAATATCAACCTTTTACATCTGATGGCATTTCTGCAACTAATGGAGAAAGTTTTAAATTTAAAAAGGAAAAGTAGAGTTATTTTTAGATTTAGGTGAGCAGATGAGTGACTATATGACTATACTTGAAATGGTCAGTCAAATCTTTCGAGACGTGCAGGAATCAGATTTGCCAGCTTTGATTGCTCTGAATCAGGATCCAGAGGTCATGCAGTATTTCCCAAAACCATATAGTCAAGCGGAGTCCTTGCGGCTTTATCAGGGTATTCAAGATGAAGTTAAGGCTTATGACTACAGTCTTTGGACTGTTGAAGAAAAGACGAGTCGGGAGTTTATCAGCTTGGTAGGTCTGCACCATTCGGATTTACAGATTTTCGCTGGAAAAGAAGCTATAGAAATCGGCTGGCGTCTGCGCAAAGAGTTTTGGAATTGTGGTTATGCGACGGAGGCTGCCCAAGCCTGTCTAGACTTTGCTTTCCAGCAAGCTGGCTTGTCAGAAGTTTACTCTTTTACATCCTTACTCAATCTCCCTTCGCAAAAAGTCATGCAAAAACTGAGCATGGAATTTGTCAAAGAGTTTGATAACGAAAAAGTTCCAGCAGAGAGTCCGCTTTATAGACATGTCCTCTACAGAATCAAGAATTTCAGCTAAAAAGGCAGGTATTCCCATGAAAACTAAAACCGAGATGTTTGATGTGATTTTGCAAACTGCAAAAGCGCTACAGGTCTACGCTGTCGCCATGTCCGGCTCGCGGACAAACCCAAAGGCTCCCAAGGACGAGTTCCAAGACTATGATGTGGTCTACATTGTAGAGGATTTGGATGGTCTGGTGGCTGACCTTGCTTGGTTAGACCAGTTTGGCACTCGTATCATTGAGCAGCATAATGTCCTAGGCAACCGTCGCCTCTATCTTATGCTCGTTGAAGATGGCAATCGGATAGATTTGACCCTTTGTCCTAAGGAGCACATCAAAGAGTGGGTGTATAGCGAAGCGGATTTCACGGTGCTGGATGACCCGCAGGGACTGTTTGCTCCTTACGCACCGACACCCAAGCGCTATTGGACGGCACCAGCCATCGCGACTGACTTTGACAAATTCTGCAATGAATTCTGGTGGGTGTCAGCTTATGTAGTCAAGGGCATTCATCGGAACCACTTTGTCTATGCGACGGATCATCTGTATGGAATCTGTCAGCAAGAATTGCTCAAGCTTTTAGCTTGGCAAGTAGCAGCGGATAAAGGAACTGTCGATATTGGCAAGAACTACAAGTACCTCTTTCAGTATTTGCCTGCTGAGAAAGAGAAGGAATTTACAGCCTTGCTTGACTTTTCTGACCAGAAAAAAATCACTAAGTCTCTCTTTGCTACCATGGACTTTTTCCACAGAGAAGCCCAAGCTTTCTCTCTCAAAACCGGCTTCCACTATGACAAAGAAACCGCCGAGAAGATGATTGAATATGCTGAGGAGAGACTTCCCAATCACTGACTAAATAAAGAACGTAATTTAAAATATTAAACTACAGAAAGGATAGTTTAGTTACTTATTGTAACTGAACACGGGATTAATTTCCTGTAAGATATCCTTTATTTTATCAAAAACTACTCTACATTCTTTGAAAGGAGTTGAACACGCCCTAAATACTGTGTGAAAATGATAAATTTTGTCGCGAGCATCGCTCACTGTAAGAATTTCCTATTTTCACTTTGCATTTTACGGGCTTAGTATCCTATGTCTAACATTCAAAACATGTCCCTTGAGGACATCATGGGAGAGCGCTTTGGTCGCTACTCCAAATACATCATTCAGGAGCGGGCCTTGCCGGACATTCGCGATGGCTTGAAGCCTGTTCAGCGCCGTATTCTTTATTCCATGAATAAGGACGGCAACACCTTTGACAAGGGCTACCGCAAGTCTGCCAAGTCTGTCGGGAACATCATGGGGAATTTCCACCCTCACGGTGACAGCTCCATCTACGATGCCATGGTCCGTATGTCTCAGGACTGGAAAAATCGTGAGATTCTAGTTGAGATGCACGGTAACAATGGTTCCATGGACGGTGATCCACCAGCAGCAATGCGTTATACTGAGGCGCGGCTGTCTGAGATGGCTGGCTATCTTTTGCAGGATATCGAGAAAGATACCGTTCCTTTTGCTTGGAACTTTGACGATACCGAGAAGGAGCCGACTGTTCTGCCGGCAGCCTTTCCTAACCTTTTGGTCAATGGAGCAACTGGGATTTCCGCTGGTTATGCGACTGATATTCCACCTCATAATCTAGCCGAAGTGATTGACGCGGTTATCTATATGATTGACCATCCGTCTGCCAAGGTGGACAAACTCATGGAGTTTCTGCCTGGTCCAGACTTCCCGACAGGAGCCATTGTCCAAGGCCGTGATGAGATCAAGAAAGCCTACGAGACTGGGAAAGGTCGCGTCGTAGTCCGCTCTAGAACTGAGATTGAAAAGCTGAAGGGTGGTAAAGAGCAAATCGTCATCACCGAGATTCCTTACGAGATTAATAAAGCGGTCTTGGTCAAGAAGATTGACGATGTTCGGGTCAATAACAAGGTAGCCGGAATTGCTGAGGTACGGGACGAGTCTGACCGAGACGGCCTTCGCATTGCCATCGAGCTCAAGAAAGACGCCAATACCGAGCTGATTCTCAACTATCTTTTCAAATACACTGATTTGCAAGTTAATTACAACTTCAACATGGTGGCTATTGACAATTTCACACCTCGTTTGGTGGGAATTGTGCCAATTTTGACTAGCTATATTGCCCACCGCAAGGAGATTATTCTAGCTCGCAGCCGGTTTGACAAGGCCAAGGCTGAGAAACGGCTCCATATTGTGGAAGGATTGATTCGGGTTATTTCCATCTTGGACGAGGTGATTGCCCTGATTCGTGCTTCAGAAAACAAAGCAGACGCCAAGGAAAATCTTAAAGTTAGCTATGATTTCACCGAGGAGCAGGCTGAGGCTATCGTCACTCTCCAACTCTACCGTTTGACAAATACAGATGTAGTGGTTCTGGAAGAGGAAGAAGCAGAGCTGCGCGAGAAGATTGCCATGCTAGCAGCCATTATCGGCGATGAGCGAACTATGTATAACCTCATGAAGCGGGAGCTCCGCGATGTCAAAAAGAAGTTTGGTAATCCGCGTCTCAGCGAGCTGCAGGATACAGCAAACGCTATCGAGATTGATACAGCTAGTCTGATTGTTGAGGAAGAAACCTATGTCAGCGTGACACGTTCTGGCTATATCAAGCGGACCAGTCCGCGTTCTTTCTCTGCTTCAACCCTAGAGGAGATGGGCAAGCGTGACGACGACCGACTGATTTTCGTCAGTCCGGCCAAGACAACTCAGCATTTGCTGATCTTTACGAGTCTTGGAAATGTCATTTACCGGCCTGTTCATGAGCTGTCAGACATCCGCTGGAAAGAAATCGGAGAACACCTCAGCCAGACCATTAGCAACTTTGATACCAAGGAAGAAGTTATCTATACAGAATTGCTGGACAGCTTTGAGGAAGGCACTTACTTTGCAGCGACTAAGTTAGGTCAAATCAAGCGAGTGGAGCGCAAGGAGTTCAGTCCTTGGCGGACCTACAAGTCTAAGTCGCTCAAGTTTGCCAAGCTGAAAAATGAAGGTGACCAGGTTATTGCTCTGGCGCCAATTAAGCTGGACGATGTTATGCTCGTGACCAAGAATGGCTATGCCCTTCGTTTCAATATTGAGGAAGTACCTGTTATTGGTGCTAAGGCAGCTGGGGTTAAAGCCATCAATCTTAAGAAGGACGATGTTCTAGTGGCAGCTTTTATCGCCAATACAGACTCACTTTACCTCCTGACTCAGCGCGGTTCGCTCAAGCGTATGGCAGTCGCAGATATTCCTGTTACTAGTCGGGCAAATCGCGGTCTTCAAGTTCTGAGAGAGCTTAAGACCAAGCCGCATCGTGTCTTTGTGGCTGGACCTGTCTTTGGCGAAGCAGTGGACTTTGATCTCTTCACAACAGAAGCAGAAGCCAGTGAGGAGCAGATTTTGCAGGTGCTTTCCAATAAAGGAACTGCTTATGAGATTAATCTAGCTGATCTTAGCCTGTCTGAGAGAACTAGCAACGGCAGCTTCATTTCTGATACCATTTCAGACGAAGAAGTCTTCTCAGCTTATATTAAATAATTTTCAAACCAGTTCAAACGAGCTGGTTTTTTCAAACTAAAATTTAATAACAAAATTTTCTGAAAATTGAAAATAATGCTTGAAAATTTCTTAAAAAGGTGTAAAATAAGGAGTATCTAAAAAATGAAGTTTGGAAGTAGAGGAGTAAGATTATGACTGTAAATCTCGACTGGGAAAATCTAGGATTCTCATATATGAAATTGCCTTATCGCTTTTTAGCTTATTACCGCAATGGTCAGTGGGAGGAAGGCAAGCTGACAGAAGATGCGACCCTGCATATTTCTGAGTCTTCACCAAGCCTTCACTATGGTCAGCAGGCTTTTGAAGGACTTAAGGCCTATCGAACCAAGGATGGCAGTGTCCAGCTCTTCCGTCCAGATGAGAATGCTAAGCGCCTGCAACGCACTTGCGATCGTCTCTTGATGCCACAAGTCTCAACTGAAATGTTTGTGGAAGCCTGTAAGGCTGTTGTCCGTGCAAATGAAGAATATGTACCTCCATATGGAACAGGAGGAACTCTCTACCTTCGTCCACTTTTGATTGGTATCGGAGATATCATCGGGGTAAAACCAGCAGAGGAGTATATTTTTACGATTTTTGCTATGCCAGTCGGAAACTACTTCAAGGGTGGTTTGGTTCCAACCAATTTCTTGATCCAAGACGAATATGACCGAGCTGCTCCACATGGTACAGGTGCTGCTAAGGTAGGTGGTAACTATGCAGCCAGTCTCCTACCAGGTAAGATAGCTAAGACTCGTAACTTTTCAGATGTCATCTACCTTGATCCATCAACTCATACCAAGATTGAAGAAGTCGGCTCAGCAAACTTCTTTGGAATCACAGCTAATAATGAGTTTGTAACACCACTGAGCCCATCAATCTTACCATCTATTACCAAGTACTCTTTGCTTTACTTGGCAGAACACCGCTTGGGCTTAACTCCGATTGAAGGCGATGTTCGGATTGATGATTTGGATCGCTTTATTGAAGCCGGAGCTTGTGGTACCGCGGCAGTTATCTCACCAATCGGAGGTATCCAGCATGGTGATGATTTCCATGTGTTCTATAGTGAGACAGAAGTCGGTCCAGTTACCCGCAAGCTGTATGATGAATTAACAGGTATCCAATTTGGTGATGTTGAAGCGCCAGAAGGTTGGATCTACAAAGTTGATTGATAGGAAGAGCCTAAAAGGCTCTTTTCTTCTTAATTGCAGGAAATCACTTGCCAGGTTTTTGCTTTTTGTGTAAAATAGTATTTTGAAAGAGGTAAGAAATGAGTAAAAAAGATAAAAAGATTGAAATTCAAATTAATGATAGTAAGGTAAAAGTAGGAGCAGATCTATTTGATGGCTATTCACTCGTTATTGGTAAAAAAGTAATTGGTGAGATTGCAGAATTAGACGGCCAGTATGCTATAATCAAAAACGGAAATGCAGATGCTTTCTATAAAAAACTTGAAAAAGCTGTTGAAAATTTAATAGAAACCTATAATTTAGGTAAATAAGGTGTTGATTTTCCATTTTTTTCGTGTTATAATAGATGACGTTGATTGTATACGGAGAGATAGCGAAGAGGCTAAACGCGGCGGACTGTAAATCCGCTCCTTCGGGTTCGGGGGTTCGAATCCCTCTCTCTCCATTAGCGTTCATTTTGACGATGATAAAGTGACTATTGTCAGCGCTCTTTTTTGGGGTATAGCCAAGCGGTAAGGCAAGGGACTTTGACTCCCTCATGCGTTGGTTCGAATCCAGCTACCCCAGTTCTTAGGTGATATATCAGATGAGGGGATAAAATATCTTAGGGTATTTTATTTCTTTATAAATGGTATAAAAACGGTAAAGATAAATCAATATGTCGTTGCGGGCGCTTAGGAAAATAAAATGGATGTCAAGTGAAAACTTGATTGTTGGAGGATTTTTTAGATGAATGAATTTGAAGATTTGCTAAACAGTGTTAGCCAAGTCGAGCCAGGTGATGTTGTTACAGCTGAAGTATTGACAGTTGATGCAAACCAAGCTAATGTTGCAATTTCTGGAACTGGTGTTGAAGGAGTGTTAACTCTTCGTGAGTTGACTAATGATCGCGATGCTGACATTAACGACCTTGTAAAAACAGGCGAAACACTTGAATTGCTCGTTCTTCGTCAAGTAGTGGGTAAAGATACAGATACAGTTACTTACCTAGTATCTAAAAAACGTTTAGAAGCTCGCAAAGCATGGGACAAATTGGTTGGTCGTGAAGAAGAAGTTGTTACTGTTAAAGGAACTCGTGCAGTTAAAGGTGGACTTTCTGTTGAGTTTGAAGGACTTCGTGGTTTCATTCCAGCTTCAATGCTTGACACTCGTTTTGTACGTAATACTGAACGCTTTGTAGGTCAAGAATTTGATGCTAAGATTAAAGAAGTTGATCCAAAAGAAAATCGCTTCATCCTTTCACGTCGTGAAGTTGTTGAAGCTGAAGCTGCAGCAGCTCGTGCTGAAGTATTTGGAAAATTGAATGTTGGTGATGTTGTAACTGGTAAAGTTGCTCGTATCACTAGCTTTGGTGCTTTCATTGATCTTGGTGGTGTTGATGGTTTGGTTCACTTAACTGAGTTATCACATGAGCGTAACGTATCACCTAAATCTGTTGTAACAGTTGGTGAAGAAATTGAAGTGAAAGTCCTTGACTTAAACGAAGAAGAAGGTCGTGTATCACTTTCACTTAAAGCTACAACACCTGGACCATGGGATGGTGTTGAACAAAAACTTGCTGCTGGTGATGTAATTGAAGGTACTGTTAAACGCTTGACAGACTTTGGTGCTTTTGTTGAAGTATTGCCAGGTATTGATGGTTTGGTTCACATCTCACAAATTTCTCACAAACGTGTTGAAAATCCAAAAGATGTCTTGTCAGTTGGCCAAGAAGTAACTGTTAAAGTTCTTGAAGTTAACCCAGCTAATGAGCGTGTATCACTTTCTATTAAAGCTCTTGAAGAACGCCCTGCGCAAGAAGAAGGACAAGAAAAAGAAGAAAAACGCCAATCACGTCCACGTCGTCCTAAACGTCAAGAAAAACGTGACTTTGAACTTCCAGAAACTCAAACTGGATTCTCAATGGCTGACTTGTTTGGTGATATCGAATTATAAGATAATTTAGAAGTTGAGTTTTCTCAACTTCTTTTTCTTTTTTGACTTGTATTTTTAGTGAAAATTAGTTATAATAAATGAGTTGCCACCCTTAGTGTAATGGATATCACGTAAGATTCCGGTTCTTGAGATGGGAGTTCGATTCTCTCAGGGTGGATGACTTAAAATTGGACTCTTCGGAGTCTTTTTTCTTTCTTGGAGGAACATGCAATGACAGTAAAATTAATTGCCCATAGCTTGATCGAGAAAGACAGGAAGTATTTGCTTATCAAACGCTCGAAAATAAAGCGAGGCCTCCCTAATGTCTATACATCTTATTGGGATATTCCAGGCGGAAGTGTAGAAGAGAATGAACTGCCTAGAGAGGCCGCTCTACGTGAGGCTATGGAGGAGGTTAATCAAAACCTTCGGATTGATAAGATTATCCATGAAGATAGTCAGTTTGATGCTAGCAAAGATACTGTTTTCACACGCTTAGTTTATGCGGGTAGAATTTTGGAAGAGTGTGATATTATATTAGATCCAGAAGAGCACACAGACTTTGTCTGGATTTCTTCTTTGAAAGACCTAGAGAGCGAGCTCATCGTACCTTATTTGATAGATATTTTTGCTGACAAATCTGTATAAAGCAAAAAAAACATCCCCTTTTAACAAGGAGATGTTTTTTTCTTAGTTTTTAGAAGCTGCTTGGAATTCTGGATTTTTCCATGCTTCATCAATGATTGCTTGTAACTCTTTAGCAGAAGCTTGCATTTTTTGAGTTTCAGCATCGTTCAATGGGATATTTACTGGACGTACGATACCGTGAGCACCAACGATTGCCGGTTGACCGATAAAGACGTTTTCAACTCCATATTGGCCTTCTTGGAAGACAGAAAGTGGTAGAACGGCATTTTCATCATCAAGGATAGCTTTAGTAATACGAGCAAGGGCAACTGCAATACCGTAGTATGTAGCACCTTTTTTATTGATGATTGAGTAAGCGGCGTCACGGACTGAAATGAAGAGGTCTACAAGATCTGCTTCGTTCAAGTCACGGTTAGCTTGTAACCATTGTTCTAGTTTTACACCAGCTACGTTAGCGTGTGACCAAACAGCGAACTCTGAGTCACCATGTTCACCCATGATGTAGGCATGGACTGAACGAGCATCAACACCGATTTTAGCTGCCAAAGCTTGACGGAAACGAGCTGAGTCAAGTGATGTACCAGAACCAATGACACGTTCTTTAGGGAAGCCAGAGAACTTCCAAGTAGAATAAGTCAAGACATCAACTGGGTTAGCAGCTACGAGGAAGATACCATCGAAACCAGAAGCAACAACTTGCTCTACAATAGATTTGTTGATAGCAAGGTTTTTACCAACAAGATCAAGACGAGTTTCGCCTGGTTTTTGGGGAGCACCAGCTGTGATAACAACAAGGTCAGCATCCGCACAGTCTTCGTATTTTGCTGCATAAATTTTCTTAGGTGAAGTAAATGCGAGCGCATGACTAAGGTCCTCTGCGTCACCAACAGCTTTTTCAAATAATTGTGGAATTTCAATAATACCAAGTTCTTGTGCAATTCCTTGGTTAACAAGCGCAAATGCGTATGAAGAACCTACGGCACCATCACCGATAAGGATTACTTTTTTATGTTGTTTTTCAAGAGTCATCTCTAAAATCTCCTTTTATTTTTTACGGGTTTGTCCCAAACAAGTCTATTCTATCACTTTTAACATGCTTTGTCACGGCAGATGGTCAACTTTAAAAGATGTAAACGTTTTTAGGATCAAGGCTATTTTCTGAAAAAATGTTTAAAATATGATATAATAGTACAGTTATATAAAGTGAAAAGAGGCATTTTTTTAATGCAAGATAAGAATTTAGTAAATGTCAATCTAACGAGTGAAATGAAGACAAGTTTCATTGACTATGCTATGAGTGTTATCGTTTCTCGTGCACTTCCAGATGTTCGTGATGGATTAAAACCGGTTCATCGTCGGATTCTTTATGGAATGAATGAGCTGGGAGTTACTCCTGATAAACCACATAAAAAATCAGCCCGTATTACAGGTGATGTTATGGGTAAATACCATCCGCATGGTGACTCTTCTATTTATGAAGCTATGGTTCGGATGGCGCAATGGTGGAGCTATCGCTACATGCTTGTTGATGGCCATGGAAATTTTGGTTCCATGGACGGAGATGGAGCTGCTGCTCAGCGTTATACAGAGGCACGTATGAGCAAAATTGCTCTTGAGATGCTTCGTGATATCAACAAGAATACTGTTGACTTTATCGATAACTATGACGCTAATGAGCGAGAACCAATAGTCCTTCCTGCACGTTTTCCAAATCTTTTGGTCAATGGCGCAACTGGTATTGCTGTTGGAATGGCGACTAATATTCCGCCTCATAATTTAGCGGAGTCTATTGATGCAGTTAAGCTAGTCATGGATAATCCTGAAGCAACAACCCGTGATATTATGGAAGTTTTGCCTGGGCCTGATTTTCCAACTGGCGCTCTAGTTATGGGCAAATCAGGTATTCACCGTGCTTATGAAACGGGGAAAGGATCGATCGTTTTACGTTCTCGGACTGAAATCGAAGAAATGAAAAATGGTCGCGAGCGGATTGTCGTAACTGAGTTTCCTTATATGGTTAATAAGACTAAGGTTCATGAACACATTGTTCGCTTAGTACAAGAAAAACGCATCGATGGTATTACAGCTGTCCGTGACGAGTCTAATCGTGAGGGTGTCCGTTTTGTCATTGAGGTTCGTAGGGATGCGTCTGCTCATGTCATTCTAAATAATCTCTTTAAATTGACACAAATGCAGACCAATTTCAGCTTTAATATGTTAGCGATTCAGGGTGGTGTTCCTAAAATACTCTCTCTCCGTGAGATCCTTTTAGCTTATATTGAGCACCAAAAAGAAGTTGTGACTCGTCGAACAGCCTTTGATAAAGATAAGGCCGAGGCTCGCGCTCATATTTTAGCAGGTTTGCTAATTGCTCTTGACCACATCGATGAAGTTATTCGCATTATTCGCAACAGCGAGACGGATGCTGAAGCACAGGCTGAATTAATGGCTAAGTTTGAATTGTCTGAACGTCAAAGTCAGGCTATTCTCGATATGCGCTTGCGTCGTTTGACTGGTTTGGAACACGATAAAATTCAGTCAGAATATGATGAATTGATTGCTCTAATAGCTGATTTGGCAGATATCTTAGCTAAACCTGAAAGAGTTCTTACAATTATTAGAGAAGAATTGGATGAAGTTAAGCGGAAATTTGCTGATGAACGTCGAACAGAGCTTATGGTAGGAGAAGTTCTCTCTCTAGAAGATGAAGATCTGATTGAAGAAGCGGATGTTTTGATCACCTTGTCAAATAAAGGATATATCAAACGTTTAAACCAAGATGAGTTTACAGCTCAGAAACGTGGAGGTCGTGGTGTTCAAGGGACAGGCGTCAAGGATGATGATTTCGTCAAGGAACTTGTTTCGACTAGTACTCATGATCGTCTACTCTTCTTCACTAATAAGGGACGAGTTTATCGTCTGAAAGGATATGAGATACCTGAATATGGCCGGACTGCAAAAGGTTTACCAATTGTGAATCTCCTGAAATTGGATGAAGGAGAAACAATTCAAACTATTATCAACGTTGAACAAGATCATAGCCAGGACTCTTATCTCTTCTTTACAACTCGGCTTGGGGTAGTCAAGCGTACTAGTGTGGCTGATTTTGCTAATATTCGTCAGAATGGACTCAAGGCTTTGAATTTGAAGGATGAAGACGAGCTGATTAATGTTTTCCTAACTGATGGAGCTGCTGATGTTATTATCGGAACAAAATTTGGTTATTCTGTTCGCTTCAATGAGACAGCTGTTCGTAACATGAGTCGTATTGCAACTGGTGTACGTGGTGTTAACCTAAGAGACGGTGACCAGGTTGTTGGAGCAGGTGTTGTGTCTGACAACGATGAAGTTCTTGTTATTACTGAGAAGGGTTATGGTAAGCGAACTCTTGCTAGTGAATATCCGACAAAAGGCCGTGGTGGTAAAGGGATTAAAACAGCTAATATTACAGAGAAAAATGGTCCTTTAGCTGGTTTAATGACAGTCAATGGTCAAGAAGATCTGATGATCATAACCAATACTGGTGTGATTATTCGGACAAGTGTTGCAAATATTTCACAAACTGGTCGCTCTACAATGGGTGTTAAGGTTATGCGTCTTGATCAGAATGCTCAGATTGTTACCTTTACAACTGTAGAAGCAGATGATAAAGAAGAGTTGCAAGACGAGAAGGAGTAAAATATGGCTAGAGGATCACGAAGAGCCAAGAAGAAACGTAGTAGACGTAATATTATATTAAATATTCTTTCGGTTATCTTACTGTTAGTTGCACTTGCCCTAATCTTTAATTCTTCAATTAGAAATATGATTATGGTTTGGCATACAAACAAGTACCAGGTTTCTAAAGTATCTAAGAAAGAAATTGAGAAGAATAAAGCAAGTAAAGGTAGTTTCAATTTTGAAAAGGTTGAGCCTCTATCGACTGAAGCAGTTTTAAATGCTCAATGGAAAGCGCAACAACTTCCTGTTATCGGTGGGATTGCGATTCCTGAACTATCCCTTAATTTACCAATTTTTAATGGACTGGAGAATGCAGGTCTTTATTATGGCGCTGGTACTATGAAAGAAACTCAGCAAATGGGAAAAGGAAACTATGCTTTAGCTAGCCACCATGTTTTCGGGATTACGGGAGCCAATGAAATGCTCTTCTCCCCTCTTGATCGAGCAAAAGCTGGTATGAAGATTTATCTGACAGATAAAGATAAAGTTTATACTTATTCAATAACTAGTGTTGAAAACGTGGAACCTGAAAGGGTAGATGTGGTTGATGATGCAGCTGATGGTACAGCAGAGGTTACTTTGGTAACCTGTGAAGATGCTGCGGCAACTTCTCGTACAATTGTTAAGGGTGTTTTAGAAAGTGAAACTCCATACAAAGAAACACCGAAGAAGATTTTGAACTACTTCAATAAATCATACAATCAAATGCAACTATAAATCTTATAATAAAAAAGAAGGAAGCATAAGTTTAATGCTTTCCTTTTTTCTTTTGCGAATAAATAGATTGTAAGGAGGTTTTTATGTACAGTATATCATTTCAAGAGGAATCATTATTACCACGGGAACGATTAGTAAGACTAGGAGCAGAGCAGTTAAGCAATCAGGAATTGCTGTCTATTCTCATTCGTACAGGAAATAAAAAAGAGAATGTATTCCAAATAGCTAGTAGAATTTTAGCATCAGTATCAAGTCTGACTGAACTGCGTCACATGACTCTATCTGAACTACAGGGGATATCTGGTATAGGGCAAGTAAAGGCGATTGAGCTACAGGCCATGATTGAGTTGGGTAGTCGTATTTCAAAAGCGGAGAATTTTGAAGGAGAACGTATACTGAGTAGTCAAAAACTTGCTAAGAAAATGCAACAGGAATTAAGTCATAAAAAACAGGAGCATTTGGTTGCACTTTATTTGAACACACAAAATCAGATTATTCATCAACAGACAATTTTCATTGGAAGTCTGACTCGGAGTTTAGCAGAACCTAGGGAGATTCTTCATTATGCGATTAAGCATATGGCGACATCAATTATCTTGGTCCATAATCATCCTTCAGGCGCGACTAGGCCAAGTAGGGATGATGATCAGGTGACTGAGAAAATAAAAGAAGCCTGCGAAATGATGGGCTTCGTTTTATTGGATCATTTAATTGTGGGAGGGGATAGCTATTATAGTTATCGAGAGGAAACAGACCTCATTTAAGGACGGTTAGCTATAGTGCTTAATCATGCTCTTTTTTCATAAAGTAGAGAAGAGTTTGCAGTTCGCTTGTCAAATCGACGTACTGAACCACAATTTCTTTTGGCAGGTGAAGATGTACAGGTGAAAAACTCATGATCCCTTTTATTCCAGCCTCTACAAGAATATTGGCTACTTCCTGGGCTTTTACACTTGGAACAGTTAAAATTGCTGTCTTGATGTCAGCGTCCTTGATTTTCTCTTTGATTTGAGAAATTCCATAAATTGGAATGCCGTCAGGAGTTTTTGTTCCAACTTCTTTATGGCTATCAACGTCAAAAGCCATGACAATTTTCATCTTATTTCTTTCGTGGAAGCGGTAGTGGAGAAGAGCGTGCCCCATATTACCAACGCCTACAAGCATGACATTGGTGATTGAGTTATCATTAAGTAGATCAGCAAAAAAATTCATTAATTTTTTAACATCGTAGCCAAAACCTCTGCGTCCAAGTTCACCAAAATAAGAAAAATCTCTTCGAACAGTAGCAGAGTCAATACCAATTGCTTCAGCAATTTGTTTGGAACTGGCTTTTTCTATTTTTTCTGCATTAAAACGTTTAAAAATACGGTAGTAGAGGGATAAACGCTTGGCAGTTGCACGAGGAATACTTGAATTTTTTTCAGTTTTCACAAAATCACGTCCTTTCATTTCTATTTTATAGAAAGTTTGTGAAAAAATCAACTATTTTAAAATAATCCAAGAAAGTAAAAATAAAAAAGAAAACTAAAATCCTTAGTTTTCTTTTTTATTTTCGTATGCTGACAAATCAAACTGTGACATGGTTCGATAGAGATTGCCTATTTTTCCTTCGTAGGGAAGTTCCTTACCGTTATAAGTCAAAGAGAGGACCTTTAAGTTATCCGGAATAGTGACACAGCCTGAAAAAGCTAGCATGAATTCATCAAAATCAAGATAACGAACGATTCGTTCGGCCTTATAAGAATCTAAGTATTTAAGTTCAATCATGTATATTCTCTGCTATTCTTGAATGAATGTTGGATTATTGTTCTGTCTTTATAAAAATCTCTCTCTCAACTAAACTATCCATCAAAAAGTAGAATTTCTGCTGAATAATCTTTTGATCTTCTGATTTAAAAATATTAACTAAGCGAAGACCAGATTTATCTGTGATATTAATTTTAAAGCCTGACAGGTCTTTATTGAAAATAATCTTCAACAAAAATCCTTGACCACTATTTGGAATTTCTTCTAAGAGGCGAGTTAGCTCAAAGTTTCCTACTTTTGTTTCGGCAAAGGTATTATCCTTTAATGTAAATTTTTTAACATTTGGATTTACTTCATAACTGTATAAACAATCTTTTAATGCTACTGACTTTTCAAAGGCCATGTGTTTCTCCTAAAATTTCTTTTAATTTTTTTGTTAAAATTTGTACTTCTTGAACAGTATTTTGATCAGAAAAACTGATTCTGAAGGATTCTTTTAATCGGGGGGATGTCTCACCATAAAAAGCCGACAAAACGAGGCTTGGCTCAATCGCTCCAGCAGTACATGCTGATCCTGTGGAGACAGAAATACCTTCCATATCTAACTTCATCAGCAGAATATCGTTTACTTGGCCGGGAAATCCCATGTTAAGCACATGAGGTAAATGAGGCTCCTGTTCATTGAGATAATAGTCGATAGTGCCGAGTCCTTTCAAAAGTTCGTGTCGAAGCTCTTGAATGTGACTGGAGTTTTCGGTTATATGTTCAATGTTATTTTCCAGTGCTGTGGCCATTCCGGCAATGGAAATGATGTTTTCTGTACCAGCTCTTTTTTTATCTTCCTGGCTTCCACCGTGAAGTAGATTATCAAAGTGGAAATCTTTAGCATATAAGAAGCCAGTTCCCTTCGGCCCGTGAAATTTATGAGCTGAAGCACTTAAAAAATCAATTCCTAATTCTTCTGGATAGATAGGAATCTTCCCCATAGCTTGAACCGCATCTACATGAAATTTTGCTGGATGAGCTTTTAAAACTTCTCCAATTTCCTTAATAGGTAGTAGATAACCGGTCTCATTATTAGCAAACATGGTAGAAACAAGAATTGTGTCAGGACGAAGTGCATCCTTTATATCTTTTACTCGTATCTTTCCGTCGACTGGTTGGATAAAAGAAATCTCAAATCCGTATTTTTCGGCTAAATGGTGTAAGGGTTCTAAAACAGAATGATGCTCAATTGCTGTCGTAATAATGTGTTTTCCTAGATCTTGATGCTTGAGAGCATAGCCTTTTAGTATGGTATTATTGCTTTCGGTAGCACCAGAAGTGAACAGAATATTTTTGGCATTAGTTCGCAATACCTGAGCAATAGTCTGCCTGGCCTGTCTAAGAATCTTGCTAGCCTCTCGTCCATGTTGATGAGTGCTAGATGGATTTCCATAGACCTGTACCATTAAGTCGGTCATCTTTTGGATAGCTACAGACGAAAGAGGGGTCGTGGCTGCATTGTCAAAATAAATCATCTTCAGTCCTTATTTTTTATTATATGCAAAGAGAGGACTGACTGGTTTTCTCTCTTGGATGCGGACAATAGCATCAGCAATCAACTCACTTGCTGTGATATACTGGATGTTTTTTGGAGTTTTTTCTTTGGTGTCTACAGAATCGGTTACTAAAATTTCTTTGATCGGAACAGCATCTAATTTTTCAGCGGCACCGTCAACGAAGATACCGTGGCTTGAAACCGCATAGATTTCGGTTGCTCCTTCTCGATCGACAATTTTAGCAGCTTCAGTAAAGGTACGTCCAGTATTCAAGATGTCATCAATTAAGATCGCTTTCTTACCAGCTACCTCACCAATAATATACCCTTCATTGCGGTGAGCATCGTCTTGAGCATAGTCTATAATAGCGATAGGAGCATCTAGATGTTCTGCTAAACTACGAGCTCTCTTAACACCTGAGTTCTTTGGACTTACAACGACAACATCATCACCTGTTAAGCCTTTATCGCAATAGTGTTTTGCAAAAAGAGGAACAGTGTAAAGATTGTCAACAGGAATGTCGAAGAATCCCTGCACTTGAACAGCGTGTAGATCAAGAGTCAGTACTCGATTCACACCTGCTTTTACTAACATATTTGCTACTAGTTTTGCTGTGATTGGCTCCCTAGGCGCCGCTGTACGGTCTTGACGAGCGTAACCAAAGTAAGGAATTACAACATTAACTGAGTTAGCACTGGCACGATTACAAGCATCTACCATGATGAGCAGTTCCATCAAATGGTTGTTTACTGGAAAACTTGTAGATTGAATGATGAAAACATCAAAGCCACGTACGCTTTCTTCGATGTTGACTTGGATTTCTCCATCAGAGAACTGACGTGATGAAAGTTTCCCAAGCGGTATTCCAGCAGCTTTTGCAATCTTCTCAGCGATAGCATGATTTGAGTTGAGCGAGAATAATTTCATGTTCTTTTTGTCATTGATTGAACCAAACATACCTAAAGATAACTCCTTTAATTTTCTGATTACTATTTTATCAAAAATATAAGAATTTTTCAGCTATTTGGCAAGTTTTTAGCAAATCTAGCGATCTTGCTTTTTAGGGGTGTGTACGGGAGATTGTTTTCTTGTAGAAAGTCAAAGAAATTAACTTTTCCATCTTCAGCTTCTTGAACTTCAAGTTCGATTTCATAATCGTGAACATCAAAATAAAAATTTTCATCCAGAGCTAGAAGTCCAAACTCATGTTTCATTTCTCTGCGAATGGTGGTTAAGTGGCCTAGGATATTTAATTGATTCAGCTGAATCTTCGTTTTCTTCAAGTTTTCAAGAATCTCTCCCTCTGGTAGAGTCATACTCCCAATTATAGAATTAACTTCATCTGCTGATAAAGCTTGGTTGTATTCCATTGTTCCTACCCCTTGTGATACCTTCAAAGTCAGCTCAGCTGAATCCTCAAAACGACGGATACGTAAGGCCATTTTGTGGTCTCTAATAAAAAAATCGGGAGTATCGATATAATAATTTGTTTGTTTTACAGGGGTAATATCTTTGAAAAGTGGTAGCAGACTGTCGAATTGTTCTTTGTTTAATCCGGATTTGTATTCAATCTCTAAATGGTTCATTGTTGATCCTTTTCTTTCGTTTGAAAACGATTTATGTTATAATAATAGACGTATTTATTTTATATAAAATAATTAAAAATGACAAGGTGAGCGCGTTTATGGAGTGGGAACAATTTTTAGACCCTTATGTCCAAGCTGTTGGTGAGTTAAAAGTCAAACTGCGTGGGATTCGAAAGCAATACCGCAAGCAACAACGACACTCACCTATAGAATTTGTAACCGGTAGGGTCAAGTCTATTGAAAGTATCCAAGAGAAGATGGTTATGCATGGAATAAGTTTAGAAAACTTAGACCGTGATATGAATGATATTGCAGGACTTCGAATTATGGTTCAATTTGAGGATGATATCACTGAAGTTCTGAAAGTCTTGCGTCAGCGGAAAGATATGAAGATTGTTCTAGAGCGAGATTATATCACTTATAAGAAGCCAAGTGGCTACCGTAGCTATCATGTGATAGTTGAATATCCTGTTGATACAATTGACGGTAATAAAGTTGTCTTGGCTGAAATTCAAATTCGGACCTTAGCCATGAATTTTTGGGCGACAATTGAGCATTCTCTGAATTATAAATATAAGGGAGAATTTCCTCAAGAAATTAAGGAAAGGTTGGAAATAACAGCTCGAATTGCCTATGAATTGGATAAAACAATGGGTGAAATTCGCCATGATATTCAAGAGGCTCAGGTTCTTTTTGATCCTCCTTATCGGATGTTAAATGACGGCGTAGGAAATAGTGACGATACAGATGAAGAATACAGATAAAAAAATTGCTGTTTTTAGCAATTATAAACCTCAAAGTAAAGAAGTCTGCCAATTGTTGATTAAGAAACTAAGGCAGAATCGTTTCATTTTAACTGATAAAAATCCTGATATAGTTATTTCTGTAGGCGGAGATGGTATGCTCCTGTCTGTTTTTCACAAGTATGAAAACCAATTAGATAAAGTTCGTTTTGTCGGTGTTCATACTGGACACTTAGGATTTTATACTGATTACCGAGATTTCGAAATTGACAAGTTAATAGATAATCTAAAATTGGACACAGGTGCTCAGGTTTCCTATCCGATTTTAAATGTTAGAATTTTTCTTGAGGATGGTTCTGTAAAAACTAAACTAGCTTTGAATGAAGCTACGATAAAGCGATCAGATCGGACTATGGTCGCTGATGTCATGATTAACCATGTGGCCTTTGAACGCTTCCGAGGGGATGGGATTTCAGTTTCTACTCCGACAGGCAGTACGGCTTACAATAAGTCCTTAGGTGGAGCAGTTCTCCATCCGACAATCGAGGCCTTGCAAATTGCTGAGGTGGCTAGTCTTAATAATCGTGTATATCGTACTTTGGGCTCGTCTATTATTGTTCCCAAAAAAGATAAGATTGAAATCTTTCCAACTCGAAATGATCAGCATACGATTTCGGTGGATAATAGAACTTATACTTTCAAGCATATTGCTAAGGTTGAATTTCAAATAGATAATCATAAAATACATTTTGTCGCTAGCCCAAGTCATACGAGCTTTTGGAACCGAGTTAAGGATGCCTTTATTGGAGAAGTAGACGATGAGATTTGAGTTTATTGCAGATGAACATGTCAAAGTCAAAACTTTTCTCAAAAAACATGATGTTTCAAAGGGGCTTCTTGCTAAAATTAAGTTTAGAGGCGGAGGTATTTTAGTAAATGACGAACCGCAAAATGCAATTTACTTGTTAGACATTGGTGATAAAGTTACGATCGATATTCCCAAGGAAGAAGGTTTTGAAAGTTTAGAAGCGATTTCGAAAAAACTAGAAGTGGTTTTTGAGGATGATCATTTTTTAATACTTGATAAACCAGCTGGAGTCGCAAGCATTCCTAGCGTGAACCATTCTAATACTATGGCTAATTATGTCAAAGCTTATTATATAGATTCTGGTTATGAGAATCATCAAGTCCATATTGTGACACGTTTGGACAAGGATACTAGCGGTCTTATGCTATTTGCCAAACACGGCTATGCCCATGCACGATTGGATAAACAATTACAAAAAAGAGCTATTGAGAAGCGTTATTTAGCCCTGGTTAAGGGAGATGGTCTTTTAGAAAAAGAAGGGGAAATTATTGCTCCGATTGCGCGTGATGAAGATAGTATTATTACACGAAGAGTTGCCAAAGGAGGTAAATATGCTCATACTAGTTACAAGGTGATTGAGCAATTTGGCAACATCTATCTAGTGGATATTCACCTTCATACAGGAAGGACGCATCAGATTCGAGTTCATTTTTCACATATCGGCTTTCCACTTTTGGGAGACGATTTATATGGTGGAAGCTTAACTGAAGGTATCAGTCGCCAAGCTCTTCACTGTCATACTTTGAAATTTTACAATCCATTCAGTGGAGAGGAAATTGGACGTGCCAGTCCTCTTCCAACAGATTTTGAACATGTAGTTCAGACATTTAAAAATTAATTAAGAGGAGATTAACAAAATATGAAAATTTTTGATGATATTCGTGATGCCTTGCAGGATAAAGAAGTGAAAATTGTCTTGCCTGAAGGAGAAGAACCTCGTATTCTTCAAGCAACTAAGCGCCTTGTAAAAGAAACTAGTATTACTCCAGTTCTTTTGGGTAATCCTGAAAAAATTCGTATTTATTTAGAAATAGAAGGAATAACAGAAGGGTATCAGGTCATTGATCCTACAAACTGTTCTTGCTTTGAGGAAATGGTGGAAGCTTTTGTCGAGCGTCGTAAAGGAAAAATTACTGCAGACGAAGCGCGTCAATTGTTGAAGGAAGATGTCAATTATTTCGGTGTTATGCTAGTCTATCTTGGTAAGGTTCAAGGAATGGTTTCAGGCGCTATTCACTCTACAGCAGCGACTGTTAGACCTGCTCTTCAAATCATCAAGACTTTGCCATGGGTTTCGCGCACTTCTGGTGCCTTTCTAATGGTTCGTGATGATGAGCGCTACATTTTTAGTGACTGTGCCATCAATATTGATCCAGACGCCAATGTTTTAGCAGAGATTGCTATTAACTCAGCTTTGACAGCACAAATTTTTGATATTGATCCGAAAGTTGCCATGCTCAGCTATTCTACCAAAGGTTCTGGTTTTGGAGAAAAGGTTGATAAGGTCGTAGAGGCAACTAAGCTGGCTCAGGAAATGCGTCCAGATTTGGCTATCGATGGCGAATTGCAGTTTGATGCAGCTTTCGTGCCTGCAACTGCAGAGCTGAAAGCACCTGGCAGCCCAGTGGCTGGTCAAGCGACTGTCTTTGTCTTCCCTAGCATTGAAGCTGGTAATATCGGCTACAAACTGGCTGAACGTTTGGGTGGATTCTCCGCAGTAGGTCCTATCTTACAAGGGCTTAATCATCCAGTTAATGATCTTTCTCGTGGATGTAATGCGGATGATGTTTACAAGCTGACCTTGATTACAGCTAGTCAGGCAGTTGGTCATTATTAAACGATATGAGATAATTGGGGGGCGTAAGCTCTCCAATTTTTTTATCCTTATGCTATACTAGATTTATGTTAAATTTGAAAGAATACGGAATTGAGATGTGGGAGGCAGGTAAAATTGCTTCTTTTCGCGAGAAATTATTAACTTGGTATGATAAAAACAAACGCGATCTGCCTTGGCGTAGAACAAATAATCCTTATCATATCTGGGTTTCTGAGATTATGCTGCAGCAGACTCGGGTGGATACGGTGATTCCTTACTATGAGCGTTTTCTTGACTGGTTCCCGACAGTAGCTGACTTAGCACAGGCACCAGAAGATAGACTGCTCAAGGCATGGGAAGGTTTGGGCTATTATTCGCGGGTGAGAAATATGCAAAAAGCAGCCCAGCAGATAATGATAGATTTCGCTGGGAAATTTCCTGATAGCTATGAAGGGATTGCTAGCCTCAAAGGAATTGGACCTTATACGGCTGGTGCTATTGCTAGTATTGCCTTTGGTCTAGCTGAGCCTGCAGTGGACGGCAATGTCATGCGGGTGCTGAGTCGATTGTTTGAAGTGGATTTAGATATTGGTCAACCCAGCAATCGGAAGGTCTTTCAGGCTATGATGGAGATTCTGATTGATCCAGACAGGCCCGGAGATTTCAATCAAGCACTGATGGATCTGGGGTCAGATATCGAAGCTCCTCTTAATCCTCATCCAGAAGATAGTCCTGTAAAAGAGTTCAGCGCAGCCTATTTACATGGAACTATGGATAAATATCCTATTAAAGCTCCTAAAAAGAAGCCTGTTCCGGTCTATCTTCAGGGCTTGATTATCGAAAACGAGCAGGGACAATTCTTGCTTGAAAAGAATGAAACTGCTGGCTTGTTATCAGGTTTTTGGCATTTTCCCTTGATTGAAGTTGAGGAATTTCAAACTGAAAATCAGATGTCCCTCTTTGAGATAGCTGAAAATCAGCCAAGTCCGGATTTGTCTCCTCAAGAAAGTTTTGAACAGGATTATGATTTGATTGTCGATTGGCAGCAGGAGTCTTTTCCAAAGGTGCAACATGTCTTCAGCCATCGCAAGTGGCATATCCAGCTAGCTTATGGCCGAGTTAATGATAGCCAGATCGTAGCTGATGGAGAGGTCATGTGGCTACATCCAGATGAATTTGAGAAGTATCCTTTTGCCAAACCCCAGCAGAAGATGTGGGAGGCATTTAATAAATGAACGTTCATTTCAATTTAGAGCATAGGTTTATGAAGAAAGAATGGGATTATGTAACTTATATGGATTATAGACCAGATTATTCAGATAAAAATTTTATAGGAGCTCGTAGTATATTTGCTAGTATTCTCTATTTTATATTAGCATGTTTCAATTATTTTTTGGCTTTTGCATATTTTGCTTTTATTCGCGAATTATATTCTAATCATGCAAAAATCAGTTCTATCTTAATTTGTTGTTTTATTTGTTACAATTTATTTTTCTTAATTCGTGAGTTAAATTTTAAAATCCTTCATTGGTGTGGCTATCATGCCTTACCAAAATATTATAGATTTGGCAGAGGGAGGTTTCCTTTATTCAATAAAATAACGAAAACATATAAAAGACATTACAGAAGAAGATCAAGGAAACACCAATTTCTATTCCTACTCAGTTATTTGCTTTATCTAAATTTGTTGCCCATCTGTCCCCTTATATATTTTTATTTTATAATACATTTTAATATAACAGACTTCAATAATGAAAATAAAATCTATTCTTTTATCATCTTCATCTTGTTATTTGTGCTGATCTATATATTAGAATTACTTTTTAAAAGATATAGAAAATGGTTTACAAAACACTTTAATCTTGATGATAGGCTAGAGGAGCATGAATTTCCAATATTTTTCTTAAAAGAAAAATGATCTACTAGAATAGTTTGTAAAAAAATAACAATAGAATTGAACAACTTTTACGGAAAACGAATAATAGCTAGAGAATAATCTCTAGCTATTATTTTTATAGATGAGCGAATGCTTTAATTTCATCTGCAGTCATAGAAGAATCACAACGAACTGCTACTTGGCCGTCTTGAACATGAACAAAACCAGGAACCGTCGGAATGCTATATTCAGAGCGGAAGGCTTGCAGTTTCTCTAATTCACTAGCTTCTTCACTGTTAATGAAGTAGATGTGTGCTTTAGTTTCAGCTACGACACCAGCTAATGTTCCAGCAAACTTACGGCAGTAAGGGCAAGTTTTGCGACCAATAAAGAAAGTTGCAGTTTCTTTGTCAGCAATCGCTTGGCGAGCACGATCAACAGTTGTGACTTCTAAGTCTTTAATATTTTGAGCAAATTGTTCCATAAATCATCCTCATTTCTTTTGATAAAACTAGTATGCCATAAAGTTTCTAAAATTGCTTAGATTTGATACGAAAAAAAGATGAGATTGGTTGGTCTCATCTTTTATAATTTCTTATTTTACAAAAGCATTGATTTCCGCTTCGATATTTGCAATCTTAGCTTGTGAATCTTCGTTGCTTTCACCTACAACTGCAATGTAGAACTTGATTTTTGGTTCAGTTCCAGAAGGGCGAACAGCGATCCATGAACCATCCGCAAGTGTGTATTTCAAAACATCACTTGGAGGTGTTGTCAAGGTTGTTACAGTGCCATCTGCAGCAGTAGAAGTTTGGGCTTTGAAGTCTTCTACGACAGTGATAGCTGTTGCATTCCATTCTTTTGGAGCATTGTTACGGAATTTAGCCATGATGGCTTTGATTTGTTCAGCACCGTCTACACCTGAAAGAGTCACAGAGATGGTCTTTTCAGCATAGTAGCCGTACTCTTTGTAGATTTCTTCGATACCGTCAGCAAGTGTCAAACCACGTGAGCGGTAGTAGGCAGCAAGTTCAGCAACGACAAGAACGGCTTGGATGGCGTCTTTATCACGTACAAATGGTTTGATCAAGTAACCGAAGCTTTCTTCAAATCCCATCATGTAAGTGTGATTGTGTTTTTCTTCAAATTCTTGGATTTTTTCAGCGATAAATTTGAAACCAGTCAAGACGTTGAACATTGTTGCGCCGTAGCTTTCAGCAATCTTCGTTACCAAGTCAGTTGATACGATGGATTTGCAGAGAGCTGCATTATCAGGAAGAGTTCCAGCATTTTTGTGGGCTTCCAAGATGTATTTAGCCATGATAGCACCGATTTGGTTACCTGAAAGGTTGAGGTAGCTACCATCTTTTTGAAGCACTTCCACACCAACACGGTCAGCGTCAGGGTCAGTTGCGACAAGAACATCTGCACCAACTTGACGACCAAGTTCTTCGGCAAGGGCAAAGGCTGCTTGGTTTTCTGGGTTTGGAGACTTAACTGTAGAGAAGTCAGGGTCTGCAGTTGCTTGCGCTTCAACAACTTGAACAGAGTCAAATCCTGCTTGGGCAAGAGCACGACGAGCCAACATTTCACCAGTACCATGAAGTGGTGTGTAGACAATCTTCATGTCTTTACCAAATTCTTCAATCAAAGCTGGATTGATGTTCACATCTTTCACTTCTTTTAGGTACTCTACGTCGACAGCTTCGCCGATGACTTCAATCAAGCCAGAAGCTTTTTCAGCTTCTACATCTGCAACTTCAACAGCGAATGGGTTTTCGATAGCACGGATGTAAGTTGTCAAAGCATCTGCATCGTGTGGAGGCATTTGTCCACCGTCTTCGCCGTAAACCTTGTAACCGTTAAATGGAGCAGGGTTGTGGCTGGCAGTAATCATGATACCTGCGAAACAGTTGAGGTGGCGAACGGCGAATGAAAGTTCTGGAGTTGGACGAAGGCTTTCAAATACATACGATTTGATACCATGTTTTGCAAGAACTGCAGCAGATTCAAAGGCAAATTCTGGAGAGAAGTGACGACTATCGTAGGCAATTGCCACACCACGTTCTTTTTCATTTCCACCTTTTGACTCAATCAAACGAGCCAAACCTTCAGTCGCTTGACGGACAACATAGATATTAATGCGGTTTGTACCAGCACCAATCAATCCACGCATACCAGCAGTACCAAATTCAAGATTGGTATAAAAGGCATCTTCCTTTGTTTTTTCATCCATATTTTCTAAATCTTGACGAAGGTAGTCTGGAAGATCAGCGAAATCGACCCATTTTTGATAATTTTCTTGGTAAGTCATAGAATGTCTCCTTTATTTAAAAAATGAAGAGAGGAAAATCATGATAAATCATCCCGCTCTTGAATATATCTAATCGCTTTCATTGTAGCATATTTTCACTTATTTTGAAAGGTCAGATATAGAAAATGATGAAATACTTTTGAAAAAATTTTTTCAAAAATTTCTAATAAATTATATAGACAAATTCAAAAAAGGACAGATGGATAACTGTCCCTACAAACTTATTGATTTGAATTTTATTGCTTAACTTTTTCAAGTGCAGGAATAATACCAACTGTCAAGACTACCGAAATAAGTAACTCTGCAATTGAATTTGCGGATAAAACTATGGCAAGCATGGCTTGGATATTACCTTGATAGACATTTGAAAATAGTAAAAAGATTCCTCCCAAGACAAAAATGGTATTAGTAGCAGAACCAACTGCTCCAGCTATAGCTAAACCAAGTTTGTTGTGTAGAACTTTATAGACAAGGTAAGGTGTGAGACCGATTAAAATGCGTGGCACCATGGCAACCATAAGCGAATAGAGATTTCCGTTTGGTACAAAAGGGCTAAAAAGATAGCTACTAGGAATAATCACTATGGTGTTAGTAATTACACTAATACATCCCATAAGGAAACCTAAGACCATTCCAACCTGAGGACCATAAAGGATACTAGCAATAATAACAGGTATATGAATAATCGTTGGTTTAATATCTACTGGCAATAGGTTGAAAATTACTGAGCTCAGTAGATGCAGTACCAACATAATGGCAAAGAAAATAGCAATTTGAGCAATCTTAGATTGTTTTTTCATAAATAAGTTCCTTTACAGTATCTATAATTGTATCTATATCAGCTAGAGCGCCTGTTCCCTGATCACCGCAAGCTAGTACAGCTTCACGAGGTTGGATAATCTTCCAACCAAAATTTTGCAGACGCTCTAGGTTGTGCTGGGTTAGTGGGTTTTCATACATCTTGGTGTTCATAGCTGGCGCCAAAACTTTCTTAGTATGAGTCGGTAAGGCCAGAGCAGTAGCTGTTACCATATTATCTGCTAGACCATTTGCTAATTTAGCAATCGTATTGGCCGTTGCAGGAGCTAGTAGAAAGAGGTCAGTCTCCTTGGCAATGGTAATGTGGTTGACCTTGCTAGGATCAGGCTCTTGCATGATATCTAGACCAACCAACCTTTGAGATAAAACTTGCAAAGTTAGAGGTGTGATGAATTCTGTCGCAGCCTCAGTCATGAGGACGGCCACATCAAAGTTCTCTTTCTTTAGGCGACTAGTAATATCTGCTGCCTTGTAGGCTGATATGCTACCACTAACTGCTAGAGTAATCTGAGTCATGTTTTTGCCTCCCTGTGGATATATTGGTAGAGGAGTTGAGCAATCTCAACCTTGGAATGTGCTTGCGTCACCCTATCTTTTTCAACTAGATAAGCTTCATGCCCTTTCTCAGTAATTTTATTTAAATCATTGGCAATAATAATATCTGCTTTGTTTTTTTGGAGACTGGCTCGCGCAGTCTCAAGTAACTTTTCCTTAGGAACATCAACCAAGAGTTTGAATCCAATCAAGCGAATGTCGGGATTCCATTGTTTTACTAAGGAGATGATTTTTGGTGTTTTTTTAAGGAAAAGTACCTGGACATCATCCTGAGAAGAAATCTTGCTTTCTGAGTTAGACTTATTCAGTAATTCTGTAAGGTCAGAGCTAGCTAAAACTTTATCAAAGCCTGTCATATAAACTGGAGTGTAGTCAGAAACTGCCATAGCATGAATTAGTACATCGTGCGTGTGTACAAGTTGCTCCAGCTTTTCATGAAGCTCTGCGACATTTTCAATTTCTACTGTAGTAAGATTGGGATGTAGTAGAGGACGGACAGCCTTGGAAGTCGTTACTAAAGTCACTCGGTCACCCTTATTTAGGAAAGTTTCGGCTATAATTTTTCCTAACTGTCCAGTTGAATGATTGGTAATAGAACGGACTCGATCGATTTTTTCACTTGTTCCGCCTGAAGTAATCAATATATTCATAGCTTTATTTTACAAGAAAAAGTAAATTTAGTAAAATAATTATATTTACAGAAAGCTACTGAGAATTAAAATTTTGAAAACAGATTGAAGTTACTTGTTTCATATCAATAATCTATAGGAATGATTGTAATTTTTTGAAAAAAGGAGAGAGTATGGAGAAAGAGAAATATCAGTTTGAATATTACGCTGGTTCGAATTTTTATTTCACAAATTTGATGTTTATATTGGTCTTGTTTGGATTTGGAATTGTTGCTTTTATAAGTATATACATGGATATTGATAAGGGCATAGAGCATGATTTGTCGCACTCTACCTTAATGATTATATTCTTAGCAGCGATCTTTGGCGGAATCATACTCTATCTGATAAAAAATATATTTAAAGAAAAAGAAAGCAACGTACCAATTCTAGCAGGGACAAAAGATGAGTTCGTCTTTCGCATTGATGATGAACAAATTAGCATTCCATGGAAAGATATTCAAAGAATTTCTTATAAGAAGCGTTCCGAATATAGTTCTGAAGGACATAGAAGTGTAAAGCATTATATTTGTCCCTATACCCAAGATGGTCCTGATTACGAAATTTCGATTGATAAATTAGATGAAGACCAGTATGATATCTATGATGTCTTAAATAAATACCATCCGGAGATTCTTTTGAGTGGATTTCTTGATTAAAGGAATTACAACTTAAAGTTTAGATTTCTATAAAGTTTCAAGTGAATTTCATAATTTTATCTGATGAATTCTAGTTTTCGCAAAGCAAAACACGAACAATATTTTTTAAAAAGAGTTAAATTGTGTAGATTTTACTCTTTTTTTGTTATAATCTATATACTAAATGGATGAAGGAGAATTTGATGAAAACAGATATCGAAATTGCTCAAAGTATTGAATTACAGCCTATAGTGGATGTGGTGAAAAAAATTGGCATTGACTATGATGACTTGGAACTGTATGGTAAGTACAAGGCTAAGCTTAGCTTTGATAAGATTTCTGAGGTAAGAAAAAATCCAGTTGGTAAACTGATTTTGGTAACGGCTATTAATCCAACTCCAGCAGGTGAAGGGAAATCAACTATTACCATTGGTCTTGCGGATGCCTTGAACAAGATTGGCAAGAAAACTATGATTGCCATCCGCGAACCGTCTTTGGGTCCAGTAATGGGGATCAAAGGAGGAGCAGCTGGCGGTGGCTATGCGCAGGTCTTGCCTATGGAAGATATTAACTTGCATTTTACTGGAGACATGCATGCCATTACGACTGCCAACAATGCCCTGTCTGCCCTCATTGATAATCATCTTCATCAGGGAAATGCTCTGGGAATTGATCAGCGGCGCATTATCTGGAAACGTGTGGTTGACTTGAATGACCGAGCTCTGCGCCATGTGACTGTTGGCTTAGGTAGTCCAGTCAATGGTATTCCACGCGAAGATGGCTTTGATATCACGGTTGCTTCTGAAATCATGGCAATTCTTTGCCTAGCTACGGATATTGAAGATTTGAAAAATCGCTTGGCAAACATTGTCATCGGTTATCGCTATGACCGCTCACCAGTCTATGTTCGTGACCTTGAGGTCGAAGGTGCCTTGGCTTTGGTATTGAAAGATGCGATTAAGCCAAATCTAGTTCAGACTATTTACGGGACACCAGCCTTTGTTCATGGTGGTCCTTTTGCCAATATCGCCCATGGTTGTAACTCTGTTTTGGCGACTAGCACTGCGCTACGCTTGGCTGATTATACGGTGACTGAAGCAGGATTTGGGGCAGATCTTGGAGCCGAGAAATTCTTGGACATTAAGACTCCAAACTTGCCAACTTCTCCAGATGCAGTAGTCATTGTTGCAACCCTTCGTGCTCTTAAGATGAATGGAGGCGTAGCTAAGGATGCACTGACAGAAGAAAATGTAGAAGCAGTTTGTGCAGGTTTTGCTAACCTTAAACGCCACGTTGAAAATATCCGTAAGTTCGGTATTCCAGCAGTTGTTGCAATTAATGAATTTGTTTCTGATACAGAAGCTGAAATTGCAACCTTGAAGGAACTTTGTGCAGAAATCGGAGTACCGGTTGAGTTAGCTAGCGTTTGGGCTGACGGCGCTCAAGGTGGTGTATCTTTGGCTGAGACTGTAGTCAAAACCATTGATGAAGAACCAGCTCATTACACTCGCCTCTATGACAATGATTTATCTATTGAAGAAAAAATCGAAAGAATTGTCACAGAAATTTATCGTGGTTCAAAAGTAAACTTTGAGAAAAAAGCGCAGACTCAGATTCGCGAAATTGTCAAAAACGGCTGGGACAAGCTACCAATCTGTATGGCCAAAACACAGTATAGCTTCTCAGACAATCCTGCTGCTCTGGGTGCGCCAGAAAACTTTGAAATTACCATTCGTGAATTGGTACCAAAACTTGGAGCAGGCTTTATCGTGGCTTTGACAGGAGATGTCATGACCATGCCAGGATTGCCAAAACGTCCTGCAGCACTCAATATGGATGTTGCAGCAGACGGCACAGCGATTGGTCTATTTTGATCTTGGTTTAAAAGGCTCTTTACGAGTCTTTTTTTGGTATAATAGTGAAAATAATGAGAATAGAATATGGAGTCATTATGGAGATTAGATTAGCAACTCCATCAGACGCTGCAGCCTTGCTTGCTATTTATGCGCCTTATGTGGAAAATACAGCCATTACTTTTGAATATGAAGTTCCAACTATCGAAGATTTCACAAATAGGATTGCGAAAACATTGGAAAAATATCCTTACCTGGTGGCGGAAGAAGATGGTGTGGTCTTAGGTTATGCTTATGCTTCGACTTATTATGCGCGTGCCGCCTATGATTGGGCAGTGGAATTATCTGTCTATGTCAGTCTAGATTCTAGGGGACAGGGAGTTGGCAGTAAGCTTTATGATGCGCTAGAATACCTGTTAGATCAGATGGGATATGTGCATTTTCTAGCCTGTATCTCTCTGCCAAACGAAGCTAGTCTAGCTTTGCACCGAAAAAGAGGCTACCAGCAAGTAGCTTATTTTCCAAAAATTGGCTATAAATTTGAGCGTTGGCATGACATTGTTTGGCTACAAAAGTCCTTAGACAAGGAAGCTGGACCAATCAAGCTTTTAAAAGTAAAGGAGTCGGAAGTATGAAAAAGAAATATCTAATTATTTTGTTGTTATCCATTGGTTTAATTACCTTATCCGGTTGTCAGATGATTGAGAACTGGATTAAAAATGCCAAAGAAGAATGGATTGGTTTAGAGATGACAGTTCGCACTTATGATGAAAATTCTCAGCTTATTGACCAGATGTCGGGCAAATCTCTATCCATCTCTCGTAATGAGGAGTTTGACTCAGTTGATGCGGAGGGAAATTCCAAGGAAGATTCTTCTGTGCTCAAAATCACCTTGGGTAAGTACGAGATTGACCATGTAGGTTCTTCTCTGATTGCAGAAGAAAAAGGATTGAAAGATGTGTTTGCCCAGTATCAAAAGACGGCAGATGTTGAGGAGAATAGTCATTCTGTTCCCGTTTTAAATCGTATGATTTCAGCCTTTAAAAACGACTTTACTGGAAAGAAAAAAGTCATTCTAATTCGCTCTCAAAATGGGACTCCGCTGGCAGCATATGCTGGCGATCGTGTCTCTCTTGATAAATCTGATGCTCCTAAAACATCTGAGCTGCTGATTGACGGCAAACGTCTCGTGATATATCGCTGTGACTACACTATTTATGACCGTGAATTGTTGGAGTAAGCTATGGATGTAGAGGAATTGGTAAAAGAGTTAAAAGCTGTAGCTAACCCAGATGATGCGGTGGCTATGAAAGCCTATATGAAAAACAAATTTGAGTTTCTAGGAGTCAAGACTCCAGCTAGACGGAAGCTCACAAAGACTTTTTTAAAACAGCAGACTAACTTAGTCATTGACTGGAATTTCATTAATGAAGCTTGGAATTATCCCTATCGAGAATTGCAGTACGTAGCGCTCGACTATCTGGAGATTCGCAAGAAATTATTGACACCATCTGACTTGCCAGATTTAAAAATACTTGCCCAAACAAAATCTTGGTGGGATACGATTGACTTTCTAGACCGTTTGGTCGGATCCATTATTGCCCAATTTCCAGAAACCAAAGCTACTATTTTATCTTGGAGTTGTGATGAGGATATCTGGTTGCGTCGCTTGGCTATTGATCATCAGCTATTGCGAAAAGAAGAAGCGGACACAGAGCTGTTGGAAAAGATTTTAATAAATAACCTTGGCCAAACAGAATTCTTTATTAACAAGGCTATCGGCTGGGCGCTGAGAGATTATTCCAAAACCAATCCAAACTGGGTCAGAGATTTTATCGAGCGGCATCGAGCTGAAATGGCTGCACTTAGTATTCGAGAGGGAAGTAAGTATTTATGAAACAAGTTTATTTAAAATATCTGGATGAGAAGGATTACTCAGTTTGGCTGGAAGGTTTTTCCAATAGACTACCCTCCCAATCGCCATTTGATGATGGACTTTTAGATATGACAATTTGTACAGAAAGTTGGTTTGCGGATTTGGTGGCTAAGCACCGCAATTTCCGAGAGAAAGACCAGCAGTATATTTGGGGAGTTTATGATGCAAAAAGCGAAAAACATGTAGGTATGGTTAATTTATTTGTGCTGGCTAGAGACGATTTTCAATGGGCGGAAATAGGTTATACGATACATAATCAATATTGGCGTCAGGGCTATGCCAGAGCTATGTTAGAAGAACTCAAGCAAGTCAGTCGCGAACTAGGATTTCATCGCTTAGAAGCACATGTTGATCTACAGAATATCCCTTCGCAAAAATTACTGGAGCAAGCTGATTTCTATCTTGAAGGAGTACGGAAAAAATTCCAAAAAGAAGGTCAAGAGTGGAAGGATAGACAAGTCTTTGTTTATATTTTAGATTGTAAGTGTCTAGAGTTTTGAGAAAGTGAAAAATTGAATAAGAAATTGACGAGGAAATGAGAAATCATTTCCTCGTTTTTTGTTTGTTTAAGATAACTAAGGAGGGGCTAATATGTCACCTAAAGAAAAAGAATCCAGAGAGGCTATTATTTCATTCTTGATGAAAGAGACTGGTTTTACACGAAAAGAAACGCTAGAAAATTTGAAAGAACTAGAAGCGTTTGGATTGATTAGATTTAACTCAAAAGGTGCTTTTAGACTGAGGGAGGTTTAATCAATGCGAGATATAAA